>CAZYYW010000115.1:0-6516 GCA_964651445.1 uncultured Thiotrichaceae bacterium
GCCTTGTCCGTAATTCGTCGCTGTTAGTGTGTGGCGATAAATTAATGCGGCAGGGCTAGTCGGTAAAACAGAGGCGGTTTTTTGTTAATTCGCGCTAATCACCTGATTTTATTATGAAAATTACGCTAGACTTGTGCGCTAGTTTGGCTGCGCGGATGGTTACAGGTTAATTATGAGTTCAACAATGCAAAAACAGACAACAATCGATACCACGGCTGGATTGGATTTGGCGGCTACATTACCAGAAACCCTGCCCGGAGCACTGCCGAATAAGCAAGGTTTGTATGACCCCCGCTTTGAAAAAGACAGTTGTGGCGTTGGTTTTGTTGCCCATATTAAAGGCAAAGCCAGTCATCAAATTGTAACCGATGCGGAAATCATGCTGCAACGCATGGAGCATCGCGGTGGTTGTGGGTGTGAAGCGAATACTGGTGATGGCGCGGGAATTTTAACCGGCATGCCACATGATTTTTGTGTGAAAGTGGCAAAACAGGATTTAGCCGTGGATTTACCAGCACTTGGCCTGTATGCCGCCGGTAACGTATTCTTGCCAACAGACGAGTCACAGCGCCAGCAGTGCATCGCCGAAGTGGAAAAAATTATTCAGCAGCAAGGTCAAAAATGCCTGGGTTGGCGCGAGCTACCAGTGGATACCGAAGGCGCAGATATAGGGCCTAGTGCGCGTCTTTCTCAGCCTGCAATAATGCAACTGTACATTGCTAATGGTGCTGCTGCTGGTGGTGACGCCAATGCTGTCGTCGAAAAAGATTTTGAGCGTGAGTTATACGTGATTCGCAAGCGTTGTACGCATCTATTGCGTTACGACAAAACCCTGTCACAACGCAAAATGTTTTATATTTGCTCGTTATCACCGCGCATTATTATATACAAAGGCATGCTTAATGCGTTGCAGGTGAAAACCTTTTATCTGGATTTGCAAGACAGTGACTATGCCTCGCATATCGCCATGGTGCACTCACGTTTCAGCACCAATACTTTCCCCTCATGGGACCGTGCGCAGCCCAACCGTTACATGAGTCATAACGGCGAGATCAATACCCTATTGGGTAACCGCAACTGGATGAGTGCGCGTCAAGGCATGATTCAGTGTGACGATTTTGGCTGTGAAATTAACCAATTATTTCCGATTGCTGAAAACGATTGCTCGGACTCAGGCAATTTCGACAATGTACTGGAATTTTTATTAATGTCCGGTCGCTCGCTGCAAGAAGCGGTGATGTTGATGGTGCCAGAAGCCTGGCAGTCGGATGCAAACATGGATCAGGCGAAAAAAGATTTTTACCGTTTTAACTCAGCGATGATGGAACCGTGGGATGGCCCGGCATCAATTGCTTTTACTGATGGTCATTATATTGGTGCGGTGCTGGATCGGAATGGTTTGCGCCCCAGCCGTTATTACCTGACCAACGATGACCGCGTTATTATGGCATCGGAAGTGGGCGTGGTCGATGTTGATCCGGCGGATGTTAAATTTAAAGGCCGTTTGCAACCCGGCAAAATGTTCCTCATAGATTTTGAGAAAGGTGAGTTGATTTCAGACGAAGAACTGAAAAAAGATTTTTCAACTCGCCGACCTTACGGTGAATGGTTAAAAAATCAGGAAATTAAATTATCCGACTTGCCTGCATTAAAGTCGAGCAGTGACCAAGAATCGCACGGTTTTGAGCCAAAAACCATTATCCCGCGTATGCAGGCTTTTGGTTATACCGTTGAAACCATGCAGTTTATGCTGCTGCCGTTGGTGCGTGAATTACGTGATCCGGTTGGTTCTATGGGCAATGATTCGGCGCTCGCCTGTTTGTCAGATAAGCCACGGATGATTTATGACTACTTTAAGCAATTATTCGCGCAGGTAACCAACCCAGCGATTGATTCCATTCGCGAAGAAGTGGTGATGTCGCTGGAATGTTACATTGGCCCAGAAGGTAATTTGCTGGAAACCACTGAACTTCATGCGCATCGTTTACGCATACCGCATCCAATTTTAACCAATGAAGAACTGGCGGCACTCAAACATCTGGATCACCGTGGCTGGAAATCGAAAACGATCGATATCACTTATGACAAGTCGCAGGGTACCTCGGGTCTTGCTGAATGTCTGGATGAAATCTGTGCCCAGGCAAGTGCAGCGATTGCAGAGGGATATAGTTTAGTGGTGCTCAGCGATAGAAATATTTCTGCCCAGCGAGTACCGGTTAGTACCTTGCTGGCAACCGGCGCTGTGCATCATCATCTGGTGAAAAATCAGCAGCGCACACGTATCGGCATTGTCCTGGAAACCGGCGAAGCACGCGAAGTGCATCAGCATTGTTTGTTGATTGGCTACGGCGCAGATGCGATTAATCCTTACCTTGCATTTGAATCCTTATTCCAATCGCAGCGAGAAGGTCTACTGGATGCCGAGCAATATGATGACGATGCCATTGTTGCCGCCTACCGCAAAGGCGTTGCCAAAGGCATGCTGAAAGTGATGGCGAAAATCGGCATCTCGACTTTACACTCTTACAAAGGCGCACAAATATTTGAAGCGGTTGGTTTAGGCGAAGACGTTGTCGCGCGTTGCTTTAAAGGCACGGCGAGTCGTATTAAAGGCGTTAACTTGGAAGTGCTGGCTGAAGAATCTTTGCGCCGTCACGAAAAAGCCTACCCGTCTCGCGGTGTGGTGCGTCTGCCAGCACTGGATAATCCGGGTGATTTCCACTGGCGCAGTGGCGGTGAAGTGCATATGTGGAATCCGCAAACCATTGCGAATATTCAAACGGCTGCGCGCACTAATAGCCGTGATGATTATAAAAAATTCGCAAAAGTATCGGACGATGATTCTACCCGTAGAGCGACTTTACGTGGTTTATTGAAATTTAAAGAAGGTGTTAATGGCGGCGCTATTGCACTGGATGAAGTAGAACCGGCAAAAGAAATCGTTAAGCGTTTTGTTACCGGTGCCATGAGTTTTGGTTCGATTTCTGCAGAAAGTCACGAAGCACTTGCCATCGCCATGAACCGCATGGGCGGTAAATCCAATACCGGTGAAGGTGGTGAAGACGCAGCACGTTTTACGCCGATGGAAAATGGCGACTCTAAACGCTCGGCGATTAAGCAAATTGCCTCTGGTCGTTTTGGTGTCACCAACTGGTATCTAACCAATGCCGACGAGTTGCAGATAAAAGTTTCCCAAGGTGCCAAACCGGGTGAAGGCGGCGAGCTGCCGGGCAGCAAAGTAGATGCCAATATTGCCCGTATTCGCCACTCAACACCGGGTGTGGGTTTGATTAGCCCGCCCCCACACCACGATATTTATTCCATCGAAGATCTGGCGCAGCTAATTCATGACCTTAAGAATGCCAACCCGTCAGCACGTATCAGCGTAAAACTGGTGGCCGAGGTTGGTGTCGGTACCATTGCCGCTGGCGTGACCAAAGCATTTTCTGACCACATTGTTATCGCAGGTCATGATGGTGGCACCGGCGCTTCGCCCTTAACCTCAGTAAAACATGCAGGCCTGCCATGGGAATTAGGCGTTGCCGAAACCCATCAAACGCTGGTGATGAACGACCTGCGTTCGCGCGTGGTATTGCAAACCGATGGTCAACTAAAAACCGGCCGTGACATTACCATTGCGGCATTATTGGGCGCGGAAGAATTTGGTTTTTCTACTGCGCCATTAATCACGCTGGGTTGCATTATGATGCGTAAGTGTCATTTAAATACCTGTCCGGTGGGTATCGCTACGCAAGATAAAGAACTGCGTAAAAAGTTTAACGGCAAGCCAGAACATGTAGTGAATTATCTGTTTATGGTGGCAGAAGACATGCGTGAACACATGGCAACATTGGGCTTTAGAACAGTGAATGAAATGATTGGCCGCGTCGATGTCTTAGAAGCAGAAGCCGCCGTTGACCACTGGAAATCCAGTGGTATTGATTTAACCGCATTGTTAACACCGGCAGTTAAGGCGCATGACAAAGTCGGCGTTTATCGCACTCAGGTGCAGAACCATGGTCTGGAAAAAGCACTGGATAATGAAATTATCAAACGTGCCAAAGCCACCATCGAAAGTGGCGAGACGGTAACGATGGAACTGCCGGTGGTCAATACTAACCGCGTGGTTGGCACCATGTTATCGCATGAGTTAGCCAAAGCACGTCAGGGCAAACCCTTGCCGGACAATACCGTACATATAAAACTACAGGGTTCAGCCGGACAGAGTCTTGGTGCCTGGTTATATGAAGGCGTCACCATCGAGCTGGAAGGCGATGCCAATGATTATGCGGGTAAAGGTTTATCCGGCGGTCGGCTGATTGTTTATCCATCGAAACAAGCGAAATTTACTGCCGAAGAAAACATTATTGTTGGCAACACGGTTTTATACGGAGCCACTTCTGGCGAAGCGTATTTCAGAGGCATTGCGGCAGAACGTTTCTGTGTACGCAACAGTGGTGCCAACACAGTGGTTGAAGGTGTCGGCGACCATGGCTGTGAATACATGACCGGTGGTCGCGTAGTTGTGTTGGGCGAAACTGGTCGCAATTTTGCGGCAGGCATGAGCGGCGGCGTGGCTTACATCTGGGATCTGAATAACCGTTTCTCGACATTATGTAACATGGGCATGGTCGAGCTGGAATCGCTGGAGGCTGATGAAGACATTAGTGAAGTCAAAATATTAATTGAAAATCATCTGCGATATACCGGCTCGGACGTTGCTAAAGAGGCGCTTGATAACTGGCCGGAAACACTGAAACAAATGGTTAAAGTAATGCCAACCGATTACAAACGTGTGCTGGAAGAAATAAAAAAAGAAGCGGCGGCAGCGTAGCGCGTTTTTGCTTCGATTAAAAAGAGAATAAAGATGGGAAAACCTACAGGTTTTAAAGAGTTTAACCGAGAAACAGAGCCTTACCGGGAAGTCAGTCTGCGAGTAAAAGACTATGGCGAAATTTTTACCGGTACGCATGATATTGTTCACCTGAAAACACAGGGTGCGCGTTGCATGGATTGCGGTGTTCCGTTTTGCCAGTCTGGTAATGGTTGTCCGGTGAATAATTTAATCCCTGAATGGAATCATCTGGTTTATACCGAGCAATGGCAAACAGCGTTGAATCGTTTGCACAAAACTAACAACTTCCCGGAATTTACCGGCCGAGTTTGCCCTGCGCCGTGCGAAGGCTCTTGTGTTTTAGGCATTACCAATCCTGCGGTAACCATCAAAAATATTGAAAATGCTATTGTCGATAAAGGTTTCGCTGAAGGCTGGATTACTGCGCTTGCGCCTGAAAAACGCAGCGGTAAAAAAGTAGCGGTCATTGGTTCCGGCCCTGCCGGTATGGCTGCCGCCGCTCAACTCAACAAGGTCGGTCACAGCGTAACGGTTTATGAACGTGCTGACCGTATTGGTGGGTTGTTGATGTATGGCATTCCTAATATGAAATTAGGCAAAGATGTGGTGCAGCGCCGGGTTGATCTGCTGCTGGCAGAAGGTGTGGGTTTTGTTACCAATGCGGACGTTGGTGGCAGTGGCGACAACGCGGTGCAAGTTAAAACATTGCAGGCAGAAAATGATGCGCTACTGTTTACTACGGGGGCGACAAATGCGCGTGACCTTGAAGTTCCTGGTCGTGACTTAAACGGTGTGCATTTTGCTATGGAGTTCTTGACAGAAAATACCCGCGCCTTATTGAACTCTGACGCATTAGATCCTGATTTGAATGCGGGTAACATTATTTCTGCGAAAGATAAAAATGTGGTGGTTATCGGCGGCGGTGACACCGGCACGGATTGTATCGGCACCTCCTTACGTCATGGCTGTCAATCAATGGTTAATTTTGAATTGCTGCCACAATCACCGGCTGAACGCGCCGAAGATAACCCTTGGCCGCTATGGCCGCTAATCCATCGGGTTGATTATGGTCACGAAGAAAGCCAGCAACGCTATGGCCGTGATCCCCGCGAATATTGTGTTTTAACCAAAGCCTTTATCGACGACGGCAACGGCAATGTTTGTGGCGTGAAAACCGTTGAGGTTCGCTGGACGAAAGTAGATGGTAAGTGGAATATGGAAGAAGTTGCAGGCTCTGAAAAAGTCTGGGATGCCGACCTAGTATTGTTATCTATGGGCTTTCTTGGCCCAGAACACTATGCCAGTGATGGCGTTGGCATCGACTATGACGCACGTTCAAACTATCAGGCAGAGCATGGCGTGTATACGACAAATATTGATGGCGTATTCGCAGCCGGTGATTGCCGCCGCGGTCAGTCGTTAGTGGTGTGGGGTATTAATGAAGGCCGTGAGGCGGCGCGTGAGATTGATCGATATTTGATGGGTGATACTTTATTGCCTTAATAATTTAGGGTCTATGCGATAACGAGTGGGCATAAAGATATAGGCACAGAGATCACAGAGTTCACAGAGCGTGTTTAAAGTTAACACGACTACTTACAGGGTTGCTGATAAACCTCATGTATTAAGGTTGGTGAATGGTCTTAAACGTTACAAATTAT
>CAZYYW010000116.1:0-6419 GCA_964651445.1 uncultured Thiotrichaceae bacterium
GATTCACGACTTATTCAGAGGTTCCTTAAGGAACCTCTGATCAAGTCCAACAATTTCAGGCTTGCTAAAAGCGTCTCCGGTAGTTTAATAAATTTAACGCATATAATACAGCCCACGCTGTACATACATTTGGAGTTTTAAGTGCTTAATCAGTCAACAGTCAATCCGTATAAAATGAAGAACAAACAGTCCGGTTTCACCCTCATAGAAATAATGGTGGTAGTGGTTATTATCGGTATTTTAGCCAGCGTGGTGGTACCGCGCATTATGGATAACCCCGACAAAGCGCGTGTTGCCAAAGCAAAAAACGACATTAAAGCATTGGGTGGTGCACTGGATTTGTATCGACTGGATAACTTCGTCTACCCAACAACCGACCAGGGACTGGAAGCGCTGGTATCACTGCCCACCTCGGCACCTGAGCCGGCAAACTGGAAGCGCGGCGGTTACATTAAAAAATTAAATCGTGATCCCTGGGGCAATGAATATCTCTACCTTAACCCCGGCGAACACGGAGAAATTGATATTTTTTCTCTTGGTGCTGACGCAACACTTGGCGGCGAAGGTCCCAATACAGACATCGGTTCATGGGATCCGGAATAACACAGGGTCTGCAACTGACCTTCAAGAATCACCGAGGCTTGCCAAGGTGTATGCAAACAAAACCTTACCCACCGGATAAGGCTCGCCACATCTATCGCGGGATAACCACGCAGTCTGGCTTCACTCTGCTAGAACTACTGGTTGTAGTGGTGATTGTCGCCATTCTTTTCACCTACACCACGCTCGCTATTCGCACCGATTCACCGGCGGACACCATCAAAAAAGAAGCGCTGCGCATGGAGCGTTTAGTGCAGTTAGCCGTTGAAGAATCTATACTGCGTGGCGAAGAATATGGCATAGAAATTTATCTCGATGGTTACCGTTTTCTGCGCTTCAATGAAAATCAGTGGCTGCCACTAAGCAATGATAAAATTCTGCGGCAACGCGAATTACCGCCAGACATGGAACTGGAAATGCTGCTGGAAGACACCGAGATTGTGATCAACTTGAAAACCGATGCGATTGCTGACCAGAGCATCGATCTCGATCTTAATGCGGAAGATGATGAAAACAAAAAAGTCATAAAGCCACAGATATTCCTGCTTTCCAGCGGCGAAATAACCCCTGAATTCGAACTTCGGTTTTACCTGCCGGGCGTGGAAGAAAGTTACTTTGTTAAGGGTTTTTTTGATGGCTCGGTCAAATCGGAAAAAAGCGAGCTTTAAACCTTAGAGATATTTACCTGATACAATAATAATGAACAGCCTCACAAAGCCCGTCACAAATAGCCAATCACAGCATGGCTTCACCTTGATTGAAGTCATGGTAGCACTCACCATCATCGCCATCTCACTGGGCGCACTGCTCAGCACATCAGGTGCTCAGGCGCACAATGCCGGCTATCTAAAAAATAAAACGCTGGCGCATTGGGTGGCTGTCAATGAGCTTTCACAAATTCGCATCGCCAAAGAATTTCCCGATTTGGGCGACAAAAAAGGTTCAACTTCTATGGCCAAGCATGACTGGTACTGGATACGCACCACCAAAGAAACCGAAGATAAAAATGCCCGCCAAATAACCTTTAAACTATTCCTCGATGAAGATTACAGCAAAAATTTGACCACATTAACGGGCTATGCCAACCGTTAGCCGACAGCCTGTAAGCCGTGTAAAACAGCAAGGTTTTACCCTGCTGGAACTACTAATTTCCAGTATTATCTTTGCCATTATGGCAATCATGGCGTATGGCGGACTCGCCAACGTGCTGGACAACAGCCGCGCATCGGAACAGGCATTATCACGATTACAGCAGGTGCAGCGAAGCATTGCCGTTATCAGCCGTGATCTCACGCAAATATTACCGCGCGCCATCCGTGATGAATACGGCAACCAGCAAGGCGCGATCATTGCCGGTAACAATATCGACAGACTGGTCGAATTCACCCGTGGCGGACGCGTTAACCCAGCGAACTTATTGCGCAGCAGCCTACTGCGGGTCGCCTACCAATTTGAAGATGAAAAACTGATACGGTTACAATGGTCGCAGTTAGACAATGCGCCAGGCGCAGAACCCAAAGAAACCATTCTTATTGATAATCTGGAAAACGTCAGCATTCGTTTCCTCGATCAAGAAGCGCGATGGCATGAACAATGGCCACCACTCAATGCTGCTACTGGCTCTAATGCCGCCAATGCGACACAACTAATAGCCATCGAAGTGGTTCTGCAACTCAATGACTGGGGTGATATTCGTCGCCTGTATGCGATGAACTAATGATGCTTTTCCTCACTTCAAAAAAGCCGCCCACCACCCCCGCTAAACAGCGTGGCGTTGCCATTATTACCGCGCTACTGATCGTCACCATTGCTGCCACCGTTAGCGTGACCATCAGCACCCGTTTGCAACTTGATGTACGTCGCACGGGGAATTTAATTGCACAGGATCAGGCGCAGTTTTATTTGTTGGCAGCAGAAGAGTGGTCACAACGAATTTTACGGCAGGATAAAAAAGACAGCCAACGCGACTCGCTTGACGAAAACTGGGCAATTGAACTACCGCCCTTACCCGTCGATGGCGGTTCTATACAGGGCAAAATTTCAGATTTACATGCCTGCATTAATGTCAACTCCCTGCTATCAGGGGGCGCAATCGAGCCAATAACAAACGCCCGTATCAGCCAGTTATTCAGCAACCTTAACATCCGCAATAACCCCGTTCAGGCGATCATTGACTGGATAGACGTAGACCTGCAAACCACCAACCCCAATGGCGCAGAAGATGGCTATTACCTCAACTTGGAATCGCCCTACCGCACCGGCAACACACCATTACACAGCATCAGTGAACTGCGCCTGATTCGGGGTTTTGAAGACAATGAAATCTATCAGCGAGTGAAACCGCATTTATGCGCCTTCATCATAAACAACACTAAAATCAGCATCAACGTAAACACTGCCAGTGCTGAAGTGCTACAATCTTTGTCAGCAAACATGACTGAGCAACTGGCGAAGGACATTATTGAACACCGTACGGATACCCCGTTTAACAATCTTAACGATTTCACCGGTTTCCCCCAAGTAGGCACGATAATAACAAGCACCGATAAACTATCAATCAGTAGCGACTATTTTTTACTGCGAACACAGGCGATTATTGGCCGCTCGAACAAGGTAATGTACAGCGTTATATATCGAGACGCTGCTGGGGTTACCACCGTCATCTCACGCACACAACGCACACAGTAAGCATGCCCAACAATAACCAAGCCAAAAACAATTAAGCCCAAAATGAGAAAGCGTAATGAGTGATACTCTACTCATCCACTACAATATAAACCAAGCACAACAGGCAACATGGGCGTGGTGTAATGCTGCGGGTGAACTCACCGGAATAATTACCAGTGGTTCTCTGTCGAAACTCAGTGAAATTGCCGGCGAGCATAGCGTCGTTGTTTTACTGCACAGTCAGTGCCTGCATATCAACCAACTGCAACTGCCAACAGCTAACGTGCAAAAGCAATTAAAGGCTGTGCCCTACGCTATCGAAGAATTCATTGCCGACGACATCGATAACTTTCACTTTGTTATTTCAAAAAACAAAGGTAGTGACACTACTGCGGTTGTTGGCATTGATAAAAACATACTAAGCAACATTATTCAGCAGTTTCGTTCAGCAAACATTAATGTCGAAAAAATTATCCCCGACGCACTCTGCATGGCGGCAGATGACAATCAATGGTGCTGTTTAAACTTCAATAACAGCAGTTACCTGCAAACCGGCATCAATAATGGATTGCTACTGTCACATGATCTTCTGCCGTATGCACTAAACAATAAACTGCAACAGGAAACGCAGCAACGCCCTGAAAAAATCTTGCTTTTCTGTGAGCAGGAGAATGCTAGCGCGTTCGCCGAACTAAAGAATGACGATGCATTCACCAATAGCGATGACATTGAAGTGCTCAATATCGTCTACAACACACACCCACTGGTGGTGTTTTGTGGTAACTACAAACAAGCCAGCGCACTCAATCTGTTACAGCACGCATTCAAAGCTAAACGTAAAACCGCCGGCTACTGGCAACACTGGCGCTTAGCTGCATCACTGGTGGCAATCTTGCTGATATTGGATCTCGGTCTCACCAGCTTTCAACATTCACAATTAAAACAAAGCAATATTGAAACCCGAACAAGCATTGAAACTATATATAAAAAAGCATTCCCGCAAAGCCGAAGAATTGTTAACCCGCGGGTACAAATGGAGTCAAAACTAAAAGAACTTAAAAACGCTGCGGGCAATAGTAGTCAGGGGCTAATCTTTTTGCTCGCCGAATCTTTTGGCACCTTAGGCCACGACAAAAAAAATATTACGTTACAATCTCTAACTTTCAGAAATAATCGAATGGATATCAGCCTGGAAAGCAACAATTTGCAAGCCGTAGAAACCTTAAATAAAAACCTGAACAAGAATGTAAAAATAAAGTCTAAAATCATCTCATCTTCTTCAGAAAAAAATAAAGTGAAAGGCAATATACGTGTAGAAGGTCGCAGCTAATGGAGCAGTTGCAGCAATTAAAAACATGGTTTAACACACTGCATCAAAAAGAGCAGTGGATGGTTTCCGGCACTGGCGCACTCGTTGTTATCACCCTGTTTTATCTTATGGTCTGGGAACCAATACATCTGGGGCTGCAACAAGAAAAGCAGAAACAACAATCTCAGCAGGAAGTTTTATTGTGGATGCAACAAGCTGCAAGTGAAGTCGCAACGCTGCGCGCGGCGGGCAATCGCGGCGCGGTTCGTGACAAAAACAAACCGACCTCACTGGTTATCGAACAAAGTATTAACAACGCCGGATTGAAATCATCACTGAAAAAGATAGAGTCCTCTGGCACAAACGGTGCCCGCGTTATTCTAAGTGAAGCGCCTTTTAACCAGGTTTTAGTATGGCTAAACACATTATCAACACATAATGGCATTCAGGTAACGAGCGCAAACATTGAACGCGGAATAGAGCTAGGTCGCGCCGATGTACGCCTTAGCTTCGAGCGTCCTTAATTGTTTTTAGAATACGACCTGAACGTCCTCCTAACGCTATGAAAAAAAGAAACTATGCATTCGTCGCGATAGCCTCGTACCTTACTTTTCTGATCGCCACCATCCCAGCAAAACCCATCACCGATCTAATTAGCGAAAGCGCCCCAGTCAACATTCAGGGTGTTGGTGGCACACTGTGGAACGGAAAAGCCTATTCAATACGCATTGACAATATTCAGTTAACAAAAACCCAATGGTCATTTAATCCTTTGGATTTATTTGCTGGCAAAGTATCCGTCGACTTAAGCACACAGTTTTTAAACGAAGCATTCAATGCAGAAATTGGCAGCTCATTTTTTGGCCGCTTGTTTGTTAATCAATTATCGGCAAAAATCGCTGCCCATGAAATCGCCCGACTGGCTAAAATCCCACTCGCTCAATTAGACGGCATGATCTCTATAGACATCCAAAGCGCTAGTTGGAAGCAGGGTGAGTTACCCATAGCCAACGGAAAAATAGAATGGCGCGAGGCAATGATAACGGTCGCCGAAACAGCATCGCTGGGCGATGTTACCGTGGTCTTAACAGAATCCGATGACCAGCTTAATGCTGAAATAAAAAATCAGGAGGGTGATATTATAATCAGCGGTAACGCCACCTTGTTATCACAATCGGATTATACGGTGGACATCACGCTACAACCGACTGCCACCGCCAGCGACAACTTGCAACAAAGCCTTGGTTTTTTTGCACAGAAACAACCGAATGGTGAGTTCCTGCTCAAAAAATCAGGCTCGTTAAATGAAATAATGTAATCAGTCCCACGAAATATAAAATACTATGGCTCAAAAAATTAATGGCATCACGGTAACCACCGAAAACAAATGCTCCTTTTGCACCGCCTCCATTTGTTGCACCTATGTCACCCAACACATGGAAACGCCGCGTTCAAAACAAGATTTTCGGCAACTGCTGTGGCAAGTGTCACATCAAAATATAAAACTCTATAAAGACGATGATGGCTGGACTTTATTGGTTGACGGCAAGTGCCAACATTTACAAATCAATGGTGACTGCGGCATTTATGAAGACCGCCCAGAAATCTGTAGAGAGCACACCAATGATTATTGCGAGTTTGACGCACCATCAGAAGATGGCTTTGATTTATATTTTGAAAACTACTACGATTTATTGAAGTACTGTAAAAAGCGTTTTAAATCGTGGGACAAGGGATAAAGTGCGTGTTAGTACACAATTAAAATTAGACACAGAGACCACAGAGGTCACAGAGAAAAGCAAACAGATTTGAATAAAACTCTGTGACCTCTGTGACCTCTGTG
>CAZYYW010000117.1:0-6312 GCA_964651445.1 uncultured Thiotrichaceae bacterium
AAAAAAATAAAATCATGCGTCACAACGACAACAAAGCACAAGGCATTACCTGGATTAGCGCACAGTCTTTAATCCAGTTGCGCCTGAAAGCCAACCGGATTTCACTGAATAAAAGCATTATTCATGCAAAACAGGGCGGCGCTTACCTGTCTTCATTTAAAGGTCGTGGCATGGAGTTTGACGAGTCACGTGTCTATCAGGCAGGCGATGACATTCGCAATATGGACTGGCGCGTGACTGCGCGTACCGGCACCGCTCACACTAAAACCTTTCAGGAAGAACGCGAGCGACCGGTTTTACTTTGCCTCGATTTAAACGCTTCCATGATGTTTGCCACCCGCAACAAATTTAAAGCCGTCATCGCCAGTGAAATAGCTGCCTTAATTGCATGGAGTGCAGCAAGCAATAATGACCGCATCGGCGGCCTGATATTTTCCGCGGACGAACACCACGAAATAAAACCGCGTCGTGGCAAAACGGCCGTACTCGACTTTATCGGCCGAACCACAAAACACAAAGCATGGCAGTCCAGTAATCCGCAAGCACACGACACAAAACGCAAAATGCTTACCGCCATCGCAAGATTACGAAAAGTAACACACCCAGGAAGTCTGGTATTCATACTCAGTGATTTTCGCGACATGGATGAGATGGCTTTCTCGCATCTAGCCAATATTGCACGACACAATGACATTATATTAATAAAAATCACTGACCCGATTGAAACCGAACTACCCGCATCCGGACGTTATAAACTTAGCGACGGCATTAATGAATTACAGATACAAACTGGCAGCAAAAAAACTCGGCAGCAGTACCAGCAGCGTTATTTAAAACCCAACGAGCAACTGGAAAAATTTTGCCGGCAAAACCGTATACATTTAATTCAGCTTTCAACCAACGACGATGCCATTGAAAAAGTAAGCAGCGCACTGGGGCAAAAGCGTGGCAAAAGACACAGCAAACTTGCCACTACGCAATCTTCTTCCGCGCTATGAAACAACAAAGCTTAAACCTGAGAGACATTCAGCTACCGGAGCCAATTTCATGGTGGCCAATAGCACACGGTTGGTGGCTGCTTTTGGCTTTAACGGTCATTATTATAATCGCCCTGTATGCCAGCATAAAAATCTATCGTGCGCGACAACTGAAACGAGATATTGGTGTTGAATTAGTAAAAATCAAACAACAGTTTTTGCAAAGCAACAATAAAACACAGTTAGTCAAAGCCTTGTCTGTATTGCTGCGCCGAGCCAGTATCAGCTACTACCCAAAAACCAACATCGCTGGTCTAACAGGTGAAGACTGGTTGCAATGGTTAGACAGTCGCAACCATAAAGCAGGCGTTCAGTTTCAAAGTAACACCGGAAAAATACTGTTAAGTGCGCCTTATCTTCCGCAACACGCAGACCTGGATTACGATGCTAACGCACTTATTAATCTGTGTGAAAATTGGTTACTTGGCAGTCATAAACCAACATCAAGTCAATCGTCCAGCGCACAAACGCAACCGTTGCAGCCATCGTCATGATTTCTTTTATCTGGCCTTGGGTGTTCGCTATATTGCCGCTGCCTTTTATTTTTCGCCTGCTCATACCAGCAGCAAAAGCCAGCAATGACGCGGCACTGCTGGTGCCCGAACTGTCCGATTACCAGAGTGAAAATAAACTCAGCAATGCAGGCAATAAGTCTCGCTGGCCGTTATTATTGTACAGTTTAGTTTGGCTTTGTCTGGTCATCGCCAGCGCCAGACCACAATGGACAGGTGAACCGGTCGAACTGCCCGTCAGCGGTCGAGACTTGATGCTGGCTATCGACATTTCAATGAGCATGGACCAAAAAATTCGTCACAACAATTCGTCCGTCAGCCGACTAACTGCAACCAAAGCTGTTGCCAGTGCCTTTATCGAAAAACGTGTTGGCGACCGCATCGGTTTAATCCTGTTCGGCGACCAAGCTTATGTACAATCCCCGCTGACCTTCGACCGCACCACGGTCAATATTTTATTACAGGAAGCCGTCACAGGTCTCGCGGGGCAGGCGACCGCCATCGGTGACGCCATTGGTCTTGCCGTTAAACGTCTGGACAAGCAACAGAGAAAAGCCGCCAACCTGAAAGCCACAAGTCTCAATGCAAATAACCATACAACAGATAATGAAGTAGACAGTACTGGGCAAGACGTAACACTTCAAAGAAAATTCAGCAGTGACCGTGTGCTTATTTTGCTAACCGATGGTGTCAGCAATCGCGGAGAAATATCACCGATAAGAGCGGCAGAACTGGCGGCTAAAAAAGGCTTGAAAATTTACACGATTGGCATTGCCAGTCGTGGCTCACGAGAAATCGACGAAGAAACATTACGACAGGTGGCAAAAATCACCGGCGGAAAATATTTTCGTGCCTACACCACTAGTGATCTGGCACAAATCTACAGCCTGCTCGATCAACTGGAACCCGTTGAAAAAGACTTTAAAAGTTATCGTCCGATAAAAGCTTTGTTTCACATCCCCTTGTCCGCCAGTCTGGTATTTGCCAGTTTGCTTGCCTTGTTTTTATATGCGCCACAATTTAATTACCGCATTTTCAGCAAAGCCGTTGATTCAGAGAATAGTCCAAAATGAACGCGCTATTCGATATTTCCATCAGCGAACTGATTAATGAAGCATTGCTGATACAAAGCAACCTGCATTTTATTCGCAGTGACTGGTTTTATGCTTTTATCCCTCTGCTCCTGTTTCTCTACTTTTCGTTCAGAGTTCGATCAAACAATAGAATATGGTCAGGCATTGTTGATCAAAAGCTGATGCCCTATGTGTTGAGTGTAAGCGGTGGTAAACAACGTCGCTACCCTTTACTGCTGGTTTTCATCGCTAGCAGTTTAGGTATCACCGCCCTCGCTGGGCCGGTAGTTGAAAAACAATCGCAGCCAGTATACCGAGAGCTATCGTCACTGGTGGTACTGCTGGATTTATCGCAATCAATGAATGCCGCCGATATAAAACCCTCACGCCTGGCACGCGCCAGACTTGAACTGCTTGACCTGTTAAAAACCAGAAAAACCGGTCAAACCGCATTGATTGTTTATGCCGCAGATGCCTTCGTGGTGACACCACTAACTGACGATAACGCCACCATTGCTAACATGGTGCCATCACTAACAACCGATATGATGCCAGCACAGGGCAGTAATTTATCCAGTGCATTGGCACGAGCCTATTCATTACTGACGCAGGCAGGCATCGTTAACGGAAACATTTTAGTCATCACCGATGAAATTCGACAATCAGATGAAGCCGCCATTAAAAAAATCTTTGCTCAGGGACACCGACTATCCATTCTCGGCATAGGCACCACAACCGGCGCACCTATTCCATTAGATGGGGCTTTTTTACAAGACAATCAAGGTGCCATTGTTATTCCTAAACTTTCGCCATTACAATTACAACGCTATGCACTGAGTGGCGGCGGTTTATATTCATCATTGCACGCGGATGACAGCGATATAAATAAACTCAATCAACTATTTCAATCCAGCGATGTTGCAAAAGATAATAAGCGAAACGATCAACACGCCGACATTTGGATAGAAGAAGGCCACTGGCTGTTACTGCCTTTATTATTACTGGCGGCATTGTGGGCAAGAAAGGGTTGGTTAGCAATCCAACTACTTTTTGTTTTCACACTTTCCGCGCCCATGACACCGCCCGCTTATGCCGACGACACTGACACTCTTGAGATTGTAGACTTTGACAACTTATGGTCTCGACCTGACCAAAAAGCCATGCAGGCATTTGACCGCGGCGAGCATGAAAAAGCAGCCAATACTTTCACCAATCCTGAATGGAAAGCCAGCGCACTCTACCGCAAGGGAGAATATCAGGCAGCGGCTGAAATACTGGAGCACAGCAACAACAGCAGTGGTTTATATAATCGAGGCAACGCACTGGCAAGGCTAGGAAAACTTGAAGAAGCCATTAAATCCTACGACCAGGCACTGGCGCTTGATGAAAATAACAAGGACGCTAAACACAACCGTGAACAGGTTAAACAGGCACTAGAAAAACAACAGGAGGAACAACAAGACGGACAGCAGGACGGACAACAGGAAGGCGAACAGGAAGACGATCAAAAAGAAAACGACCAGCAACAGGGAGAGCAACAAAGCGAGCAGCAATCACAAGACCAACAGTCGCAGGATGCAGAAAATTCAGACAACAAGTCGTCTGAGCAAGCAGAAAATAATGATGGCGAAGCCCAACAAAATCAATCAGAGAACGAGCAGCTAAAGAACAAGCAACTCGAACAAGAGCAGCAACAACTAAAGCAACGCGACGCCAAAGCCGAAGCTGAACAACAAGAAAGAGAACAACAGCAACACCAAGAAGACGAAAAACAGCAGCAGGAAAACATGGACGACAAACAACCGTCGAGCGATGAAGAGAATCAACAAGGCGAGCAGCAAGCTGAAGATAAGGAGTCTAACGACAAACCAATAGAGATAGAAATAAACCCAACAGAAGCGTCGATTACGGAAGAAGAAAAAGCGACCCAGCAATGGTTAAAACGAATTCCAGATGACCCTGGCGGTCTACTAAGACGAAAATTTCATTATCAATACCAACGGATCCCCAATCAGGCCGATAGCGAGCAACCATGGTAAATTGTACAAAAAAAACATCCGTGAAAATCATCACCAACACACTGCTAATATTTGCTGTATTGATTAGCACGATATTGCAGGCCGCCAACATTACAGTCACCACCAGCGCCAATCCAGCGTTACTGGACACTTCATTTCGTCTTATTTATGAAGCCGACAGCAGTGTTGATGACGACCCTGATTTCAGCCCGATATACCAACATTTCGATGTATTAAGCAGCAGTCAAAGCACCAATATGCGTTCAGTTAATGGTAACTGGAGTTTGAAAAAATCCTGGGCACTCACCATGATTGCCAAAGATGTTGGCAATTTCACCATTCCCGCTATCAATTTTGGCAACGATATAAGCCCGGCAATAAAAATTACGGTCACGGGGGCTGCCGCGCCAAACACTGCTTCACCCCATAACCAAGCAACCATACCTGCCAAAATATTCCTTGAAAGCAGCCTCGATAAACAAACCGGATGGGTGCAATCGCAATTCATTTATACGGTTCGCTTACTGCGCACAGTAAGCATTGCCAGCGCATCGATAACCGACCCGGTTATCAGTGATACTGACGCCATTGTCGAGAAAATCAGTGAAGACAATTATCAAACCACGCGCAACGGTGTACGTTACGAAGTGTTTGAAAGGCGTTATGCAATTTTTCCACAAAAAAGCGGGCCGTTAAAGATCAATCCGGTTACCTTTGAAGGTCGCGTAAATCCCAGCCAGGCGAGAACCATCTTTGACCAGTTTCGCATCAGTGGACAACTAAAGCGTCTACGCAGCACGGCCGTCACTGCAACCGTAAAAGCCGCGCCCGATCATATTAATTTACAAGACTGGCTACCCGCTGAAGAACTGTTATTGATCGAAGAATGGTCCGATGATATTACCAATATAAAAGCCGGTGACCCAGTAACGCGCACCATTACACTTGCCGCACGCGGACTCACCGCCGTGCAACTACCGGCGCTAAAGTTTGCTGAAATTGTTGGCTTAAAACAATACCCTGATAAACCTGTTACCGAAAACAGAACCGAAACGAATGGCATTACCGGTATTAAACAAATAAAAATCGCACTGATCCCGACAACCGCGGGTGACTATCGGTTGCCTGAAATAAATCTAAAATGGTGGAACACAATAACCAATAAAGAAGAAACTGCGACCATTCCCGCAACCATTATAACCGCCGTTGGCACGCCTACTACCGTTGCCACACTGCCACCAATACAAACAGCAGACTTTCAACAGCAACAAAATTTTACGGATGCTGAAAAGCCAACAATCACTCAAGCTATCAGTAGTGACTACTGGAAGTGGGCCACTCTGGCTTTTGCGCTGGCATGGTTACTCACTTTAATTTTACTGTATAACAAATCCAGTCGGCAAAATCGCCCTGTTAAAACCGTCAAAAAAGACAACACCGCTTCGTTGAAAACTCTCAGCCACAACGTTGAAAAAAGTGCAAAAAATAATCAAATTGAAAACACCCGAAGCGCACTCATTGCATGGGCAAAAATATTTTATGCGGAACCCGCAATGAGTAATTTGTCTCAAATAATGGAACGTTGTTCAACACAACTTGAGCAAAGTATTCGAGAATTAAATGAGGCGCTTTACAGCCCTGAAAAACCAACATGGGATGGCAGCAAACTGTT
>CAZYYW010000118.1:0-6288 GCA_964651445.1 uncultured Thiotrichaceae bacterium
TAAAGTCATACGCAAGTAATTTCTAGCATTCTTTAAGATTTAACACCGTTTTAACAATGTGCTCTCGTTTTTCGTATATAAGCATAGTATAATGTTTGAAATATTTATTTATGATTTAATGACAAAGGAAAACAAAAATGAAAATGAAAATATTAACAGCAGTGGTCTTATGTGTCGCATCAACACAGGTATTAGCCGTTAAAGCCTATTGGTTAGGCACAGATGGTGATTTTGTACGTGATCGAAATGGTCAGTGTGTGCGTACCGTTTTATGGACGCCAGAGGTTGCCATGGCTGGTTGTGAAGGCGGTGAAGCAAAAGCAGCCGCTCCAGTGGTTGCGGCTGATACAGCACCTGCAACTACTGCAGCGGTAGCAGCGCCTATTGCAGTGCAAGAAGTAAGCTCGGCAAAAACTGCTGAAGCCGTTGTTGTTACTAAGGCAACAGAGCCAAAATACACGGATTTGAGATTGTCTTCCGGTGCAACCTTTGAACTTGGTGGTGCGGTATTAAGTGAAGAAGGCAAGGCAGAAATTATTGCACTGATGGCGAAGTTTGAAGGTGAGAATGTTAAAACAGTTGTAATTGAAGGTTATACAGATGCCAGTGGTAATGCCGCTTTTAATCAGCAGCTTTCTGAGAAACGTGCGCAAGCCGTTAAAGATGAACTGGTACGTAATGGCGCAAACCCCGATAAAATAACGACTATTGGACATGGCGAAGCTAACCCGATTGCGGACAACGGCACACGTGAAGGTCGCGCTCAAAACCGCCGTGTTGAAATTCAGGTAGATTCTGTCACCAGGCAGTTATAAAAAAACAGATATAATTCAGCGTATGTCTGAAAAAAGCCTCCCATCTAACGGGAGGTTTTTTTTGTGCTTAAAAAACAGTGTTACCAATGTTCGACTAAATCAAGTTTAAATAACGATTGTAGGTGTTGCTGTCTAACCCTTTTGATATGTAACTTACTACCACTGGGGCATTGTTTGTAGTCTTCCCGATGCGTATTGTAGTGCTCAATTATATCGCCGCAGGCAGGAAAATCAGTGGAAGCGAAACTACATTACCCGAATATGCAGAATTTCACCATGGATGTGGACGGTGAAAAAATCCTTTGTGATGGTGAAGGTTATTTACTGGATCTTGAAGCATGGTCAGAAGACTATGCTCATGCCTCAGCAGCGCGTGAAGGCTTGGAGCTGAATGAAGAGCACTGGGAAGTTATACGTTTCATCCGTAGCTTTCATGATAAACATGGCGTTCAAGCTCCGGTTCGCGACATGATTAAACACTTTAGGGAAGCCTGGGGTAAAGAAAAAGGTAACAGCAAATATCTACATCAGATATTTCCAAAAGGCGGCCCACAAAAGCAAGGTAATCGTTTTGCTGGTGTTCGTAAACCTAAAGGTGAGCATTAAGAATGCAAGCAATTAAAGGGTGTCCTTGTTAACGGGCAACAGTAAAGTCCTGTATCATAAATTCAATTGTTACCCAACAGCTTTTCAAGCGTATACTTAAAGTCTTTTCTGGTTGCGGTAAATTAGTCGTATTATCCAACTGGTTTATATAACTTCTCACCCGCGTAGCCTTCAGATGAGATTATGGAGGCCTTTGACTTTTCGTTATATGTCCTGCCTGAGAAATATCAGGTTCTAAATAGATGAGATAGAAGATGGTAGGCCGCACAGAGAAAAGATACCCACTACAAATTGCAATCAGCGCTCTCTTTATAAGCATTACGATTGTTTTAGGCATTATTCTTAGTTGGCAAAGTTACAGTAAAACCTCGGATATTATGCTGTCGTCGGCCGCTGACCTGTATGAGCGTATTAGTCAGGAGCTCATCCTCGATTTTAAGGCCAGTTATGGTTCGATGATTGGCAGTTTGCACCAGTTTCGCCTATCACCAGTCATTCATGCCAGTACCTTTAATCAGCGAATTACCTACCTGCCAGCTTTTAAAGCAGTACTGAGCGCCGAGTCGTCAGTTTTCGCTGCAGGTATTGCTTACCCAAATGGAGACTATTTAGGGGTTTCGCGGGCAGATAGCGATTATGTTCAGAGGGAATACAAGGTGCCAGACAATGCCAGCTTTATTATTTTTTATAGTAAAGGTGACAATGCAGAAGCCGGTTTCGAGATTGGTAAGCTTTATATAATTTATTATGATGAACAGTTAATTGAGATCGGGCGGAAGGCAGCACATGCGTCGCAGTTTGATCCTCGGCAGCGTCCATGGTACAAGCAGGCAACGGCAGTACCAGCAACAACCAGCCCATATCTGTTTTATGAGAGTAAAATTGTTGGTTTGACAGCAATGAGTAAAACACCTGTCGCAGGTGTGGTCGTGGTATTTGATATTACGCTGGAAAACTTAAGTCAGACGATCAACAAATATCAAGTGACAGAAAATTCAGAAGTAGTACTGATTAATGCGCAGGGGCAAGTTTTTGCCTATAGAGACCAACAGAAAATTATTGTGCAACAAGAGAAAGTTGGGCATAGCGAAAGCGTGCAGCTTGCCGGTTTACACCAACTGGGAAGTGAAGTGCTGGTATACATCAGCAAAAATCTAGAAGCAAAAGAACAAAATTTTGAGTTTGAATATGCTGAACAGACTTGGATTGGCAGTGCGCGTATTGTGGCAAAGCCAGGCGATATTGATTTATATGCATTAATGTTATCGCCGGTAGATGAATTGCTGGTTGACGCAGTTGCCATACGGTGGCATTTGTTATTAATTGCTTTTTTTGCGGTTCTTGTTTTTATTCCGGTTATTTGGTTTAGCGCAAAAAAAATATCCAAGCCTTTAAATATGCTGTCGTTGCAAGCAAAAGCAATTTCTCGTTTTAAATTTAATGAGTCCGTTACGCAAGGTTCATCTATCAAGGAAGTTCATCAGCTTGACACTGCGATGGCGATGATGACATCGACCATCAATAAATTTATCAACCTTATTAACTCTCTTGCCGGCGAACAGGATCTTGATCTTTTGATACGAAGCATCACCCAAGAAACCATGTCGATTAGTCAGGCTGATGCAGCGATAATTTATTTGATAGACGAGAAGGATGATCTGTTAAAGGCAAATTTTTTATGCGATAAAGATAATCGTCGTCCAGCCGTTAATAGTCTGTTGGCACTTAATGTTGATGAAGTTGAAGATTTATTAAATGCCAGTGAGTCGGTAAAAAGCTGTATTTTTGAACTTGATGAAAAAAGTGATAATAAGTTATTGCCGTTACTGAAAATCTTGTCCGTCGATACCTTGACGACAATGATGCTGCCGCTGCGCAATAGAAATAATGAAACTATTGGTCTGTTGTGTCTGTTGTTTAAGCAGGGTAGTCGTCATAGTCAGGAAAGCAATATTGCCTTTGTTGAAGCACTGTCCGGTTTTGCGGCGGTGACGCTAGAAAGCCGGCAATCTTTAAATATGCAGGAAGCATTGCTGCAAGCTTTTATAAAGTTAATTGCTGGGGCGATTGATGCCAAGTCGCCATATACAGGCGGCCATTGTATGCGGGTTCCGGAGATCACCTTGATGTTGGCAAAAGCTGCCTGCGACAGCAATGAAGGAAAATATAAGAATTTTTCACTTAACGAAGAACAATGGAAAGAGTTGAGTATTGCTGGCTGGTTGCATGACTGCGGAAAAGTGACGACACCAGAATATGTTGTCGACAAAGCAACAAAATTAGAAACTATTTATGACCGAATTCATGAAATAAGAATGCGCTTTGAAGTGTTAAAGCGTGATGTGGAAATTGATTGCTGGCAGCAGATTGCAGGCGGTGGTAATAAGAAACAACTGCTGGCAGATCTTGGCGTGCAACAGCAAACACTGAATGATGATTTTTCATTCGTTGCTGAATGCAATGTTGGCGGCGAGTTTATGGCTGATGAAAAAATTGAACGATTACAGTCCATTGCGGTAAAGACGTGGCAGCGTACATTCGACGATAATTTAGGTTTGTCGTGGGAAGAGCTAAAACGGAAATCGGCGAACAAGGTGACTCTACCGGTAGAAGAAAAATTATTAGCAAATAAACCAGAGCATTTAATTCCCCGTCTGGATGTGGATAAAATGCCAGCGGATAATCCTTGGGGCTTTAAGCTTGATGTGCCAGAATACAAATATAATCGTGGTGAGCTGTACAATCTGTCAGTGAAAAAAGGCACATTAAGTGAAGAAGAGCGATACATGATTAATGGCCACATGATACAGACCATCATCATGCTAAATAACTTGCCTTATCCTAAAAGCTTGCGTAACGTGCCATTAATCGCGGGTAGTCATCACGAAACGATGGATGGCAAGGGTTACCCTAAAAAATTGGTAATGAGTGAGCAGCCAGAAACGGCTCGCATGATGGTGATCGCGGATATTTTTGAAGCTTTAACCGCTTCAGATCGGCCATATAAAAAAGCCAAGACACTGAGCGAATCGTTGCGTATTCTAAGTTTTATGCGAAACGACAAACATATTGATGCAGACCTTTTTGATTTATTTTTAAGTAGTGGAATTTATCTGCAATATGCAAATAAATTCCTTTTGGCATCACAGATAGACGACGTCGATATCGCAGACTATCGTCAGGATTAGTTAAAACAACATGATTGGTATTGGTTATATCCACGAACTCGACGTTGTAAAAGCAGTTCCATTTGGCTTTTATCTGGACGCGCATGAACTTGGTGAAGTATTGTTGCCGACTAAAAATTCGCCTCCTGACCTAGAAATTGGTGACACCGTTGACGTGTTTTTGTATCTTGATTCTGAAGGTCGGCCAGTAGCAACTAACCAGGCACCAAAAGCACTGGCCGGTGAGTTTGCTTATCTGAAAGTTATTGATATTTCTGCGGTCGGTGCCTTTTTGGACTGGGGGTTGGACAAAGATTTGCTGGTGCCGTTTGCCGAGCAGCATCGGCCTATGGAAGTCGGTAGTTTTTATCTTGTCCATGTTTTTGTGGGCATTGACGGGCGCATTATTGCCTCGTCTAAAATAGATAAATTTCTTGATGATGAAAAGCCACATGATTTTAAGCCGCAGCAAACAGTTGACCTTATTATTGCCAACAGCACTGATCTTGGCTACAAGGCAATTATTAACCATAGTCACTGGGGCGTGCTATATAAAAACGAAGTGTTCCAGCGATTAAGTTTTGGGCAATATAAAAAAGGCTTTATCAAATACATACGACCCGACGGTAAAATTGACCTTAGCTTGCAAGGGGGGAAACAAACCCGTGACAAACATAGCAAAATAATACTGGAGCATTTAAAGAAAAACCAAGGTTTTGCGGCAGTGCATGATAAGTCTGACCCGAAATTAATTTCTGAGCTGTTTGGCATGAGCAAAGGTGCATTTAAAAAAACCATTGGCGGTTTGTATAAGCAACGGATTATTAGCATCGATAAAGACGGGATTCGCTTGCTCCAGAGTCAAGCTGATAAGCGATAAGCCAAAAAAAAACCAGAAAAGCAGCTAGAGACCTTTGCTCGATAAGGTAAAAAATAATTTTGGCAACGAAGGTCAACATTAAAAATAACATTTTCCACAAGTACAAACTTTTTTAATTTTTTGTACGATAAATTTTATCGGTGACCATTTTTCTCCATTCGTTTGATTATGGGAAGTAATCTATTTATCATAGCCGCACAATTAACCAGTAGCAGACCATAATGAAACAGACCATGATAAAACAAAAAATTATCACCATGCTTGAACTGCAAGATTCAATGAATACAAAAGTGAATGCCGATTGGCGCAGTGCTGGCAATGAATGGTATCGAGCAATCTGGATGGAGGCTTCTGAGATGCTGGAGCACTACGGCTGGAAATGGTGGAAAAAGCAGGAGCCAGACTTTATGCAGGTGAAGCTTGAAGTGGTGGACATTGTGCATTTTGCGTTGAGTATTCGTCTTGAGCAGAACCAGTCGCTGGAAGATACTGCGGTGCAGATTGAGGCAGATTTTGCAAACTCGATGCAGGCTGAAGACATCCGCAAAAGCATCGAATGCCTGGCACTATTGACCTTGACAGATCAGGGAGCGCATTTCAGCTTTATCGCCGGAATTATGAAATATCTTGATATGCCGTTTGATGAGTTATATGAAATCTATGTAGGCAAAAACGTGTTGAATATGTTCCGTCAGGACAATGGTTACAAACAGGGTACCTACAACAAGGTATGGAATGGTCGTGAGGACAACGAGCACCTAGCCGATATTATGAAGCAGCTAAACGGCGACAGTCTGACGTTTCAAGATGATGTTTATGC
>CAZYYW010000119.1:0-6145 GCA_964651445.1 uncultured Thiotrichaceae bacterium
CCAAAATTTTTATGTGGCGAGTTAAACCATTAATAAACAAAATCAGGTGTAGAAAAAATCATGCAAAACATTATGCAGCAAGAAGAAACGAAACCATGGTACAAATATCCGCTACTGTTGATGATGTTAGCGATCCCGTTTATCGCGATGGTCAGAGGTGTTTGGATGATATGGATTTCGATAGTAACGGCTGATGGATTAGTAACCGACGATTATTATAAATATGGAAAAGCCATTAATGAAGTTTTGGTGCGCGATATAAAAGCAGCAGAGTTAGGCTTGAGTGCCGTTATTGATGTTGATAACAAGAGTAAAGTCGTACTGCTGTCATTTGATAAAGGTTTGCTTGAAACTTATCCGAAAACCTTAACATTGGATTTTCAGCATGTTACGCGAGAAAAAAATGATGTATCGGTTCTGTTGAATCTTGGTATAGGTCATCAGTACATCGGGCATCTTCCGCACAAACTCAGTGAAGGCGTTTGGTACTTTGGCATTGATAAGGAAGAATGGAAACTCAATGCGCGAGTGCACGTGCAGGAGAAGACGACTGTACAACTGCAAAGTCAATATTAGGCAATACTGACTCATTCACCGACAGATCATTCGCTTCGATACTCACTAGGGGTAAGGTCTGTCCAGTTTTTAAAGGCTCTGGAAAAAGAACTGTATTCACTGAAACCGAGGTTAAAGGCGACGTCAATCAGGCTCATGTTGCTGTTTTGTAGATATTTTTTCGCCAGTTCCTGACGTAAATCATTCAAAATTGAGCGGAATGTAGTGTTTTCATTTTGTAGCTTTCGTTGCATGCTGCGTTGCGCGATATGAAGAGCATCCGCGACCGTTGCGTCAGTAACGTTGCCGGATGCTAACTGATTTAATATTTCTGATTTCACCCGCGCGATAATATTATCTTTTTCCAGTTTTGCCAGTGTCTCAATGATGATTTTGTCATTAATCAGCGCTAGCTGAGGGTTGGCGCTGAGTAAGCGTTCATCGGCAACATCTTTTGATATATTGAAACGATTTTCTTTGGCGCCAAAATAAATCGGACATTTGAATAGTGCATCAAAGTGACTGCTATCCTTCGGTTCAGGGTGCGTTAATGAAATGCTGCTGGGGTGAAAACTTTCACCACAATTTGCCTGACACATGGCGAGTAACATCGCCATGAAAGAATCGGTACGTGTTGCCTGCTGTTTTGAAATGGCGTTGTAGTATAGGTGTACGGACAAGGCTTCATCAGCGCTACCGATGTCGATGGTATCGACATCCAGACAGGCACCTTCCGTTAGTATCGACATATACCTTGCGAAGCGGTTGAGTGCTGTGCGTAGACTGGTACTTGTCAGCCAGGCATAACCTAATGCACCAAGCGACGATGGGTGCCAATACTTTGCTGCTCGCAAACCAAAGTTCGGGTCGTCGGCAAGGGCGACAGCGTCAAACCACAGTTGGTCGATTTTAATGTAATCAAAACGCGCATTGGGATCTTCCAGCAGTTTAGGATTTAGCCCCAGATTTTCAAGCAAGGGGACAGGGTCAATATCATAAGACTCAATGATTTTCAGTGTGATGCTGACGGCTGCCGCAGAATAGGATAATGTCATCGTATACTATTAGTAAAAAGGTTGATCGAGCTTCGGTAATAGTGGCACCGGAAAAGGTGATAATTCATGCTTGCATCGCGCTATTGATTGTTGAAACACTTAGGAAATCATGGTATGTCAGCTCGCCATCTTTTTGATCACCACTTGATTACGCCCTGTTTGTTTTGCCTGATAGAGTGCCTCGTCAGCTTTTTTAAGTAACAATTGATCAAGGTTTTCGGTGTCAATAGGTGTAACGCCGCTGGCATCGGCCTGAAATTTAATTTGGCTGAGAGAGGACAAACCAATTGAGACGGTAATACTTAACGTGTTGTCGTTAATAATCAGCTTTTGTGCTTCGACTGAACTGCGGATACGTTCTGCCACTTCGTGAGCAAGCTGGATGCCAGTATCTGGCAATATGATAGAAAACTCTTCACCGCCGTAACGTGCGACGATATCACTTGAGCGCACCTGTTCACCCATTAACGCCACCAGCCTAACCAGCACTGCGTCACCGACCTGATGTCCATGTTGGTCATTAATTTTCTTAAAGAAATCGACATCAATAAACAAGCATACAAGGTCAGTTTTATTGCGGCTGCAGCGATCAACTTCGTGCTTTAGGCGTTCATCAAAATAACGGCGATTATAGGCACTGGTGAGGCCGTCCTGATAACCCAGTTCTAGCGTGCGTTGGCGGTTAATGCAGTTTTCGATGGAAATAGCGATCATGGCAGCAAGTTTTTGTAAAAAAGCAGTGCCTTCATCTTTGTTATATCGGTTGGCATCTGTGCTAAGCAATAACTGTATGCCAATAATTTCATCGCCACGTTTTAGCGGCAGTAATGCGGCTGATTTATATTTACCGGTATCTTCCACCTTAATTAACCAGTCGTATTTATTGATAATGCGGGAGCCCAACACAGGGCGATTAGGCACGTCAGAAATCAGCAGCTTGCAGGTTTCAGTGTCAATAAAACTTAATCCCTGATAACTTTTTTGGTAGCTTTCGGTGAGCAGTCGCTCAACTTCGTGGTAACGGTCAACCAAGCATAAACGAATTTCATCGATGCGAAATTTTTTCTGGTCTTGCAGAATTAGGTGGAAGAGTTCTTGTGGGCCTTGCGCCGCGACAACAGACAGAGTGAAGTCGTCAAACGATG
Organism: uncultured Thiotrichaceae bacterium; assembly: GCA_964651445.1. Classification (GTDB taxonomy): domain Bacteria; phylum Pseudomonadota; class Gammaproteobacteria; order SZUA-229; family SZUA-229. The sequence continues at coordinate 2,756 of CAZYYW010000119.1, forward strand.
TTTGGGTTTGTTCATTGCGCCGTGCTTCCTTGAGCAGTTGGTCTAACTGCTCGCGCAACTGTCGATTTTCTTCGAGGCGTTTCTCTTCCATGAGGGTCTTTATAACATAGTTTTATGGGATAATAAGTAAAACTATGTTATTCAATATTTCCAGTTAGAACGGGACAGGCTCCTAGTGGCGAAAGTGGCGCATGCCGGTGAAGATCATGGACATGCCAAATTCATTGGCTGCGGCAATGACTTCATCATCGCGCATCGAGCCGCCGGGTTGAATGACGGCAACGATACCGGCTTCATGGGCAGCATCTATGCCATCGCGGAAGGGGAAGAATGCATCTGATGCCATCACAGAGCCAGGCACTTGCAGGCCAGCGTGTTCTGCCTTGATACCGGCAATTCGCGCACTGTTAATCCGGCTCATCTGACCCGCGCCGACACCAATTGTCATGCTGTCTTTGCCGTAAACGATGGCGTTGGATTTAACATATTTGGCAATTTTCCAACTGAATAATAAATCTTTCATTTCCTGATCGGAAGGTTTTTGTTCACTGACAACGCGCATTTCGTTGAGTAGCAGCAAGTCAGCATCTTGCACTAGCAGACCACCATTAACACGCTTATAGTCCATGCGTGGGCTGATACCGCTCCATTGTCCACATTCCAGCAGGCGTACATTTTTCTTTGCAGCGATTACTTCGATTGCCTCGCTGCTAATGGACGGCGCAATAATAACTTCTACAAATTGGCGTTCGACAATGGCTTGCGCGGTGTCGCCATCGAGTTCACAGTTACAGGCAATAATGCCGCCAAAGGCTGATTCTGGATCGGTGCTATAAGCCTTGTTGTAAGCATCCAACAGTTTGTCGCCAATTGCCACGCCGCAAGGATTGGCGTGTTTAACGATCACGCAGGCTGGCCCGTCAGTGTCAATGTCAAACTGTTTGACACATTCCAGTGCGGCATCGGTATCACCAATATTGTTGAACGATAACTCTTTACCCTGTAGCTGTTTTGCGGTTGCGATACAGGCTACTTCGATATTGCGTTCTGTATAAAACGCAGCATACTGATGCGGGTTTTCGCCGTAACGTAGTTCCTGTGCCTTATTGAATTGCAGGTTGATGGTGCGGGGCAGTTCATTCATGCTGCCGTCTTCTTTTACTCGCCCCAGATAATTTGCAATCATGCCATCATACTTTGCGGTGTGTTCGAAGGCTTTTACCGCAAGATCAAAGCGGGTGGCATCGCTGACCAAGCCCTCATTATTATGAATTTCTTCTAGTACCCGTTGATAGTCATTAGGGTCGACGATAATACTGACGTAAGCATGATTTTTCGCGGTGGCACGAACCATTGCGGGGCCACCAATATCGATGTTTTCAATGGCATCTTCCAGAGTGCAATCTTCTTTGGCAATGGTGGCTTCAAATGGGTAGAGGTTGACCACAACTAGGTCGATTGGCGCGATCTCATTCGCCTTCATTACGTCATCATCAATGCCACGGCGTCCCAGAATACCGCCGTGAATTTTAGGGTGTAAGGTTTTCACGCGACCATCCATGATTTCAGGAAAGCCGGTGTGTTTGGAAACTTCCAGACACGGCACCATATTGTCGATTAGTAATTTCGCTGTACCGCCTGTGGAGAGAATTTCCACACCTTGTGCATGCAGTGATTTTGCGAATTCGATAATGCCATCTTTATCAGAAACACTAATGAGGGCACGTCGTACAGGACGTTGGGCTTCGTCGGTCATAAGTTAGCTCTTGCAGGGTTTTTTTAGTGTGGAAATTATAACTGACAGGAATGATTTATGTCACTCAATCAGGGTATATTGTCATTGCTTCTGGCGCTATATGGTATACCGCAAGCACTTTTTACTTGCTGTAAAACGCTTTATTTATGCAAATCGTAAAGACGCAGTTTCTTTCTCAAGGTGCCACGATTAAGCCCTAACATCTCAGCAGCTTTGGATTGGTTGCCCTTGGTGTGTTCTAGAATGGCTTCAAATAAGGGTTGCTCTATTTGCCGTAAAACCAGTTCGTACATGTTATTTGGCAAGGTACCTTCCAGTTCAAAAAGATAACGTCGAATAGAGTGTTTAACCGCGTGACTAAGTTGAGATATTTCCTGCTGCGGAATTTCGTCAGCTGAGGGTGAATTTTGTTGAAAATCTTGGTTGCTCATGCGGCTAAGGACTTTTGTTGTGAGTTGAAGAAATCGGTAACCAGTGATAATTGCGTCAAAGCATCATCGACCTGATTGACCTGCTGTTTAAATGCTGTATTGGTACATTTATGGAGATTGTGTTCAGCAGTAAGCGGCATGTTATTAATATACCACCCAATGTGCTTGCGTGCGATACGAACACCGGATAGTTCGCCATAAAAATCATAGAGATTTTGCAGGTGCTGGTTTAATTGCTTGCCAGTTTCAGTGGCATCTGGCTGCGGTAAATAGCAGTTTTTTGCCAGGTAATGCTTGATTTGCTGGAATATCCAGGGATTACCCTGTGCAGCACGACCGATCATCAGGCCATCTGCTCCGGTATAACGCAGCACTTGCCTGGCTTTGCTTGGGCTGTCAATGTCACCATTGGCAATGACCGGGATACTGACAGCCGCTTTGACAGCGGCAATGGTGTCATATTCGGCTTCCCCTTTATAGGCATCTGCGCGTGTGCGACCATGCACTGCCAGTGCCTGTATGCCGCTTTGCTCAGCAATTTTCGCGATGGCCACGGCGTTTTTACTAGTTTCGTCCCAGCCAGTACGAATCTTTAGTGTTACCGGTACGCTTACTGCGCTTACCACGGTCTCCAGTATTTCAGCGACCAAGGTTTCATTTTTGAGTAGGGCGGAGCCTGCCAGTACTTTGCAGACTTTTTTAGCAGGGCAGCCCATGTTGATGTCGATTATTTGCGCACCATGTTCAGCATTAAAAATCGCAGCGTGCGCTAGCTTCTGTGGATCGGTGCCGGCAATTTGAACACTTCGAATACCCTTTTCACCCTTGTGATTAAGTCTTAGGCGAGTTTTTTTGGAATTCCACAGATGTTTTTCTGCGCTAACCATTTCCGAGATGCATAGGTCAGCGCCCAGTTGATAACACAGGTTTCTAAAGGGGCGATCAGTGACACCTGCCATCGGTGCCAGCATTATCGGCTGCTTAAATGTGTAAGATCCTATTTCCATCAGAGGGCTATTTTGACAGATTCTAAAACAATGTGAAACTATGAATTTCAGCGTACTGTTTATCTGGATTGCTTAAAAGGCGGTATTTTACAACAAAGCATTGTTTTTCGTGAGATTTCTATATCGAACTAGATTTTTACGAACTTGTTGATTTTTCATAGACACAGAGACCACAGAGGTCACAGAGGTCACAGAG
>CAZYYW010000120.1:0-6001 GCA_964651445.1 uncultured Thiotrichaceae bacterium
ATGACCGCTAGTGTATTTAGTCATGCAGTGCATCTTCCACAAACCATTCGACAATTTATAATGTTGAATGGCTTGTGGAAGGTGATACAAATACCTTTATTAATTGTTTTATTATCAACTTCCTTAACGGCTCAAGCGGTAACACCACCGGGCACCGCCATTGATAATTTTGCAACCGCAACTTTTGATTTTTCCGGTACGGCAAGCAATGCCAGCAGTAATACCGAGAGCATTGTTAGCACCATTATTCAAACCCCATCTAGCATCACGTTGTTCCAATTTGATGCCACCGCTGGCAGCACCTTTACGCCTACCGTTGTTACTCAGAATGCAACAAGTGGACCGCCAGCCAGTGGTTTCGTCAGCTCCGCTGACCCGCTTCTACCAATTATTGGTGGCGGAGTGACGGTATTAAATCCATCAGACCCACAACCACTGAATGTCGTGGAATTGTATAAAACGGGTGATCCTATTTTTGTGCAGGTTGATGACCAAGATCAAAATCTTGATCCCACTGTTCGTGAAACCGTCCGCGTCGTGGTCGCCAGTTCTACTGGTGATGTAGAAGAATTAATTTTGATGGAAACCGGTGTCAATACCGGTGTGTTTGTTGGTTATGTGCAATCAACAGCCAATGCGGTTACACAATATAACGGTTTGCTGACACTCGGAACCGATACCGAAATAACTGTGCTTTATACCGATCAATATGATGGCTCTGATAGCAGCACCGGCGGTTCATTGGTTGACCCCTATGGTGTAGTCTTTAGCAGTCTTGATGGAACCCTGTTGGATGGTGCGGTGGTCAGCATACTGGATGCCAGCGGTAATTTGGCAGCAGTGTTCGGCGACGATGCGATCAGTACATATCCTAATCCGGTAGTGACCGGCGGCAGCGTAACGGACAGTGGCGGTACGATTTATAACTTCCCGACCGGCGCGTACCGTTTTCCACTGATGAATACCGGTAGTTATCGCCTTGTTGTAACACCGCCTGCCAGTTACCAAGGGCCGTCAACAGCCAGTATTAGTGCTTTACAGGCACTGCCAGGCGCACCTTATGCTTTGGATGCTAGTGCATCCTTCGCTGGCGTATTTGTATTGCTGCCTGGGCCGCCTTTAAATGTAGACATTCCACTGGACGCCTTGACCTCTTATCTGGTCATCGAAAAATCAGTGTCAAAAGAAACTGCCGCCATTGGTGATTTTGTTCAATACACATTACAACTGAGCAATACCGATTCGGTTACCACGGCGAGTAATATTATTGTTAGCGATACCTTACCGGTTGGTTTGCGTTATCAAACGTCATCCGTGCGTTATGATGGCTTGGCGGGTACGGAAGCACAGGTTTCCAGTGATGGTCGTACCCTGCGCTTTACAGTACCGGCTTTACTACCGGGAGCCTCGACGCAAATTAAATATGTGACTGAAATTTCTGTCGGCACAAAACTCGGCAAAGCGGTTAACAGTGTAATTGCCATAGATGATCGCGCAACACAGTCGAACACGGCTGTTGCCGCAATTACCGTGACAGAAGATTTGTTTGCCAGTCGCAGTTTTATCGCCGGTCGGGTAATTATTGGTGAGTGTGATAATGACAGTACTTTAATTAACCCCGGTTTGCCTTCCGTTCGAATCTTTATGCAAGACGGTAAATATGCGGCTACTGATGAAAATGGCCGTTTCCATTTTGAAGGTATCAAACCCGGTACTCACGTTGTTCAGTTGGATAAAGCCAGTATTCCCGATCATATGGAAGTTGTGGATTGTGTGAAAAACACACGTTTTGCCGGTACACCTTATTCACAATTTGTTGATATTCAGGGCGGCACATTATGGCGTACTGATTTTTATGTCCGTGAGAAAAAACCCGTTACCGATACCGCAACATTGTTTATTCAGACTGAACTTAACAACGAAGACATTAAATACACAATTGAAATGTCTAATGGCGCGATTCCGGTCAATAACTATCGTTTAATTATTAATTTGCCAGAGGGCATTGAGTACGATTTGGGTAGCAGTGTGCTTGAGGGTGACGTCATTGATGACCCCTATGTCAATGAGAGTGTCATCGTGTACCGATTGGGTGATCTTGGTAGTGACTGGGAAAAGCAATTGAATTTCCGCGGTCGCATTAAACAAAAAGCCGATGGTGAATTGGTAACGACTGCTTTTGTTATTATGGATACAGCGGCTAAAAAGAATATTCGCTCAACACCGATTAAAAACATACTGCAAGTGTCGCGCGTTCGCTCTGAAGATAAAAAAGTTGTTTATCAGGCTTTCTTTGAACCGATGGGCACCGATCTTTCGCATTTGAGTAAACAGGGGATTAGTAACGCCATTGAAAATCTTGGTGAGGTTGATATTACCGGTAAAGAAATCACCGGTTATGCCGATGCCCATCCAATACGAGAAAGAAGCCTGTGGGTGTTTGGTGATAATGCCTCGCTCTCTAAAAAGCGTGCTAAAGCCGTTGGCGACTATTTAGTTAATGAACTGGAACTGGATAAAGCAACCACCGTCATTAAAGGTAAGGGTAGCTTGAGTCCTACAGCAAGCAATGAGACTATCCAGGGCAGAGCGTTGAACCGCCGTGCTGAGTTAGTGGTTAGTACCAGTGAAGTGGTTGCGCCGGGTGAGGTTGATCTGGTGACTTCTCAAAGTGAAGTTAGCGAAGTGGTGTTGGAGGGGCAACCCGAATTTAAAATTCAAAAATTAATTGAAGCACCACCGGTTACCGAGCAACTTGATATAAGCATTTTTGATGAATTCTGGATTAAAGATACCACAGCCGGTTATGAATGGTTGATGCCCGATGTCAATTATTCGCCTTCTGCGCCATCGGTCAACATTGCGATTAAGCACAAGCCATCGGACCGGTTTGAAATGAAATTTAATGATCAGCCAATAAACCCCTTATTTTATTTTGGCATGATTAAAAACAAGCAAAATACCATTGCTCGCAGCTACTGGCAGGGTGTGCATCTGGTTGGCGGTAATAATCGCTTTGAATTTACTGTTAAAAACAAAGCGGGCGAAGTGATTAAAACACTAAGCCGAAATGTCGTGTTCGCAGATATTCCGGTTAGAGCCGAACTGGATTTAGAACACTCACGTCTGATTGCAGACGGTCGAAATGTACCGGTTATTGCCATTCGTGTTTTTGATAAAGACGGTAACTTTGCCCGCCCTGGTTCACGTGGTAAATACACACTGTCAGAACCTTACTTGTCACAGCAATTTGTCGAAGCTTTACAAGTTAATCGCCTTTCCGGTTTAAATCAGCAAGATCCAGAATACATCGTTGGTCAAAATGGTATTGCCTATATAGTGTTAGAACCAACCACCATTACCGGTAAGCTAGAAATCGAGTTACCGTTCTCTGGTCGTAAGCATTCACGCATTGAAACCTGGATACAACCGGAAGTGCGTGACTGGATATTGGTTGGTTTAGCAGAGGGTACGATTGGTTACAACGCTGTTTCGGGTAATCGCGAAGCGCTTAGCGCTAGCGATCTTAGTGATGATTTTTACAGTGAAGGTAAAGTGGCTTTTTATGCCAAAGGTAAAGTGAAAGGCGACTGGTTATTAACCGCCGCTTATGACACCTCCAAAGAAACCTTGGCGGGTGATAATCGGGTTAACCAGTTAATTGACCCGAATACTTACTACACAATATACGGCGACAATTCACGCCAACGTTATGATGCATCCAGCGCAGAGAAATTGTATATAAAAATTGAACGCAAGCAATTTTATGCCATGTTTGGTGACATGAATACGGGTTTGAGTGTTACCGAACTATCAAAATTCCAGCGTAATATGACCGGTGCGAAATCTGAATTCGATGACGGAAAATTCTCTTACACGGTGTTTGCTGCTGAAAATATAAATAACTTCATTAAAGATGAAATTCAAGGCGAAGGCATCTCGGGTCTTTATCGTTTGACGGGTAGAGACATTGTTATTAACAGCGATAACATCGTCATCGAAACCCGTGATCGTTTCCGCAGTGAAATTATTATTAAGTCTGAACCCATGCGTCGCTACCTCGATTACAGTATTGATTATACAGACGGTACTATTTTCTTTCGCCGTCCTATCCCTAGTCGTGATGCAAACTTCAATCCAATATTTATTGTTGCCGACTACGAAGTAGAAGCGCCCGTGGACGGAGATATAACAGCCGGTGGTCGTGTTGCGGTAAGGTTGAATGAAGGTAAAGTTGAAATAGGTGGCAGCGTTGTACATGATGCCAGCTACTTAAACAAGGGTGACTTAATCGGTGTTGATGCGCGTATTGAAATCAACAACACCACAGAAGTCATATTGGAAGCGGCGACCACAGATGTTCAATCTGGCACGCAGGACTTAACTGGCTCAGCCTACAGTGCTGAAATTGTTCATGGTGGCGATGACCTAAGAGTTCGCGCATATGCAAAACAACAAGATGCAGATTTTGGTCTGGGTCAGCAATCAATTAGCCAAACAGGTACACGAAAGTATGGTGCGGATGTTAACTACCGCGTTAATCAAAAAATTACTGTTGATGGTTCGATCTACCATGAAAACAACCTTGTCACTGGCAGCAAACGTGATGTTGCACAAGCGAATGTGATGTACGGTACACGCAGTTACTCATTGAATGCGGGTGCCATTATTGCCAGAGATGAATTCGCGCTGGGTGGCAGCAGTGACTCCAACCTACTAACACTGGGTGCCAGTAAAAACTTCCTCAGTGACACCGTTAAGTTACGTGCCAATGCAGAAATCGCAGTGGATTCAGCAAACGAAAATGTGGATCACCCTTCACGTTTTATTCTCGGTGGCGATTATTTCATTACCCCTAAAGTTAATCTTTTTGCAGAAAATGAATGGACGGCTGGCGCGTCACAGGATACCCAGATGACACGCGCAGGTGTTCGTGCCACGCCTTGGACAAATGCACAGGTTAATACGTCGGTCAATCAAGAAACCAATGAAAACGGTATTCGTTCCTTTGCAACCTTAGGCTTAACACAGGCGTTCCCGATTAATAAACGCTGGAGCGGTGACGTTACCTTCGACCATGCAAAAACATTACGCACACCTGGCGGAACACCTTTGTTTGATGATGTACCAATCGCTCAAGGCACGAGTAATAATGACTTTACAGCGATTTCGCTTGGTACCACTTACAACGCCGCAAGTTATACCTTAAACAACCGTGTTGAAATACGCACCGCAGAACTGGAAGATAAAGTGGGCGCTATTGTTAACTGGGAGAGAAACCTAAAGGCTGGCATTGGTTATTCTGCAACGACACGTTTATTTAAAACCGAGCGCACAGACAATAGTGAACTGCTTGATGGTGATATACGCTTCTCAGTTGCCTACCGTCCATTACAATCGCGCTGGATTACCTTGAATCGCCTTGATTTTAAATTTGATTCGAACACCGATATCATTGGTATTAAAACGCGCCAGCGTAAGTTGATTCACAATTTGACCAGTAACTTCCTGGTTGATGACAGAAATCAGGTTTCGTTTAACTTTGGTTTGAAATACGTTGTCGATAATTTTGATCAGGATGAATTCAGCGGCATTAGCAACTTACTGGGTACCGAATATCGTCATGATCTAAGCGACAAATTTGACGTTGGTGTGCATGCACATAGTCACTACACCGCAAATTCATCAACCCTGAAATATTCTACTGGCTTATCTTTTGGTTGGAACATGACGCGAAATATCTGGTTGAGTGTGGGTTACAATTTCAATGGCTTCGAAGACCGAGATTTCTCTGCTGCCGGTTATACCGCAAGCGGCCCTTATATCCGCTTCCGCATGAAGTTTGACCAGGACACAGCGGCTGAGGTAAAGCAGTTGTTTAATTAAATACTAAACGCCAATCAAATTTTCATAACGGGGTCTATGCCACATTGAGAGGACAAGATAATAGACACAGAGACCACAGAGTTCACAGAGCGTGTTTAAAGTTAACACGACTACT
>CAZYYW010000121.1:0-2413 GCA_964651445.1 uncultured Thiotrichaceae bacterium
CCACCCGTTTTTTGGTGGGGCTTTTTTATTGTTCGTTTTTTGAATAGAGTTGTTCGCCATTCGATTCGAAAAAATCATAATCCACGCATAGATTCCCCTCTAGAATTGTAATCACCGAATTGAAAACAGCCCAGTATCTATGACAAAAGGTATGATATTAGGTGTGAATTTTCCGAGCCATGTATAAACTGGGAAATTTTTTGATCAAAAATACAGCAAATAAGTGATATCCATCACAAAATCGCGTTATTTTGTCGAAAAGTTGACAGTTTTTTTAGATTTGGTGTATTCTTAGTTCCTAGCAAGAGCCACTTCTTGTTCATAAATGTCAGTCACGGTTCTCATGACTGAAAAAGAATATCAAACTTAAGTTCCTGCATCGTTGTGATGCTTATAACTATTTATGTGCTTGTATGTATGTAGATGAGTATAACTATGAAAATATTTAATAAGGTTTTCCAACCAACTTTTAAATTAATTATCCTGACGACCGCATTAGGTTTAGTCGCCTGCGATCCAGGGCAACCCGATTCGAGTTCTGGGTTTAATGTTTCAGGCTTTGCTGCGCCTTTAACTCAGGCTGAATTTAATAATCTTCCGCCTGAAGATCAGTATAAGGTTGCCAATAAATTGTACGGAACATTATTTCGCGGTATTTCGGCAGAAGACTTTTTTAATCTTGAGCAGGGCACAGCAAATTTATCGGTGAAGAGCACGACCTTTCTTAATGATACCCGACAAGCACTGAGAACCAATTTATCAACGGCTGAACTCTTAGCCGTTGATACTCTCATTGAGGGTTTTGATAGCGAAGGTAATCCGAATGAAGCGGACGCAAAATACACGTTTGATCCGGATACAGATTCTGATGAGAATGAAAGAGCCATGCAACTTCCGTTGGCGCGCATTAAAGAGTACCCCATTAGCCACGATTTTTACGTGCAATGGATGGCGTATTTTTTAAGTAACACTATTATGTACTCGCCCGCGGTTGAAATGGAAAGTACAGATACTGTTGATGCACAGAATATGTATCGTTTCTTAACGAGCAACCTGAGCAATGGCAGTACTATTCGACAAATGGTGCGTTCTAATTTACCTTCATTGGCAAGGTGGCGTGTTTCGCGTTCCTCAGAAAACCATGCGCTAGAAGCTTACGAATTATACCTCGGCTTGTTTGAAACCGAGGAAGACTCGGTAAAAGGCGGCACTGCCTGTAAAGACTTTTACCTGACAGACGAAGATTCTGGGTACATTCTTAGCACAACCAACTTCCCTAATACCGAACCACAATTAATTCTGGAAACTTTTTTCATTACCACCTGTGATGATTTGTATGATGTGGTTTCCGGTCATCCACTGGTGTTGCCACGTGCCGCCGAGGTACTGGTTAACTACTTTTTTTCAGGGCGTGAACGTGAGGATAGGGTCAATATTATTAATTCAATCACCGGCAGTGGTGCAGAGAGTTATGAAGAAATTTTCACTGCAATGTTGTTTTCCAGAGAATATCTTTTAAATACTGAGCGGCCACGGAGCTTTGAAGAAAGCTTTATGCCATTGCTGGATACATTGAAATGGGATCCGGCTGCGGATGTAAGCGACTCTGCGGGTGAACGAATTTTTGAGTTTATGGCATCAGGTTCAGATAACCCACCCGGTGGTCGCGGCAATATTTTATACCTTGGTAATAAAGGCTGGAATTCTATGTCACTCAAGATAGGCCGACTGCCTGACGTGCCATTCGATGCTTTAAGTTTCGCTAATTACCACAAAGGCGTGCGTGAAGAGCTGCTAATTGATATAAGACATTTTGATGGTAGCCGTCCCGATATCCCTGGCTTGATATATAACGGTGAAGGTTTTGCTGATGATGATTTGCGTGAGGTAGTCGCACAGCTAAGCTTGACTGATTACATGCACTTCTTGTTTTTAAATACCATGCAGCGTAAGGCTTCGGTGGAAGAACTAACGACGTTACTGGGGATATTCGATGGTTTGAGTCTAATCGAAATGGACACAGATGGGGTGCAGGTTATCCGGCCTAGCACCAGTAACAACCGTCATAATAATATCGCGCAGCTCACCTTTGACTACATCTCCAGATTGCCTGAGTTTTATTACTTCAGGGCAATCAATTAAAGAATCGCAGGTAGGAAAATACTATGAATAAAAGAAACTTTCTTAAAGGTGTTGCTGCATTAGGTGGTTCTGCACTGTTACCTTCATCCATCAATCCATTGGCAATGTATAAAGCAGCGAGTGCCACGGTCAACTATTCGTCTGCCATAGTCGAAGCGCCAGCCATTATGCCGCAGGTAATCAATGTGTTTTTATACGGCGGCCCGTCCGAACTTTCGGGTAATTTAACCAATATTGTTGATATTGCGGCTAATTCACAAAGCTCTTATAC
>CAZYYW010000121.1:2513-5978 GCA_964651445.1 uncultured Thiotrichaceae bacterium
GCCGTTGGTGGGGGTTTAGGCGGTTGGGACGACCATAACAATGGCATCGACAGATATCGTAACCGAATGAATGATTTGTTCGAAGTTATGAAGGCTGCTGTATTACACATTAAATATGCGGATGTCTCTAAAAACGGCGGGGCGTTTAAAGTTTTAGACGGCACGACTACTCGCACAACCAACAATATTGTGATCAATATGAGCGGTGATTTTGGTCGCCGGGTCAACCTTAACGGTAACCAAGGCTGGGATCACGGCAATAACCAGAATCTGTTTACCTTTGGTGGTGCCGGTGTTAGGGCAGGCGGCGCGGCGGCGTTGGGCAAAGTTGTCGGTCGTACTGTCCGCGTAGGTCCGCCCGGTACAAACAATCAGGTAACAGAACCAGCGCCAGAAACAGCAACAGCACCCGCTAGTTATGAAGCCGAACCAATGTCAGTAGCCTCTACAGTGTTCTCCTATTTCGGTGTGACGAATCCGGAAGTATTAACACGCGATGATGAATTGAATCCGGACGGCGTACCGGCAATAGATGAAACCCAGGCGGGTGAGCCGTCTGAGCCAGGTGTGCCATCTCCAACAGCGTAGCTGCATCGTTGCTTAATCAGAGTCTCCTTAATTAACATGGAATTAAAAAAGCCGCTACTTTAGCGGCTTTTTTTGGTTGGTAGTATTAAAAGTTTCTTCTCGTTCCCGCGCGGGAACGAGAGATTTTATTGCGTCATTGTCGGTGATGTTAGCCTTATTACGTCGAGAAATAGCTGCTCGTGCAACTGAAACAAATAAAAGCATTAATCAATGACTAGGAAAGCATCAAATAGCCTAAGCCGTCATTAAATCAAAACTGCTTACTATATGCGATCTGAGCTATTATCGCCTGATTGGTATCAAACTCAGCGCTCTCGAAGGATTGGTGCATATACTCCAGTCGTACTCGCAGGTGTCCGTCTTTACCCACTTCCTTTCCGTATCGAATTCCCGGTGTCACACTTATCATATCGTCAAGACGATAGTCCGCACTGATGTAATCCGGAAATATTGTGGTTGGATCGACCGCTGCATTAGGAACAAAAAATTTGCTTTGGTAGAAACTAGCTTTGCCCTGCACATACAACCGTATACTGGGTTCAATATAGCTTGTATTGGCTAAAGGAAAACGATAGTTGAAATTAAAGGTATGTGAATCAACGCCCCAATCATCCGTGTAATAACGATAAGAGCCATGAATAATATTATTTGTTGGATAGGTTTGATGATTTAACTTAAAGGTAATAGCCGCTCTTTGTCTGGAACCGGGGCGTTTTTCATAATAACTCGATTCCTGTACAGGGACGTCATTTACTTCATCTATTACACTGAACACCTTGTAAGGATCCGTAAGGTAGCCCTGCGAACGACTAAACGTTAAGTTTGCCTGCGCTACCGTTCTGCGGTTAATGACATGCGTTACCCCTAAAATAATATCAGTGGTAACCTTTTCGCCCTGACCAGCGGACAGATCGTCGCCAATTTGTGAAAGGCCAACCGGGGTATCACCGCCGCCAACACGGAAAACCTGATCGTAAGTACCGGCTGCGCCGAGTGTGAAGAGGTAGTCTTTACTTGCACTTTCTTTGCTAACCGTAGCCGCAGCACTGAACGAGCGGTAATCATTCTCAATTGATACTGCCGCATTATAATCCATGGTCCAGTTATTATCGTGCGAGTGTGTCCAGGTAATACTGTTGCCCAAACGGGTATCATCAAATTCTGCTAATGCACTTGCATTAGGGTCGGTCATGCCAGTACCGCCGCCAGCGGAAGCACCGGTTGTTGTGTTAGAGCTGCCCTTATTTCTTACTGCGCCAGATGGGGTAGAGCCGGACATTGTGTCCAGTACCGAGAGTAACGTCACCCGATCTCTATCGGAGACATCGCCACCCACACCGACGACAAATTTAACCACTTTAACGCGGTCATCGGCTTCACTGTAGTAAAGGGATGAAGCATCTATTTCCCATGCGTTTTCCAGCGCAAGGGCAGTGCCACTTTGCGTGGTTAATAACGTACAAGTCGCCAGTGATAGTTTTTTCTTAATGGATTTCATAGAAGTGCTCGGGGTTTATTACTGCCGGTTTATTGCTGTAGGCGTAATGCTGCAGGTCTAAGGCGCATGTTTATTGCGACGAATTTATTACAGCAGAAACTAATCAGAGGTTCGCAAGGGTTAATTGCAGCCACAGCCGCCGCCGCCAACACCACTGCCGCCGGTTGAAGCTTCTTTGCTGAAGAATATGTGGTCGTCACTATAGGAGAACATTCTGTCATTGGGTAACTGCATGGCTGGTTGCGCCAAAATGTCTTTTTCCCAAGGTTTGACGTCTTCACTTGTGCTCATGTTCGTGACCGTGGTGCAAGCAGAGATGAATGTGCAAATAAAGAGCGTAAGTAATTTGTTTATCATAAAAAATGCCTTATTTTGAATTGATTAACTTGCGTATCTTTTCTTCAATTTTTGGAGTGTCACTTTTTCTATATCCTTTGTGCGCGAACACCAGGTTGCCTTTTTTATCAATCAGGTAAGAACTCGGCATCGCTTTTATTTGATACTTTTCAGCGACGATACCTTTGGGGTCAAAAACAATACTAAAATCCGCAGGCACATTTTGTAGAAATTTTTCGGCATCGGATTTCTTTGCATCAAGATTAACCGCAATAATGATAAATTGACTGTTATCATATCGGGCATGAATCTCATTCATCCAAGGAAATGATTTACGGCAGGGGTCACACCAGGACGCCCAGAAATCAAGGTAAACAACTTTGCCTTTCAAGCTTTCAAGGCTTATTTGCTGGTTATTAATATCCGGTAAGCTAAATGCAGGTGCCTTTTGGGCATAGGCAATAGAACCAAGTGATAGTGTTAAACAAAGTAAAGAGTTAGTAATAAGTCTATGATAATTCATGTTATAAAGAGGGGGAGCCCTGTAATAATGTTTATTTATTGGAAAGAGTATAGTCAGATAAAGACTAAATATGAGGGATTTGGTACATTTAGTGTTGATATTTCAACAGTATTTCTATAGCGATGCAATAGAAATTTATTTAATGGCAGCATAGTTAGATTTTATGCATATACTTTCCTTGATGGGTAATGAATCCGCTAAAATATCAGGCAACAAACGGAGTACTCAGCGCTGCTAACTCGCATAGCTACAAGGATGCTATGACCACATATATTCATATGTGGCGACTGCCTTTTTTCTCAAAAATGCAGATTTCTGCTCTATACTCATCAATCAAATAGTTATAACAGAAACAGGATAGAAAAATGATAACACCGGTAGTTTTATCCGGCGGCTCAGGCACACGCCTCTGGCCACTTTCCAGAAAAGCACACCCAAAGCAACTGTTGCCTTTATTAAATCAGACCTCGCTTTTACAAGATACCATTAATCGTCTTGATGGCTTGAAAGACATCGGTAA
>CAZYYW010000122.1:0-5881 GCA_964651445.1 uncultured Thiotrichaceae bacterium
GACCTTTGCACGATACAATCACGAGTAAAAATGTCTAAAATTTCACTGCTTTTCGGTAATTGCTCCTGCATTACCCTACTACCTGCCATCCATGGCAGTATCGTTAGAAAACTTGCCAAAGCTGCCGCTCCTGCTCACGCTGCTTACCTACGTCCTGTAGGCAATAGCCAGCTATTATCTGCGTTTCCTCGGCAACTGCTCCTGCGTTGCTCTACCTTCGACCATCCTTGGTCTCGTGCCTTAATCAGCAAAATTTTAGCCTTTTTTCCTTTCGCGCCTGTATCGTGCAAAGGTCTCATATGCATATCTCACTGAAATGTTTATAAATGTCAAATTTGCCGCAAAAAAAAGCCAACCATCAATGGTCGGCTTAAACGGGTTTTGCGCTATGAAAATCAACTATCTACTGCAGAAACACTAGCGAGTCGTCACCTGTGTATTTATTACAGGGCGAACTTATAACAATAATCATTTAACAATTATTGTCAAGCCGACTTGACCTTAAGTGTAGATAAATTAAATAAACAATCAACGGAAGCTGTGCAAGAAAAGGTAATTATTTGTCATTTATTGGCACCGTTTTAATCAACAACGGTCACCATTAGGATTATTTAAAAAACTGTTTCAGCACGCGGTACAAGTAATAAGCATCCCAACGTCCTGCCAGTTCACGTATAGAATGCATGGCAAAGGTTGGTACACCAACATCAACCGTTTGCACGCCAATCTCACTGGCGGTTATAGGACCGATGGTACTGCCACACGCCATGTCTGAACGCACCACAAATGACTGGACTGGGACATCGGCAAGTTCACATAAATGCTCAAATAATGCGCCGGTCTGGCTGTTACTGGCGTAACGCTGATTGGCATTCACTTTTATCACCGGTCCATTGTTTAATAGTGGGCCATGATTACTGTCGTGTTTATCCGCATAATTGGGATGTACACCGTGGGCATTATCGGCTGAAATTAAAAGGCTGTTAGCGATCATACGTGAGCAGTTTTCTTCATTGCCACACAGACGTTGCAAAACTGATTTTAAAAACGGTCCTTGGGCACCGGCGGCAGACATACTGCCGACTTCTTCGTGGTCATTGCACACCAGCAAGGTATTTTGTTTCGCATCATTATTGATTAAGGCCATTAAACCGGTATAGCAACTCAGTAAGTTATCCAATCTTGCGCTGGCGATAAAATCATCATGCAGACCGATAACAGCGGGTGCTTGCGTGTCATAAAAACTCAGTTCATAACTCAGTACTTTTTCGGCAGGAATTTTTTTGACAGGCACAGGTTCGCTGGTCGCAGATTTTATTTTGGCGTTGATGATTTTTAATAACATAGCCTTAAAATCAAAACTTTTTTCGACATCACTTTCCGGTAATTTCATCAACACGGGTGGTAAGTGTTTTTGTTTGTTCACGGTGCGTTTTTCATTTGCCTGTCGATCCAAATGTATCGCCAGACTGGGGATGACTGCAATGGGTTTTTCCAGATCGATCAACTGATGTTCGATGGCACCCTCAGCATTGCGATAGCTCACCCGCCCTGCCAGTGACAGGTCACGATCAAACCACGGATTAAGTAAAACACCACCGTAAACTTCTACCCCCAGTTGCAAATAATTATTGGCTATAATTTCAGGATTAGGTTTTACTTTCAAGCAAGGACTGTCGGTATGAGCAGCAACCATACGCATGCCGTTTTCCACCAACGGTTGATTTAGCTGGAAAGCGATAATCGACGAATCATTGCGAGTGACATAATAAGATTGATTTGGATTAGCTTGGTCTGGATTAGCTTGGTCGGACGTATTCGCAGTAATATTCCATGACTCACTTTCAGTTAAAGGTTTAAAGCCGTGCTGTTGCAATATCTGCACCATGCTTTCTACTGCATGAAATGGCGTTGGCGAACTTTTTATAAAGTCCAGTAAGCCATGAACAAAATCTTCGTTTTTCATTAATTGAGACCCTTAATTTAACTTGTATAACGTTTTTTGTTGATAACCCGTTACCACAGAATACAAACCGGCGAGTTGTTTATCCAGTTCAGCATCACCACTGTCAGAAATCATCGGGCGTTTATCCAGAGAGTGTAATTTTTCATTGCTGGCAATGATGATAATATTTTCTCGACCCACGCGGCGGATAACTTTCGGGCTTAGTTGCTGGTTGCCACGACCAAAAACATGCCCTTGTCCGCCAATAACCGTGATAACCAGCTTCGTAGGATAATCCTGAATGGTTTTTAAAATGTTGGTTTCATCAACATCACTCGCCAGTAATGTTTGATTGTAGACGATGTCGATACCAAGTAAGGTATTTGGCAAGGATAACTGATTCATTATTTCAGCCGTTGTCGAACCGGAGCCAATTAAGTAAAAAGTATCCTGCGCCATGTTTTCTATGATGTCACTGGCAATATCCTGCACCGTTATCGCCTCATCATTAAGCCCACCCTGTTTGATTAACTGCATACGGGTATCATCCACCGGCACTTGCAGGTAACCATAACAGCGAGCATTAACGCGGCCTTCACGAAAAGCCTTTTCATCGAGATCCATCACTTGCGACTCATGCATTGACATCGCCTCACCTGCCAGTAACAGATTAATTAATTCGCCAGCACGAGCAGGCGTGAGCGCATAAACCGCCGAATGTATTTTTACCCCTGCAGGAATTCCGATGACGGGGATCTGGGCATTTAATTCTGTGCTTAATACATCCAGCACATCACGCGCCGTCCCATCGCCACCGGCAAATACGATTAAGTCTACCTTTCGTTCAACAAAACGGCGAATGGCACTTTTTGTGTCAGCCGCAGACGACGGCTGTTGCCGCTGGTAGACAACTTCACAGGGTAAATTTAGTGCACGCAAGACATCTTCACCCATGTTGTCAGTTGCGCTATAGAACATCAGCGTTGTGTTGTCGAGTGTACCTACCCCGACGTTCTGCATGGCGGCTGTCGCTCGCAGTTGTGCTTGCGGCTCAGCGCCTCGCGACATTGCCTGCGCGACAACTTCTTCGCCGTCACTGCCTTTAAGCGCGACCGCACCGCCGATACCGGCATATGGGTTAATAACAAATCCTATTTTCATAAATGACCGTTTCAGAATTTTATTATCAGGGAAGTAAGCTGTAAAAGCATCAGTTTATCAGTTTAATTACTGTCTATAGATGGTAAAATTCAAGGCAATTTATAATCGCCTCTGATATTACGCCCCATGCTTACAAGCCATACCTATAACCCATGAATTTTCCTGACTGCTACAAACCCCGTCGACAAACACGCGCTGTCAAAATAGCGGGGGTCACCGTTGGCGGCAATGCACCTGTAGTGGTGCAATCCATGACCAACACTCACACCGCAGATGTTGCCGCCACTACGCAGCAGATTATGCAGTTGGCGAATGCCGGCTCTGAAATGGTTCGCATAACGGTTAATGATAACGAGGCGGCAGCCGCGGTCGCCAGAATTCGTGACGCATTGGATGATAAACATTGCCATGTACCCTTAATTGGTGACTTCCATTTTAATGGTCACAAACTGTTAACCGAACACCCTGACTGTGCACAGGCGCTGGCAAAATACCGGATCAATCCCGGCAATGTCGGCAAGGGAAAAAAACGTGACACACAATTTGCGACCATGATCGAGCTAGCATGCAAATACGATAAAGTGGTTCGCATTGGGGTTAACTGGGGCAGCATGGATCAGGCTCTATTAGCTGAATTAATGGACGACAATGCCCGACGAAAAACACCGTTGGATGCGCATGATGTCATGTTAGAAACTGTCATTCGCTCTGCACTGGACAGTGCTAAACAAGCGCAAGCCATCGGCCTCGGCAAAGATAAAATTATCCTGTCCTGCAAAATGAGTGTGGTGAAAGATTTGATTACGGTGTACCGCTCAATTGCACAACGTGATGACTATGCACTTCACTTAGGTCTTACCGAAGCGGGTATCGGCTCAAAAGGCATTGTTGCCTCCGCCACTGCACTTGGCGTGTTATTGCATGATGGCATTGGCGATACCATCCGTATCTCCCTCACCCCAGAACCCGGTGCACCGCGTGAGAAAGAAGTTATCGTGGCGCAAGAGATTTTGCAAACCATGGGGCTGCGCTCTTTTGTGCCCTTGGTTACCGCCTGCCCTGGCTGCGGTCGTACCACCAGCACTTATTTTCAGGCACTGGCATCTCAGGTGCAACATTACCTGCGCACACAAATGCCACACTGGAAGAAAAATTTTAAAGGGGTCGAAGAAATGTCCGTCGCCGTTATGGGTTGCGTAGTCAATGGCCCTGGTGAGAGCAAGCACGCCAATATCGGCATCAGCCTGCCAGGCACTGGCGAGCGCCCCGTCGCCCCCGTTTACGAAGACGGCTTTAAGACCATAACGCTAAAAGGTGACAATATTGCCGATGAATTTGAAGCGGTGATTGACGCCTATGTGGTGAGGACTTACCCGGCACGGCCAGTAAAAAATGAAAAATGAAAAATGAAAAATGAATTTTAAAACGACGCGGTTATAACTTACCAGTATTTTTCCTGTGTCTTCCCATGTCTTCCTGTGTTTTTAATTATTCACTGTTCATTGCACGTAGCACTAAGCACTTGCCTGCTGCGTATTTAACTGCCGACGTTTTCGCACACCATCCGCTAGCTCAGTCAAACACGCCACTGTGGTTTCCCATGAAATACAGGCGTCAGTAATACTTTGACCATAGGTTAATGATTGCCCCTCAATCACATCTTGTCGACCTTCGACCAGATGACTTTCAATCATCACACCCATAATCCGATTGTCACCACTAGCAATTTGCCCAGCGACGTTGGAGCATACATCCACCTGACGGCGAAAATCTTTCATGCTGTTAGCATGCGAGCAATCAACCATCATTTGCGGTTTTAAACCGTATTGTTCGAGCTGCTCTGCCGCATGCTGAACATTTTTCGCATCATAATTCGGCTGTTTACCACCGCGTAAAATGATATGACAATCATGATTACCTTTGGTAGAAAAGATGGCAGATTGCCCTTGTTTGGTCAACGACATAAATACGTGTGGCCGGGAAGCCGCATTGACGGCATCAATAGCAATTTTAAAGCCGCCATCTGTGCTGTTCTTAAAACCCACAGGGCAAGACAGCCCAGAGGCAAGTTCACGGTGCCCCTGACTCTCAGTCGTTCGCGCGCCAATGGCTCCCCAACTCACTAAGTCAGCGATATATTGCGGACTGATGAGATCAAGAAATTCGGTTCCAACTGGAATGCCGGCAATCGACAAATCACGCAGCAATTTACGCGCCAAACGCAGGCCGTCGTTTATCTTGAAGCTCTCATCCAGTCCGGGATCGTTGATCAGACCTTTCCAACCCACAGTGGTACGCGGCTTTTCAAAATAGACCCGCATCACAATACAAAGGTCGTCAGACAGCTCTTGCATAATCACTTTCAGCTTTTTCGCATACTCTCTGGCAGCGTCAGGATCGTGCACAGAACAAGGCCCAACAATGACCACGATACGGTCGTCATTGCCATGCAATATATTGTGGATGGATTCACGCGCGTGGTAAACCGTTTCCGACGCCTGTTCATCCAGAGGGAACTCATCATGTAGCACCTTTGGCGGTACCACTTCCTGCAAACCGGTTATACGGACATCATCGGTTTTAAAAATCATCGGCTAACTCGTCAATTTTGGACTAATTGGGGGCGAAAAAGAATAATAGTAATTATATAGGAATAAGGAAAAACAATCCCTATCAATTCATCAACTTGCAGTCAGTAGTATACAACACTGGGGTTGCTTACAAGGGTCGATGCTATATCGAGTGGCTATACAGTTATTTTTTTATAGACACAGA
>CAZYYW010000123.1:0-5797 GCA_964651445.1 uncultured Thiotrichaceae bacterium
TAAACCTAAATCTATTAAGGTTGGTGAATGTTAAACCTTATAAACGATAATTCTGTGGTCTCTGTGTCTATAAAAAAAATAATAGAAGCTATCCTTATGATTTTAAATCATCAAAGAAGTTTTTCATGGAGTCCACCCAACTGGCATTTTGCGGACTGTGTTTACTGCCACTGACCTTCAAAGATTGCTCGAATTCCTTGAGCAGATCTTTTTGCTTATTGCTGAGTTTAACCGGTGTTTCGATATTAACGCGGCATAACAAGTCTCCGGTAGCACCACCCCTAACGGGTTTAACACCTTTGCCGCGCATACGGAATAATTTACCGGTCTGCGTTTCATGCGGTATTTTTAAACGTAGTTTACCGTTCAGTGTCGGCACTTCTATTTCACCGCCTAAAGCAGCCGTTACGATTGAGATTGGCATTTCACAGAACAGGTCATTATCATCACGGGTGAATATATCATGCGGTTTTACATGCATTTGCACATATAAATCACCGTTGCCTGCACTGCTCTCTCCCGCTTCCCCTTCATTTGCCAGACGGATACGGTCGCCAGTATCAACGCCTGCTGGGACTTTAACTGAAAGTGTTTTCTGCTCTTGCTTGCGCCCCTGTCCATGACAATCGGTACAGGGGTCGCTAATCATTTTGCCTTTGCCACGACACTGTGGACAGGTCTGCTGCACAGCAAAAAATCCTTGCTGCATGCGCACCTGACCGGCTCCGCCACATGTTGTACAGGTCGATGCCGAAGTGCCTTTTTTAGCACCACTGCCAGAGCAGGTTTTACAACCCACCATCGTCGGCACCCGAATTTTAACTTCGGTGCCAAAAACCGCGTCTTCCAGACTTAGCTCAAGATTATATTGCAGGTCAGCGCCACGTTGCGCACGCTGTTGTCGACGACCACCGCCACCACCGCCAAAAATATCACCAAAGACATCGCCAAAAACATCTTCAAAGCCACCCGCACCGGCACCCGCCCCAGGACGACCACCCATAGAAGGGTCTACACCCGCGTGACCATACTGGTCGTAGGCCGCCCGTTTCTTCGCATCGGACAGTATTTCATGCGCTTCTTTGGCTTCCTTGAATTTCTCTTCAGCGGCTTTGGGGCTGTCGGTATTACGATCCGGGTGGTGTTTCATGGCTAGCCGTCGAAAAGCCTTTTTCAGATCGGCTTCACTGGCATCACGTGATGCCCCAAGGACTTCGTAAAAATCTCGTTTTGACATAGTTTTGATTCTTTTAAATTATTTTTTTAGCCGCAAAAAACGCAAAGGACGCAAATTTATAAACCTGTTAAAGGTTTTCTTTGCGCACTTTGCGTTTTTTGCGGCTGAAGCTTTTTTCAATGTTGCTGTAATCAGCCTTCGATATCGATGGTGAAGATTACTTGTCGTCCTTACCTTCTTTGACTTCTTCTTTCACTTCTTCAAACTCAGCATCAACAACATCATCATCGGCAGCTTTGCTTTCGCTTGCTTCCGCGCCACCCGCATCCGCTGATTTTTCAGCATAGGCTTTTTCAGCTATCTTACCGGCTACTTCGGTTAAGGCAGTGGTTTTAGCTTCAATGGCGTCTTTGTCATCACCTTCCAATGCGGCTTTTAGTTCGACAATAGCCGCTTCTGCTGCTGATTTTTCATCGGCTTCTACTTTGTCGCCGAGATCCTTTATCGATTTTTCTGTGCCATGAATCATATTTTCAGCGGTGTTTTTCACTGTCACTAATTCATGTGCTTTTTTGTCTTCTTCTGCATGGGCTTCTGCATCTTTAATCATCTTATCCACTTCATCATCAGACAGACCACTAGAGGCTTTAATAATAATAGACTGTTCCTTGCCGGTGGCTTTGTCTTTTGCCGATACGTTCAGAATACCGTTGGCATCGATGTCGAAAGAGACTTCAATTTGTGGCACACCGCGTGGCGCTGGCGGAATATCCTGTAGGTCAAAACGACCGAGAGATTTATTACCGGTTGCCATTTCACGTTCACCCTGTAATACATGAACGGTTACCGCTGCCTGATTGTCATCAGCCGTTGAAAATGTCTGCGATGCCTTGGTAGGAATCGTGGTGTTTTTCTCAATCAAGTTAGTCATCACGCCGCCCATGGTTTCTATACCCAGAGACAGTGGGGTAACGTCGAGCAACAGAATGTCATTCACCTCACCACCTAAGACACCGCCTTGAATAGCCGCGCCCATAGCAACGGCTTCGTCTGGATTGACATCTTTACGTGGTTCTTTACCGAAAAACGCCTGCACTTCTTCCTGTACCTTCGGCATACGGGTTTGACCACCGACCAAAATAACTTCGTCGATTTCACTGGCAGAAAGACCTGAATCTTCCAGTGCCTGCTTACACGGTGCAATGGTGCGGGTGATTAATTCATCGACCAAGCTTTCTAATTTGGCACGGGTGAGTTTGATGTTCAGGTGTTTAGGACCACTGGCATCGGCGGTAATATACGGTAAATTAATATCAGTTGATTGTGTAGAAGACAACTCGATTTTGGCTTTTTCAGCAGCTTCTTTTAAACGCTGTAGTGCTATCGGGTCATTGTGTAAATCAACACCGTTGTCTTTTTTGAATTCCTCCGACAGGTAGTCAATTAAACGGTTATCGAAATCTTCACCGCCCAAGAAAGTGTCGCCATTAGTTGCCAACACTTCAAACTGGTGTTCGCCATCAATTTCTGCAATTTCAATAATGGAAACGTCGAAAGTACCGCCGCCGAGGTCATAAACCACGATTTTAGAGTCTCCGCGGTTTTTGTCCATGCCATAAGCAAGCGCCGCTGCAGTAGGTTCATTGATGATGCGTTTTACTTCAAGACCCGCAATACGACCCGCGTCTTTAGTTGCTTGGCGCTGTGAGTCATTAAAGTAAGCGGGTACGGTGACAACCGCTTCGGTCACTTCGTAGCCAAGATAATCTTCTGCGGTTTTTTTCATTTTCTGCAAAATACGTGCAGAAACTTCAGGTGCCGCCATTTTGTTGCCTTTGGCTTCTACCCAAGCATCACCATTATCGGCTTTAACGATTTTGTAGGGCACCAATTTAATGTCGCGCTGCACGACATCTTCCTCAAAACGACGTCCGATCAAACGTTTAACGGCAAATATAGTATCCGCAGGGTTGGTGACCGCTTGGCGTTTTGCTGGTGAGCCAACAATAACTTCGTCGTCAGTATAAGCGACCACGGAAGGCGTGGTGCGTTCGCCTTCTGCGTTTTCGATCACTTTGACGGAATCACCGTCCATCACGGCTACACATGAGTTTGTTGTACCTAAATCTATACCAATTATTTTAGCCATTGCTGGTCTCCGATATTTGTAATTTAGCCGCGATCTGGTTTTGCTGGCGGCAGTTTTATGTTTTGTTAAGTTCTATATGGGGCTGTTTTTGTAGCTTTCAAGGGGCGTTGCCAGCTAGCTTATCCATATCAGTGCAAAGTCAGCTTACTCTGACGCCGGCGTGGGGCTGTGCTGCTTGGCTTATGCTGCTTGGGCTAGTCCGCGACTTTCGATACCATTACCATTGCTGGGCGTATTAGGCGTTCATTAAGCGAGTAGCCTTTTTGCATCACTGCAATCACGGTGTTGGGTTCGACATCTGCGCTTGGCTGCATAGTCATTGCTTGATGTTTTTCAGCATCGAATTTTTCATTCAGTGGATCAATTTCTTCAATACCGAGTTTTTCCATCATTTTTTGCAACATATTCAGCGTTAGCGCCATGCCTTCATGCAAACTTTCAGCACTGGCATCTTCCGTTGCCAAACCCATTACCATGCTGTCCATGACGGGTAGCAGTTCTGTAACAAATTTTTCGGTACCGTATTTATGGGCATTTTCGACATCTTTGGTGTTGCGTCGGCGCAGGTTGTCCATTTCGGCTTTCGCGCGTAGAAAATGCTCCCAGTTTTCACTGGCTTTTGCCTGTGCTTGTTCTAGTTGTAATTCTAATTGCGCTTCCAGACTGTCGGCATTTTTTTCCGGCGATTCCAGTGCTTCATCATGTTCATGATTCGACGCGGCTTCTGCTGCAATCTCGTCCTGAGCAGCGCCTTCTAACGGTTCGACTACCGGCTCTGCGGCTTCTTCAGTTTCGGGGGTTTGAGTTGACATATTGACTCTCGATTAAATGATTGTATTGAGCTGTTTATGGTGCCAGTCTGTTGTAATTCAAGGGGCTTAATTGATTTTTTGACTATATTGTAGCGTTTTACTGCCAATGACTGCTTATGGGCAGAAGCAGACAGTCAAAAGATAAAGGATTGTCCGCGAACAACGCAAAAGACGCGAAAAAAGCGCAAAGAAAATATTTTCTCGTTCCCATGCTCTGCGTGGGAATGCGTACGGAACTTGCCATTAGCTCAGGTATGCGTTACCACGCGGGAGCGTGGGAACGAGAAGGTAGTACTTACCAAAACGCCGCGAACAGCAAAAGCCTTGTCCCTGCCTACAAACCTATTATAGTTTTTGCTTTTTTTGCGTTTATTTGCGTCCTTCGCGGCGAATATTTCTATCTTTTGGAGGTCGGCTAAGTGTCAAAAGCCGACGACTAGTGTTTTAACGCATCACCCAGCAATTTAGCGGTGATATCAACGACTGGGATGACTTGATCGTAATTCATCCGTGATGGTCCTATGACACCTAATACACCCACTGCTTTACCGTCGATGGCATAAGGTGCGGTAATAACACTGCAATCACCAAAACCTTCGAAACCCGCTTCATGGCCGATAAATATTTTTACGCCTTCACTGTGAACACAGCGGTCAAACAAGCCCAGCATTTCGCGCTTACGGTCAAATATTTCGAACAAATGCTCTAATTGCTCTCGGTTGGTATTTTCGTTGTATCGAACCAGATTAGCTTCGCCCTGTACGATAAATTCTGGCTGCATTACGTCACTGCCAGATAACGCTTTGTTGGCGACATCGACCACGGTTTTCATCAGTGTGTCCACCGCCTGACGACTTCGGTCAAGGTCATTGAGCAGGTTTTCTCTTATTTGCGAGACATCCTGCCCGGTAAACCGCTGATTGAGAAAGTTAGCGGCTTGTTGTAATTCATCTGCACTATATTCTTTATCCAGATGGAAGACTTTGTTCTGCACATCTTTTTCATTGGTCACCATAATCGCCAAAATGCGCTTTTCAGACAAGGGCAAGAACTCAATGTGGCGCAATTTCGCATTGGTTTGTCTGGGCACACTAACAATGCCCGCCATTTGCGTCATTTCAGAAACCAGTTGCGATGCATGGTTAATCAACTCGCTTGCGTCCATGTCTGGGTCAAGCTGCTGCTGTAACTGGCTAACCAGTTTTTCATCAATCGGCTGCACTTCTAGCAGGCTATCAACAAATAAACGCAGCCCCTGCTCTGTCGGGATTCGCCCTGCCGAGGTGTGTGGCGCGATCACCAGACCTTTTTTTTCTAGCCCAGACATCACATTACGAATGGTTGCGGAGCTAATGTCCAGACCGGCATCCTGCGCCAATTGTTTGGAACCGACTGGCTGACCATCGTTGATATAACTGGCAACTAATTGCTTAAGCAAAATAGCGGCACGCTCATTGAGCACCAGCGGTTTTTTCAAAATAGTAATATTCGTTACCCTTATTATGGTACTTAGCACTCTATAATTATGAGTGCTAAAAACTAGAATTATGGTAGTAAAGTATTTGTTGGTCAAGGGAAACAAACAGGAAAACAAATTTTTGACGCTAAATTTACTGCATGAGTTAGCGTATAATGCAGCCTCTTTAGTCCCCTTACCGT
>CAZYYW010000124.1:0-5711 GCA_964651445.1 uncultured Thiotrichaceae bacterium
TGGCTTACCCTGGGAGTCGCAACTGAGGACTCCTCAATTAACAGTGGAGAAATGCCCATGCAAATAGAACTGACAGGTCACAACATCGAAGTCACTGATTCATTAAGAGACTACGTCAATGAAAAAATGACAAAACTGGAACGCCACTTCGATAAAGTCAGTAACGCCCACGTCATACTCACGGTTGATAAACTGCAACACAAAGCAGAAGCCACCGTTCACATGAGCGGCCATGATGTTTTTGCCGACAGTACAGAAGATGGTATGTATGCCGCTATCGATCACCTGATCGACAAACTGGACAGGCAAGTAAAAAAGCACAAGGAAAAAATTACCAACCACCTGCACAACAAACACAATAACGATTACAGCTTGGAAGAAGTAGAAGAGTAGCAGTCAAACTTCAACCCAATGCAAATAACAGCATTCGAGACGGCCAACACCACTCGACACGCTTAAAGGCGATAGCAACAATTATGAATCTTGGTACACTCATCAGCTCGAGTGCTGTTATAAGCAACACTGATATAAAAAGTAAAAAACGCGCATTGGAATTACTGGCAGAAATGTTGGCAACTGAAACCAGCAACGAAGATACTAGCGCGGAAGACATTAGCGCGCTTGATATTTTCGCGCTACTTATCGAAAGAGAAAAACTGGGATCAACCAGCCTCGGACATGGCGTTGCTCTACCACATACCCGCACCGAGCTGACCGAACATGCCGTTGGTGCTTTTTTGAAACTCGACAAAGGCATTGATTTCGATAGCCCCGACGAACAAAAAACAGACCTAATTTTTGCCCTGATAGTGCCGGTGCATTATACCGATGAACACCTGAAAATATTAGCCTATCTGGCATCACTATTTAATGACAAAGCGTTTTGTGAAAAAATACGCAGCACAAACGTCCCACAAGAAATACACCAGACACTTATCAACTGGCAGTTGTCACCACAAACATCATGAAAGAAGTTCTTTCCGCTGAATCCATCATCGTCAATCTTGCTAGCAAGATTGAATTAAAATGGATTGCCGGCGCGGAAGATCCAAAACGTCCACTGCATGAAGTCGATGTTAGTGAACACGCCACTTTGATTGGTCACCTTAATCTGATTCATAACAATATTATTCAAGTCATCGGCACCACCGAGTGCGATTACCTGCAATCACTCGACAACGATTTTAGAAACAGTACACTGACACAATTATTTACCAATAAAACCGTTGCTGTCATCTTATCTGATGGCTTGCCAATTCCTGATCTACTCGCTGAATATGCCAATAAATACAGCATACCGCTATTAAGTTGCAAAGCCACCAGCAACGACGTTGTTGATACTGCACGTTATTACCTGCACAAATTATTTTCTGATAAAGCCATATTGCACGGTGTTTACATGGAAGTTTTGGGCACTGGCGTACTCATAACCGGTGAAAGCAGCGTCGGTAAAAGCGAACTTGCACTCGAATTAATCAGCCGCGGCCACCGCCTAGTAGCAGACGACGCGCCAGAGTTCACTCAAATAGGCCCTGATATTATCGACGGTCACAGCCCCAGTATGTTGCAGGGATTTATGGAAGTGCGGGGTCTTGGCATATTGAATATCCGTGAAATGTACGGTGACAACGCAATAAAAATCAACAAGTACCTGCGCCTAATCATCCACATGGAAAAAATGAATGACGAAAACCTCAGCAGCTTTAGCCGTCTCACGGGACGTAGCAAAGTACAAAAAATACTTAATGTAGAAATACCGGTCACCTTAATTCCGGTTGCCCCTGGACGCAACCTCGCGGTCATCGTAGAAGCCGCCGTGCGCAATCATATTCTGCGCAGCAATGGTTATGATGCCAGTCAACAGCTTATCGATTCACAGAAACAGGCCATCGAAAACGCTCCCTGAGAAAAACTAGAGTAATACTATGAAATTAGTCATCATTAGTGGTTTAT
The DNA here is from genome assembly GCA_964651445.1 of uncultured Thiotrichaceae bacterium. Taxonomy (GTDB): domain Bacteria; phylum Pseudomonadota; class Gammaproteobacteria; order SZUA-229; family SZUA-229. The sequence goes on from CAZYYW010000124.1 coordinate 1,954, forward strand.
CCGGCTCAGGAAAAACGGTTGCACTGCACACCCTTGAGGACGAGGATTACTATTGCGTAGACAACCTGCCTCTCGGTTTTCTACCCCAATTTATAGACCGAATATTAAGCCGCAAAGTACAACTCTACGATCACATTGCTGTTGGCATCGATGCGCGAAGTGATTCAGAAGACCTGCGTGACTTCAATTCCATTGTTGAGTGGATACGACAACGCGATAACAAAATAAAAATTGAAATTGAAATCATCTACCTGCAATCGAATCTCGACACTTTAATCAAACGTTTTAGTGATACCCGACGCAAACACCCGTTAACCAAAAAAGGTCTACCACTGTCGGAAGCCATAGAAGTAGAACGTAGTTTATTGAAAGATGTAGCAACAGCAGCGCACTTGTATATCGACACCACCTACACCAACATCCACGAATTAAGAAGCTATATAAAAGAGCGCGTGGTAAAGCGGCCAAAAACAGAACTGTCACTGCTGTTTAATTCTTTTGGCTTCAAAAATGGTGCGCCAGCAGATTCCGATTTTGTTTTCGACGTACGTTGCCTACCTAACCCACACTGGGAACCTAACCTACGCGCACTAACCGGTCAGGATCCGGCAGTCATTGCATTTTTACAGGGGCAGGAAGATGTACAGCAAATGCTGGAACATATTACAAACTACTTAAATTTTGTTATACCCAAATTCAAAAGCCAAAACCGCTACTATCTAACCGTTTCTATCGGCTGCACTGGTGGTCAACATCGCTCGGTCTTTATCGCCGAAGCGCTACACGATGATTTCCGCGACCACCACGAGCTGGTTTCTGTACACCACCGTGAAATGGGCTATGAAGAAATAACATGACTGCCGCACTCTTTTTTATTACACATGAAGGCATAGCCAGTAACCTGATAAACATCGCCGAAACGATTATTCAGCAAAAGGATAACAACCTTTCATTTTTTGAAATACCAATGGATGCCAATATCAATTTAATGCGTGCTGGCATCGAAGATAAACTGATACCATTAGACAGCAGCAAAGGCCTGTTAATTATTACTGATATTTATGGTGCCACACCCAGTAATATTGCTCAGCAGGTTGCGAACAAACACCATGCGGATCTTATTAGCGGACTAAACCTGCCGATGATTTTACGTTTATTAAACTATCGTGACGAGCCAATGGTATCTTTAATACACAAAGTACTCGACGGTGCCAAACAGGGCATACAACACAAACCCTACTCTAACGAATAAACATAGATAACCAACAATATGAGCATAAGTAAAAATATCGAAATCATTAACAAGCTGGGCTTACACGCCAGAGCGGCAGCACAACTGGTGCAGCTCGCCTCCCGCTTCAGCTCACACATCGAAATTGAAAAGGACGGTCAGCGTGTTAACGGAAAAAGCATAATGGGCGTAATGATGCTCGCTGCCGGCAAAGGCAGTGAAATCACCTTGCACGCAAATGGCGATGATGAACAAGAGAGCATGGAGAAAATTGAAGAACTATTCAATAAACGCTTTAATGAAGACGAATAAAGGTCAATGAAAAACGAAAAACGAAAAATTAGCTACGAAGATATAGTGTATGGCGGTATTTTTCCACAGTCTGTATTATTCACTTTTCGTTATTCATTTTTCACTGGCACTTAAAAAGTGAGCATTTACATCAGTGGTATCGGCGTATCAAAAGGCATCGCAATTGGTGATGCCATTATCATCGCGCGTGAACAATTTGATGTAAGCCAACACATATTGCCTGCCGCTGAATTGCCTGACGAAATAAAACGCTTTAACAAAGCGATGAAGCAGGCGAACAAACAATTGCACGACATCAAGAAAAAAATTGCCAAATCCACCGCTGATGACATTCTTGTTTTTATCGACACCCACCTGTTAATGCTGGAAGACCCGGCATTTGACGAAGGCACTATTGCCAACATCAAAAAGTTTTCCTGCAATGCCGAGTGGGCACTGCAAATGCAGGGTGAACGACTGGTGCAAGTTTTTGACGAAATGGAAGACCCCTACCTGCGCACACGCAAAGATGATGTATTGCATGTGGTCAAACGAATCCAGTGCGCCCTGTCTGGCAAAGAAGAGACCCAAAACAATGTTTCTTACAAAGGTAAAATCATCGTTGCTGACGACCTGACACCGGCCGACACCATCATGATGCAACACCAAAAAGTCGCTGGCTTTATTACTGAATACGGTGGCCCGCTATCGCACACGGCAATACTCGCGAGAAATCTTGGCATTCCTGCCATCGTCGGCTTGCGTCACGCCCGCCAATTAATCCGACGTGATGAAATACTGATTGTTGATGGTTTAACTGGTATTGTCATCAATTCACCCGACGAAACATCACTTAAACATTATCGTTCAGTCAAACGTAACGAAGCCAGTAAACGCAAACTACTAAACGATTTAAGTGGCAAGCCGGCCATCACTCTGGATTCAAAACAAATCACACTGCACGGAAATATTGACCGACCAGGCGACATCCGCACGATAAAAAAATACGACGATACCGGCGTTGGTTTATACCGAACCGAAATGTTGTACATTGAATTAAACCAGTGGCCCGACCAGAAGACACACTTTAAAACATATAAACGCGCAGTAAAGGCGCTTGATGGCAAACCCTTAACCATACGCACTATGGACTTGGGTGCCGACAAAGAAATCCAGGACACCATCGACCACGGCCCTATGGCGCACAATCCTGCAATGGGCTTGCGTGCCATTCGCCGCTGCCTGAAAGAACCACAGGACTTTATGCCACAATTGCTCGCCATCTTGCGCGTTTCAGCCCTCGGCCCGGTACGTATCATGATTCCAATGCTGACCACTATTGGTGAGCTTGATCAGGTACTGGCGTTAATAGAACAGGCTAAGCAAATACTGAAAGCTAAAAATATAAAATTTGATAAAAAAATTCCTGTTGGCGCCATGATAGAAGTTCCCGCCGCCGCATTATCCGCCGATGTCTTTGCCAGCAAACTAGATTTTCTTTCTATCGGTACCAATGACTTAATCCAATATACGCTAGCCATCGACCGTATCGACGACGAAGTTAACTACCTGTTTAACCCACTGCACCCTGCGGTGTTAAAACTCATTCAAATGACCATCGATGCTGGCAACAAGGCAGACATCCCGGTTTCAATGTGTGGCGAAATGGCGAGCGACACTTTATACACACGCCTGCTGCTTGGCATGGGCTTAAAATACTTCAGTGTGCAAGCGAACGCTATACTTGAAGTCAAACACATTATTGTCAATAGTACGCTGAAAAATCTGCAACCAGAAGTTAAGCACATTATGCAATTGCATGATGAAGACGAGATTAAATCACGGGTACAGCAGCTGGTGAATTTACTGTAAGAACACTGTATTGTAAGTACCGTTGCCTTTTCGACGGTCTTTTGTATTTTTTCTTCTATCGATAGTATACCGCCTTACATGGCAAGAATTATTGCTTGCACTACGGCTTGTACTTAAACAGCGCCTCTCAGCATTGCTGGCTCTACGATCAAAATTTGATGCGCTTAACCGTTTCTCTGACATATTATCGGTTTTGCGTCTACGGTGTCGATTCACTTCAGGAGCGATGATATTGGTATCATCAAGGTTTATTATTATCTCTTCTTCATCATAAATTTTATCCATAATCTTTATCTAGCACTTAAACTTGTAACTAGAAATTCTAATCTTTTTAAAACAGGCTAAATGTTAAATATTTGTAAAA
>CAZYYW010000125.1:0-5532 GCA_964651445.1 uncultured Thiotrichaceae bacterium
TAACAGTATATTAGACAGAAGTGCATATCTGGTCATTGTGTCTAAATATGCACATAAATGTCTAAATCTAGTACTCGAGTATACATTTAGACATCCAGATCTACCAATCGCTTAACAATACGATTTTTTAGTCCTAGTTTTTTTGCCAGATTATCTTCCATTTCCCATAGCTTCACGTCTGGTCGCCACTTTGCGCCTGATGACTTTACTGTTTATCTGAGTTTGCTTTCTTTGAAATTTATATTAACCCATACCTTTATTACGGGGATTGGTATGCGTTTGTATGGTCGCTCTTCGATTATCAGCTCTACGGTGGTGTAGCGTTTTTTCAGTTGTTGATCTTTGCGGTATCTTACGCAGACCATCTTTTTTCCGTATTTGTTTAATAATTGCCGTGTACCGGCTTCACCGGGTTGCATTGTTTTTGTGACTTCCATTTCGCTTCTCCTTGTTTATGTAGATAATGTTTGGTGGATAATTTAGCGCTTTTTATCCTGCCCTTTTGAGGAAGTTTGTCAATTAATTACAGACATTCGCCACACTGTTAGCTCAAAGTCGATATATCTGACATAAACTGTGTCTATATTACATGCCAGATTTGCTAATATATGCCAACTAAAAATTTATAGGCATCTCTATTGATTGCTTGCGCCCTCTACGTTGCCTGAAACATGTCGCTGTAAGGCTGATAACGCCGAAGATGTATGCTTCAGCTTGCGCCCTGCGGGGCTTTAAGCCAGATGACACAGGCCATTAATAGAGATGCCCTTTTTACAACATACAACAGATTTTATGGAGAAAAACATGAGTGAATCTCGCCATGCACGTTTATTAATACTGGGTTCAGGCCCGGCTGGTTACACGGCGGCGGTTTACGCGGCTCGTGCCAACCTTAACCCGGTGATTATCACTGGTATGGAAATGGGTGGGCAATTGACCACCACTACCGATGTCGACAATTGGCCTGGTGATAATGAGGGTGTACAGGGGCCGGAACTCATGCAGCGCATGCAGGCACACGCCGAGCGTTTTGGTACGGAGGTTATTTTCGACCACATTAACAAGGTTGATCTGGAAAATCGTCCTTTCACGCTTCAAGGTGACTCAAACACTTATACCTGTGATGCTCTAATTATTGCCACCGGTGCCAGCGCCATGTATCTGGGTATGGAATCAGAAGAGGCTTTTAAAGGCAAAGGCGTGTCGGCCTGTGCCACCTGTGACGGTTTCTTTTATAAAGGTCAAAAAGTGGCGGTTATCGGCGGTGGTAATACGGCGGTCGAAGAAGCACTGTACCTTTCTAATATTGCTGAAGAAGTTGTAGTTGTGCATCGGCGTGATGCTTTTCGATCTGAAAAAATTCTGTCGGATAAACTATTTGAAAAAGCCAAAAATGGCAACATTACGCTAGAGCTTGATAGTGTGCTTGAGGAAGTATTGGGTGACGATAGCGGCGTAACCGGCATGCGCATTAAAAACGTCAAAGATGACAGCAGCAAAGATATCGACCTACAAGGTGTATTTATTGCCATCGGCCATAAACCCAACACGGGCATTTTTGAAAAACAACTGGACATTCACAATGGCTATTTAGTGGTTAAAAGTGGCAACACTGGCAATGCAACGGCTTGTAGCGTAGAAGGTGTGTTTGCCGCTGGTGACGTAACCGATCACATTTACCGTCAGGCCGTAACCTCTGCTGGCACTGGCTGCATGGCGGCTTTAGATGTCGAACGTTATCTTGATGATCTTGCCTCTGCTGAAAAACTTGATAGCACAAAAGCTGACAGTTAAATCACCGCGTTGAATTAAGAGGCTTTAAGCGACACTGTTTTATTCAGCACGCTGGAAGCTAACCTCAGCGCTTGCTTAACATTACTCGCGTAATATTTAAATACGATGAAAATTGTTTTCACTGACAATATCGCCAGTATTCCAGCCGAACATTGGAATAAATTGGCGGGTGATGACAACCCTTTCATTCAACACGAATTTCTGCAAGCCCTCGAACAACATGACTGTTTACAGCAATGGGGCTGGCACCCGCAGCACTGCCTGCTTTATGATGATGAAACCTTAATTGGTGCATGCCCCGCCTATATAAAAGACAATTCTTATGGCGAATTTGTTTTTGACTCGGCATGGGCCGATGCCTATCAGAGAAATGGCCTCGTTTACTACCCGAAACTGGTTACCAGCATTCCCTTTACCCCAGCACAGGGACCGCGCCTTCTCGCCTGCACTAATCATGTTGACGCGCAAGGTAAAAGCATATCAGCCGCTGACATAAAAAAAGGTCTGATCAGTGCCCTGCTTGCTTTTGCAGAAAAAAACAAACTGTCATCGGCACATTTTTTGTTTTGCGAAGAAAACGACATAGAGCAACTTTCCGCAAGCGGTTTAATGCTACGTTACGACTATCAATTTCACTGGGAAAATAATAACTATCAATCTTTCGACGACTTTCTTTCCCGGCTAAAATCTAAACGCCGAAAAAATATTAAACGCGAACGAAAAAAAGTTTTACAGAGCAATGTAACGATTGAAGTTATCCCCGGTGACCAACTGGACGATGAACAATGGCTACATCTATACGCTTATTACCGTGTGACTTTTATGAAAAAGTCAGGCGCTCCCACCCTAACTCTGGCATTCTTTAAAGCCGTTGCCACAAAAATTCGTGCAGTATTTGCCTACCATGAAGGTAGCACGGTTGCCGCGGCTATTTGTTTTGTCGGTAACAACAAACTCTATGGTAGGCACTGGGGCTGTAGTGATAATTACGATAGCCTGCATTTTGAGGTCTGTTATTACACCGGCATTGAATATTGCATACAGCAACAATTACAGGTTTTTGAACCCGGCGCTCAGGGTGAACATAAAATCTGGCGCGGTTTTTTACCCACAAAAACATATTCCGCACACTGGATAGAAAATGACGGTTTTAAAACAGCCATCGCTGACTTTCTACAACGTGAAGCCACTGCGATGCAGCACCATGGCGCGGTATTATTAGAATCTTCACCTTATAAAGACTAAACTAATAATCACCCGTCAATGCTACAACTGCCCTGGCTAGAAGAGTCCAATTTTATTTTTCCCGACGTCAATACCGCGTTGACGGAACCCGACGGATTACTGGTCGCCAGTCAAAATCTGTCCGCCGAATTGGTGATAACCGCTTATCAACAAGGTATCTTTCCTTGGTATTCGGATGGGCAGCCGGTTTTATGGTGGTCGCCCGATCCACGCTGTGTTTTATTTCCAGAGAATTTTCACGTATCTCGCAGTTTTAAACGTACCTTAAACAACAATCCCTTTGAAATTCGAACCAACACGGCTTTTAAAAATGTCATGCTCGCCTGTGCTAAACCCCGCTGCAATAGTGACAGCCATAATAGTGATGACCACAATACCGATACTGAACAAACAGACACCTGGATTACCGCAGAAATGCTAACGGTTTACTGTCAACTTCATGATGCCGGCATTGCCCATTCCATTGAATGCTGGCACGATAATCAACTGGTTGGGGGCATGTATGGACTGGCGCTGGGTGATGTCTTTTTCGGTGAATCCATGTTTAGCCAGATGAAGGATGCCTCCAAAGTTGCTATGCATCATCTATGCACCGTAATAAAACCCACGCTAGTCGATGCTCAGGTGTACTCAAAACACCTTGCCACGCTTGGTGCGATAGAGATCACACGCGCTGATTTCATCAAGCACATTCGAAAACATGGCTAAAGGGCAACTCTATCATTCGTGAACATGAATTTTGAATTCAAAATACGCCATATTTTCGTTGCAAATCTTCGCAATAGCCCACTATTACGTGCGATTCGCGTCTTAATCTGACATATTTTGAATCTCAACTTTCACGTCCAGAATAAATAGAGATGCCCTAAAATCAAAATCGTCGAATTTGGCTCGCTGTGGTGTAAGCAGTGGTGCAAGTTTGATATAATCTGCTATCAATGATTAATCGAAATGACATTCTCAACAAAATATTAACAACCGGGTACAACTAGCTGGATCTACCATGAATTTTATTGAAACACGCGGCAACGACGGACAACACCCTGAAACAGTTAGCTTTTCTGAAGCAATCCTAGCACCCATCGCTTCCTATGGTGGCATCTACTCACCGGAAACACTGCCAGTGCTAGGCGAACCGTTTTTAAAATCACACCTTAATTCCGACTATAAAACACTGGCACGTGCGGTATTAGCTGCTTTTGAAATTGACATTGATAATGACATTATTGATAAAGCTTTATCGCTTTACGATAATTTTGATGACCCGGATAACCCAGTGCCTGTGGTAAAAGTCAAAGAAGACCTTTATGTCAGTGAATTATGGCACGGGCCGACGCGGGCATTTAAAGACATGGCGCTGCAACCCTTCGGCACAGTTTTGTCATCAATTGCGCAAAGCCGGAATGAGCATTTCCTCATCCTTGCCGCCACCTCTGGCGATACTGGCCCAGCAGCACTGGAAACCTTTAAAAACAAAGCCAATATTCACGTTGCCTGCATGTACCCCGATGGCGGAACCTCTGATGTACAACGCCTGCAAATGGTAACTGAAGACGCCGCTAACTTAAAGGTTATCGGTGTCAAAGGTGATTTTGATGATACCCAAAATGCACTGAAACATCTGCTTGCGTCAGAAACATTTAACGACACCTTAAAAGAAAAAAATATCCTGCTATCGGCAGCAAATTCGGTTAACTTTGGTCGCATTATTTTTCAGACAATTTATCATATTCATTCTTATTTGGAATTAATTCGCCAGAAAGCCATTACCTTTGGTGAAAAAGTTTACTTGAACGTTCCCAGCGGAAACTTTGGTAATGCCCTCGGTGGTTACTACGCGATGAAGATGGGGCTGCCAGTTGAAAAAATTCTAATTGCATCCAACAGCAACAACATTCTGACTCAACTTATCAAAAACGGTGTTTACGACCTGAGAAACTCCTCAGTCATCGCCACAACCTCACCGGCAATGGACATTTTAAAATCGTCCAATATCGAACGTATCTTTTTTGATATGTTTGGCTCGGCACGTGCCAAAGAGTTAATGCAACAACTGGATGAAGATAAACACTATCAGTTAAACGATGATGAACTAACACAATTACAAACTATTTTTGCAGCCGATTTTTGTAATGATGACGAAGGTAAACGATATATTAAAGATGCATTTGCAGACGGCTATTTAATGGACCCGCATACCGCGACATGTTTGAAAGCCTACGATACTTGCAGAGAAAAAAAACTGAAAACCATTGTCTACTCGACAGCCGAATGGACAAAATTTTCACCGGTTATTGCCAATGCATTAACAGGTGAAGTAGATGCAAGCGACATTGATGCTTTGAAATCAATTGCACAAGAAGCGGGGATTGAGATTCCTGCGATTATTAGTGGGCTTTTTGATAAACCGATAACGCAGAAGACGATTGTTGAGAAAGATGAAATTGAATCGGAGATTCTTTCGTTTTTGTAGTTTTTTTGTTGGGTGTTTTT
>CAZYYW010000126.1:0-5495 GCA_964651445.1 uncultured Thiotrichaceae bacterium
CTGTGACCGTATGCCGCATGGACGCGGCATTCGAGCGCACATGGATGTGTTTACAGCGCGTCTCAGTAACAAATTGAAATCATGTCTCGGACTCTATACAGGTCTGTATAACCGACTACAGCAGTGATTTATCATACAAAAAATCTCTCCGCAAATGCTCACCGTGACAACCAAAAACACAACTACTTCTTTTCCAATATACCATCTTCAAGTGTATAAACCGTCTTCATCTGTTCGGCAATTTTCAAATCGTGGGTAACGATAACCAGTGAGGTTTGGTATTCTTGATTGAGGTTGATAATGAGATCAATCGCCGCTTCGGCATTTTTTCGATCGAGATTGCCGGTGGGTTCGTCGGCAAAGATGCAATCAGGTCGATGGATTAGAGCGCGGGCAATGGCTGCACGTTGTCTTTCGCCACCCGATAACTCACTGGGTTTGTGATGGATACGGTGTTTTAAGCCGACGTCATCCAGCACTTTTTCAGCACGGTCATTTATTTTATCTATGGCGTCACCCTTAATCAACAATGGCATGGCGACATTTTCCAGCGCAGTAAATTCTGGTAACAGATGATGAAATTGGTAGATAAAACCAAAATGCTGATTTCTTAAGGTGCAACGTTTTTTTTCTGATAATTTATGTACGTCAGCTTCGTTTAAAAACACGCGCCCCGACGTTGGCTTATCCAAACCACCCAGAATGTTAAGCAAGGTTGTTTTTCCTGATCCAGAGGTACCGATAATGGCAGTGGTTTCACCATGATCCAGCGAAAAATTAATATTTTTCAATACATGTAGATCATCTCGTGCGCCATCGTTATAATCTTTCCCAATGTTTTCTGCTCGTAACATTAGACTGACCACCCAGCATTAAAACGCTGATTATTCATAACGCAGTGCCTCTGCGGGTAAGGTACGAGAAGCTCGCCATGCGGGGTAAATAGTCGCCAGTATGGTGACTGAAAAAGCCGATAAGGCATAAGTAACCACTTCGCTGACTTTAACATCCGCCACGATATCACTAATGTAATAAACATCGCTGGGTAAGAAATCAGTGTTGAATAACTGCTCTAACCAGGAAACTATTTCGAAAACATGTAACGCCACAGGCACACCTGCCGAAACGCCGATAACGGTGCCAAAGAAACCAATAAAGGCACCTTGAATAATAAAAATAGTCATAATGCTCGACGGTCGCATACCGAGGGCGCGCAAAATCGCAATGTCTGATTCTTTATCTGTCACCGTCATCATCAAGGTGGAAACAATATTGAGCGCTGCCACTGAGACCATCATTAATAAAATGATAAACATGACCGTTTTTTCTGTTTGCAATGCACGGAAGAAATTTTTGTGCTGTTTCGACCAGTCTTTTACCCAGTAATCTTCACCAAAATCTTTTTCGATGCCGTACGTAATTCTGGGCGCCTCAAATAAATCGGTCAGTTTTAGGCGGACACCATTAACCTTGTCTTTGTAACTGAATAATTTTGCGGCATCCTGCAAATGGATATAAGCCATGGCGGCATCATATTGATGCATACCCACTTCAAACACACCGACCACTCGAAAACGGCGCAAACGCGGCATAACGCCTACTGCCGTAATACTCGCCTGTGGGGTGATAACAGTAATACGATCGCCTTCATAGACAGAAAGAGCGTTGGCTAATTCGCGCCCGAGTACGATGCCATACTCGCCAGCTTTCAGGTCGCTTAAGCTGCCGGAAATCATTTTCTCTTCAACCAGTGACACCTGTTTTTCCATCTCCGGTGCAATGCCCCGAATTAATGAGCCACTGACACGCCGCCCATTGGACAACATTACTTCTTTGCGAATATAGGGTGCAGCCGCGACGACTTCATCATTTTTTTCGACTTTTTCTAACACTGCAGGCCAATCACGAATGTAGCCGTCATAGCCTGTGATGGTCGCATGTGATGTCATGCTTAATGTTCGATCACGCAGCTCATTTCCAAAACCATTCATCACCGAAAGCACGACGATAAGCGCAAACACCCCGAGAGCAACACCGGCGATTGAGATAAAAGCAATAAAAGAAACGAAATGACTCTTACGCCTTGCGCGGATATAGCGCAAGCCGATAAACAGTTCTTTGGGTTGAAACATCCGGGTTAAGTACTCACTTAATAAGTTTGCGTGAAACCAGATCGTCAATGATCAAACGCGAGATGTCGCCTATCGCTTCATCCATAGGGCCGGGTGAAAAGGTTCGGCTACGTGTCGTCCACACCAGTTCTTCGGTTTTGACGTCATACAGATTGGATTCAAGAATATAAGTCTTCTCTTCAGTATAGTATCCTGGTTGCTGCACGTAAGTGGTGACATAACCGTGGTAGCCATACATACCACCATAATACCCTGACGAATAAGGCATGCCGTAAACAGGTTGAAAGTCCATCGATGGTCGATAAACATCATCTTCTTCTATCGACGCTACATGCGTGATTAGAACGGCATCAATATTACTGCCTTTAATGGCAGCCTTGATTATTTTCTTAAATTCACCCTTATCCGATCCAAATTCTTTTTCATCTTCCTGACTAATTAGAGTGTAGCTCGCTAAGCTGTTCACCCCTTTGTCTCGCAGACTGGCAACAAAATAAGACTCGTAAGCACGCCGCGTCTGCTTTTTATCAGAAATGCCAACAACCATTATGTTTGCATACGATGCTTTGTTGTTAGGATCAGACCAAGTGCCCTCCAATTTTGTATTACTGCAGCTAGATAGAACCAATAGAACAAGCAGGCCGAACAGCCCGCTTAAAGCAAGATTATTTATACGCATATTTTTATTATTAATTTAAATTTGTTATTTTTTCTTGATAAGATTATTTTGCTGGAGGTCGTCTACCAGCAGTTTTATTAGGTCAACGATTACTTCCTGTACAGATTCTGGTGCAAAAGAGCGACTGCGTGCTGACCAAACTAAATTCTCTGATGTAACATCATATAAGTTCGTTTCCAGGGTGTAGGTTTCATGCGTGGTGTAATAACCGGGAGTCGCTGCATAGCTGCTTACGTGAGGATAGTAGCTGTACAGTCCGCCATAATGTCCGCCGCCGTGTCGAATACCACCATAACCGCCATACCCATAACCCGTCGCTGGACGGTAAACCGTTTCCTCATTAACACCCACCAAATGGGTCACAATAACACCATCAATATCTAAACCTTTAATGGCTTTGGCGATCACATCTCGTTCTATTTTTTCACTGCTTTTAATTAGTTTGTAGCTGGCGATAGCTTCAATGCCCTGCGCCTTCAGCACTTCTACAAAATGGCTTTCGTAGGCACGTCTGTTTTGTTCACTCTCAGCAATGGCAATAATTAACAGATCGTTATAAGATTTTTTATTGTTCGGTTCTACCCAAGATTGAGAAATTTTGGTATTCGCACACGACGCTATAAAAATAGCTCCAACACACAATAAAACGACTTTACTTAGTGATTTTTTCATCCAATTCATATTTTTTTCCATTGATTAATTTTTGACATATTCAAGTCATGATAACAACTGCTCACTAAAACACAATGACGCTGTTAAACATTTGATAATTATAATTATTTTATGACATCGTCGCGCATCATCTGGTTTATGAGTAACGCAACCACATCCGTAACAACCTCATCGATAGAATCGGGAGCAACCGTTCTGGTTTGGGTGCTCCAGACCAGAGTCTTTGTCTTTGCTTCATAAAGGTCATTTTTCAAGGTGATAATTTCAGAACTACTGGTGCGACCGCGTGTTGCAATCAGCGTGGCAGATATCCGCTTGTTTTCAACATCGCCTGAATAACCCTGACTCAAAGGAGATTCATGGTGTTGCACCCGTGTTTCAGATGATACCAGATAGGAAACCAGAACAGCATCAATCGGCGTGCCTTTAATTGCTTCAATCACTGTTTCTCGGTTCATTTTTTGCCGGCTATTAATTAAGGTAAAACTGGCTGTCGCAGTAATGTCTAACTTGTTCAATTCAGAGACAAAATGATTTTCAAATACGCGACGAGTTTGCTGACTATCCGAGATACCGATAATCATTAGGTGCTGATAGGCTTTGCTATGTTCTTCATCCAGCCAATGTTGAGTTACCTTGGTATTCGCACAGGAAACAATGAGCAAACTGGCAAATAAAATAATAATTTTTTTCATATGTTTAATGGACATTCAGCCCTCTTCTTAAAATAATTCAAGCCTTTCTAAAAACCAGTATGACGCGATGACTGAAATGAAGATAGATCCTGGTAGCACAATAAATTTCCGGTATTGCTCTGGTTCTTTAAACCAGAACCTAAACAACAGAAACGCCATTAAGAGCACCGAAAGCTGACCAAGTTCAACGCCCACATTAAAACTAATTAATGCCGTCATAAAGTCATCCTTTGGCATGCCAAAATCTGACAGTACGCCGGCGAAACCTAAGCCATGTAACAAACCGAACAAAAACACCAACGCTAAACGGCTTTTATGCAGCTTTCTAGCGAATATATTTTCCAGTCCTACATAGGCAATAGAGAGCGCAATCAATGGTTCAATAACATTAGCCGGTAATTCTATTACCTTATGCATTGCCAATCCAAGTGTTATTGTATGTGCCACGGTGAACATAGTCACCTGCAATATTAAGGGTCGCCAGTGCGTGGACAATAAAAACAAACCTAATATAAACAGGATGTGATCAAGTCCCTTGGGGATAATATGCTCGAAACCAATCACTACATAGGCGCTTATCACCTCCCAAGTTGACTGTTTGGCGACAATTTCAGTTAACGAAAAAACCTTACTGGTTTCGTCATTACGCAGCCACTGCCATTGCGACCAGTGCCATTGCTCACTTGCTTGGTCTATCTGCCTGACACGAACCGCATTATCACCAAATTTTTCCGGGTAATACCATATCAGCGCATCGGTATTGATTGGTAAGGTAGCCACTAAACGAATCACACTGATACGAGGAACTTTGGTGTAACCGGTGGGAGGAATGGTCACTGACTCGATCTTTAACGCTATTTTTTTTCTATTCTGGTTATTGACAGCCTCGATGGATATTGACTGTAGAAATGACTGTTTAAATGTATTAAACGCCTGCTGTAATTCATCCGCGGATAAAACACGAAATTCATCGTATTCTTCTGCATTGGGCGCTTCAGTGGTGTTTTGATACTGCGCGTTTATGCCAGTAAGCAAGGCTTCAATACTCGCTCGAACCTCGATCACGATCGTTTTTTCAGTATCGACATTAATTTCAACCAATGCCGGTTTAACAACATCTGCAAATACTGTCAAGCTGAACGATAGAACGATAAAGAAGAAAAAGGGAAATAACAAGCTTTTCATATGGACGCGGATATTACACAATATTTTGATGCTTTATCAGACATTTGTATCAAAACATCCTTAATATTTCTGAGTATCCCGACCAGTCATCAGACTTTTTTTCTAAAAATTACTCGACTGGCTCAACCGATA
>CAZYYW010000127.1:0-2347 GCA_964651445.1 uncultured Thiotrichaceae bacterium
CACGGTCATCCATTTTAATTTTGTCGATCATCTGCACCACTTGATCCAACAATTTTGGCGTTGGAATCATGAAGGTGGCACCTTTCATGTATTGGGCAAATACGCCCGCCTGGTTACCCAACTGTTTCATGTGTTCAAAAACAGTGAGATTATCGGCATCCGCCTGCGGTTGGGTAAACAAGCCGAACAGGGTTTCGGGGTCGTTATTTTTGAAGTTATGCCAGCGAAACTTACTGTGAGCATCGCTATAGAGTTTATGCTGCACTTCACCACCAATCATATTGGCTTTTTTTTCGGCTAACTGCTGACGCTCATCTAAGCGGCGCAGAAACAATAAGAAAGTGAATTGTTCGATCACGGTGAGCGGGTTGGCAATGCCGCCCGTCCAAAAGGATTCCCAGATTTTATCGACTTGGCTTTTTAGTTCACCGGTGACCATGTATTGTTAACATCCTTTTGTAAGTCATGAAATAACATGTGCTAGGACATGAGGTTGTTTGTGTTGTGTTACGCCATTCTAACTGCTGTGCGTTAATTTGGTAAGATTACAGCAATGCGCAGTCAACTGATTAAAAAAGATAATTATGAATAACAATAAACCAATAAAAGTGCTATTTGTTTGCATGGGCAATATTTGCCGATCGCCTACCGCTGAGGGTGTGTTTCGCCATTTGGTGGAACAACAAAATCTTGCTGATGAAATCATCATTGATTCTGCTGGCACCCACGCCTACCATGTCGGCAACGAGCCTGATCGTCGCTCTCAGGATGCGGCTATTAAACGCGGCGTCGATCTCAGTGCGCAACGGGCAAGACGGGTCAATGCCGATGATTTTATAGAATTCGACTATGTTATTGCGATGGATGAAAGCAACAAAGAGAACTTACTTTCTATTTGCCCAGCGGGCTACAAACAGCGTTTACATCTGTTTCTTGATTTCAGTGATGGCAATGAATCCGAAGTGCCAGACCCCTATTATGGTCAGGGTCGTGGCTTTGAGATTGTATTAAATCTCGTGGAGCAAGCCTCTGCTGGCTTACTGGCGCATATCCAGAAGCACGGCTAAGACTTAATCCTAGAAAAATCACTGCGCGATCAATCAATTATCAACCGATGATGTAGCCGGTCTATTTTCATTCGACATGGGCTGTTTATCCGTCGTCTGAGTGTCGGCCTTAGCCTTAGCATTCGCCTTTTCTACAGCTGGCTTACTCTCACCTTTTGCTTTGTTCGCCGTAGTTTTATCTGCCGTTTTACTTACAGTTTTATCCACATTCTGTGTAGCCACAGGTTTTTTATCCTGAGTGGGCTGCTGCTGCGTTGATGTTGATGTTGATGCTGTACTTGCAGCTTGTGCCGTAGTCGCTGTATTTTTTACATCAGCACTTTTCGCTTCACTGTTTTGACTCTTCTGCTCGACGTTTTTTGGCTCTGTACTTCTGGAATCGGCACTTCTGGAATCGGTATTTTTCGGCCGATTATTACGCCGGCGGCGATTGCGATTGGGTTGGCTGCCGGACTGGCTGCCAGATTGACCTCCCGGCTGGTTTGCTGATTGGCTATCTGGTTTATCAGCCGACTGCGCAGTATTTGCTTTCGACGGCTTATTATCCTGACGGTTGTCTTGGCGGCTGTCCTGGCGGCTATCGGCTTTACCCTCTTGCGATGAACCACGATTAGCATCGGGCTTGCGGTTACGGTTGCGCCCCCTATTATTGTTATTACGGCTCCTATTCTGGTTGTTACCACGCTGCTGATTACGGTTGCGCTGCGCATTCTTTCGAGGGGCTGGTTTTTTCTCTTCCGTTTCTGCTTCTTTGTCGCCCGTAAAAATAGAGACAATTTTGCTGAGTAGCCCCGTCTTGATGGGTTTTGTCTCGGCAACCGGTGCTTTCGGTTCTTTTACAACCGTCGGCCGACGTCCGGGAGAGATAGAAGACACTGCTGCCGTTTCTGGCTGTATTGGTTTCTCCTGCACCAGAGCAACCTCATGTCGTTCATCTTTTTCTGCACGTTGATAACTAGCGGTTTCATCATTTTCATTATGATCGCTTTTGCGTACACGTTCGACTTTGTATTGCGGCGTTTCCAGCGTTGGATTCGCAATAATCAGTATATGCACACCGCTTTGTTTTTCTGCATCGAGGATAACCTGACGTTTTTCATTCAAGATGTAAGTTGCGACATCAATCGGCACGTGCACATCAACCCGTGCAGTACCTGCCTTTAATGCTTCTTCTTCGATGATGCGAACCAAAGACAAAGACAGCGATTCAACGGTACGGATGGTACCCTGACCGGTACAACGTGGACAAACGATTTGTGTGGATTCACCCAGCGAAGGTT
>CAZYYW010000127.1:2447-5442 GCA_964651445.1 uncultured Thiotrichaceae bacterium
CCCTGACCGGTACAACGTGGACAAACGATTTGTGTGGATTCACCCAGCGAAGGTTTTAGCCGTTGACGTGACATTTCAAGCAGACCAAATCGTGAAATACGGCCTATCTGTACCCGTGCACGATCCAATTGCACCGCCGCGTTAAGACGGTTTTCGATCGCCCGTTGATTGCGGTTGTTCATCATGTCGATAAAATCGATGACCACCAGACCACCTAAATCACGTAATCGTAACTGACGCGCGATTTCATCAGCGGCTTCTAAATTGGTGTTGGTTGCTGTCTCTTCGATATCGCCACCTTTGGTCGCGCGAGCAGAGTTAATATCAATCGAAATTAGCGCTTCAGTATGGTCGATAACAATCTCGCCACCGGAGGGTAAGGTCACCTCACGTCGGTACGCCGATTCAATCTGGTTTTCTACCTGAAAGCGATTAAACAGCGGTACGGTATCATCGTAATATTTAATTTTATCGATGCTGTTGGGCATAACTTGGCTAACAAAATCTACCGCCTCCTCATAAACTTCTTTGGAGTCGATCAGTACCTCGGCAATATCGTTTCTGAAATAATCCCTTAATGCACGTGTCGTGATTCCACTTTCCTGATAGATCAAAAACGGCGATGGTTTTTCTGCTGCCGCTTTTTCAAAGGCTGTCCACAGCTGTAGCAGATAGTCCAGATCCCATTGCAGTTCTTCCGCATTGCGACCAACACCGGCAGTACGCACAATAAGCCCCATGCCATTAGGCACTTCCAGTTGGCTTAAAGCCTCACGAATAAGGCTACGATCTTCGCCTTCAATACGGCGAGAAACACCACCGGCGCGAGGATTATTTGGCATTAGCACCAAATAACGACCTGCCAAGCTAATAAACGTGGTGATAGCCGCGCCTTTGTTGCCGCGCTCTTCTTTTTCCACCTGAATAACCACTTCCTGGCCTTCTTTAATGGCAGTGCGGATATCAGGGCGACCAGAAGACTTTTGTGCCTCCTCGGTAAAGTACATGCGTGAAATTTCTTTGAACGGCAGAAAACCATGGCGATCTGCGCCATAGTCAACAAAACATGCTTCTAGGCTGGGTTCTACGCGGGTTATTTTACCCTTGTAAACGTTGGATTTTTTCTGCTCGCGAGACGGAACTTCGACATCCAGATCGTATAGTTGCTGACCATTGACCATGGCCACACGTACTTCCTCTTTCTGGAGCGCATTGATAAGTATTCTTTTCATTAGTTGTTAAACCTGTTATTGGTCCCGTTCTCAAACCACTGCTAGCGTTTTTCAGCGGCACAGCTCTTAACGAGCGTCCAACCGCATACTGCAATGCACAAAGACGTAAAAGCACAAACGACAACGCAAAAGCGGTCGCAATAAATGCTGTCTCAGACAGAGTAATGGCGTAATCAGTAATAAAGATAGGGGAAATCATTAATCAAAAATAGCCTTTTTGGGCTTGTTAATTCTGTATTTGCTCATGTTTTTTTAAAAAACAGGCTTTCATCAAGGCAGTAAGCCTGTTGTAAAACACTATAAGCAAACACATAAAATCAGTTTTTTTGCTGAAAATAACGACCTTGTAAAACGCAACACACTTAACGATATAAAACCAGTGAACGCTTCGAACATGTCGGTATTTTCAGCTATTGTGCAGCGATTTGTTTGCAACATCGCTTTCTTGATGACTGTTCATCAAGCGGTAATCCTTTATTTAGTGCCTGTTATTTTTTTTTGTGGCAAAATTCCTAACAAATGCAATCGCTTATCTAAAGCTAGCACCTGCACCGCTAAGTCTGTCAAAATACTGGGCTTTGGTCAACCGCTATTAATTATGGTGTTGATTGCCGCCATTAAAGACAGTATTCAACCCGTTAAAAACTTAAAATCAACGTTTCAAGTATATCTATGGAAACAAGCCCACACAGCGTCAGCAAGATCATTATCAGCGAGTCCCAAGCGGGACAGCGCATTGATAATTTTTTAGTCAAACACCTTAAAGGTGTGCCTAAAAGCCATATCTACCGCTTGCTGCGCAGCGGACAAGTGCGTATTAATGGTGGCAGAAAAAAACCGCATTACAAATTATGCGACGGTGATGCTTTACGCCTACCGCCAGTTAGGGTCAGTGATAACGAGGACGACGCTGTCCCTACAGCAGTGCTTGAGTTACTAAAAAAGGCCATTATTTTCGAAAACGACGACATCATTGCCATCAATAAACCCAGCGGCATTGCCGTGCATAAAGGCAGTGGATTAAAATTTGGCGTTATCGAGGCTTTTCGGCAAATTGCGCCACAGCAATCACTGGAACTGGTGCATCGCCTGGACCGTGAAACCAGTGGTTGTTTGTTACTGGCTAAAAACCGTCAGGTGCTGGCACAACTTCATCAGATGTTACGTCACGAGACCATTGAGCATATAGAAAAAATCTACATTGCCCTGCTCAATGGTGCCTGGCAAGGCGGTGTTCAAACCATTGATATGGGTATCAGTAAAATAAAACGCGGTGGTGAGCACATTATGCAGGCGGATACGACTGGTGACCGCGCCATCAGCCATTTCGAACCGCTGGAGATTTTTACCCGCGACGATGGGCGAACTTGCAGTTTAATGAAAATAACCATCGAAACCGGACGCACACATCAGATTCGGGTGCATGCATTACACAGTGGCCATGCCATCGTCGGCGACACTAAGTACGGTGACAAAACCAGTAATCAAGTATTTCGTAAAATGGGATTAAAACGCCTGTTTCTGCATGCCAAACAGTTGCATTTACCACTGGCAAGCCCCATTGATATAACCGCGCCTCTATACGAAGACCTTGAGGCCGTACTCACTAAATTACGCAGCACTGAAAATTAAGGGTCTATGCCATAACGTAGTGGGCATAAAGATATAGACACAGACGACTGCATGGATGCAGAAGGTAGGGCAACGCATGGAGCAGTTGCCGAGACCACAGAGGTCACAGAGCATATTTAAAGTTAACACTA
>CAZYYW010000128.1:0-5439 GCA_964651445.1 uncultured Thiotrichaceae bacterium
GTTTAGAGACCTTTACTCGTGATTGTATCGTGCAAAGGTCTCTTTAAGCATTAATTCGACTGAACGTTCGCTGCCCGCATTTCTGCTTTTACCGCAAGAATCATATCGAGATCTGAGTCGCTAAGATTAGAAAATTGAATGTAGCTGGGCTGCTCGTCCATCTCACTACTAAAGATCATACTGGAACCTGTAAACAGTGCCACAAATGCAAAGATACCAACAAACCAGCCTTTATTTTTAGATGTACTCATTGTGCCAACTCCAACAAACTTTTAGAAAAGTCTATTTATTTGCATTTACCCTGCTGCCGATAAAAGCTTCATTCGAGTGTCACCAAGCAACAACTAAAGGATATATAGCACAAAATTTCATTTTGTTGAAAATATGACAGATTTTTTATTAATCAAATCATCTGTTTAGAACGCGTTTTATTTAAGGCTGGCTCTTTAATCCAGCCACTTCCTTATTAAAAAGAGATCAGCCATAAAATATTGTTATCAATATACCTCTGATGAATCTGACATATATCGCTTTGTATACAAAGGCATAGCCGCTCATAAGCTGTATTTATATTAGAATATACTAGAGACCTTTGCACGATACAATCACGAGTAAAAATGTCTAAAATTTCACTGCTTTTCGTTAGAAAACTTGCCAATAGCCAGCTATTATCTGCGTTTCCTGCCTTAATCAGCAAAATTTTAGCCTTTTTTCCTTTCGCGCCTGTATCGTGCAAAGGTCTCTAGTAATATTTTATGACTACTTTAATAATGCTAATTAGCCAAACGCCTGTCATTCACGTACAGTAAGCCTTTGATATTATTCTATAGATGGCTGCCTAAACCGCAGCCATCTCTCATTTGGAAAAACCATGTCTCAGCCCGTTCATAATCCAACGTCGAAAGCGACCGATGAAAACAGTCGCATAGAGACAAAAAACACTACCTGTTATATGTGTGCCTGCCGTTGCGGTATTCGCGTTACCTTACGTGATGGCGAGGTGCGTTATATTCAGGGCAATCCTGACCACCCACTCAATAAAGGGGTGATTTGCGCCAAAGGGGCTTCTGGCATTATGAAGCAGTATTCACCGGCACGTTTGACCAAGCCACTGATGCGTAAACCTAATAGCAACCGTGGTGACAACGAATTTGAGGAAATTTCCTGGGACAAAGCGTTTTCTATTATGGAAGAACGCCTAGCGCATATTCGCGCGACCGATCCTAAAAAGTTCGCGCTGTTCACTGGCCGTGATCAAATGCAAGCCTTGACGGGGCTATTTGCCAAACAATATGGTACGCCTAATTATGCCGCGCACGGTGGTTTGTGTTCGGTGAACATGGCTGCCGGTATGATTTACACCATCGGTGGCTCATTCTGGGAGTTTGGCGGCCCGGATTTAGAACGTTCCAAGTTGTTCATTATGATTGGAACCGCGGAAGATCATCATTCCAACCCGATGAAAATGGCACTGGCGGAGTTTAAACGTAATGGTGGCAAGTTTATTGCCATTAATCCGGTACGCAGTGGTTATGCCGCCATTGCCGATGAGTGGGTGCCGATCAAGCCCGGTACGGATG
Source organism: uncultured Thiotrichaceae bacterium (assembly GCA_964651445.1). Taxonomy (GTDB): domain Bacteria; phylum Pseudomonadota; class Gammaproteobacteria; order SZUA-229; family SZUA-229. The sequence goes on from CAZYYW010000128.1 coordinate 1,581, forward strand.
GCGCTCTATTCCTGTCCATTATTAATGAAATAATTAAACAGGGTCTGTATGACCGTGATTTTCTGGTTAATTACACCAACTCTGCCGAGCTGGTCAATCTGGATGAAAAATCCTCGGAACACGGCATGTTTGTGCGCTTTGAAGTGCCCAATGAAGAGGGCTGTTTTGATGCACAAAATAAACTGTGGTGGGATCGTGAGCTAAACAAACCTATCTCCATGCACACCAATGGTTCTGACCCATACCTGCTGGGTGAATTCAAACTCGATGACGGTACGCCGGTTAAACCCGCTTTTCAGTTATTGGTCGATCGAGTGAAAGATTACACACCGGAATGGGCCGAAAAAATTACCGGCATTTCGGCTGAAACCATCAAACGCCTTGCCTACGAGATGGGCATTACTGCGCGTGATGAAAAAATTGAATTACCGATTTCATGGACCGATACCTGGGGCAATGAGCACGACCATATTACGGGTAACCCAGTATCTTTCCATGCCATGCGTGGCCTGGCTGCACACTCCAATGGCTTTCAAACCATACGCGCGATGTCTATTTTAATGAGCATTTTAGGCACCATCGACCGACCCGGTGGCTTTCGTCATAAAGCACCATTTCCGCGGCCGATTCCACCTTGTGCTAAATCGCCAACAAGCTGGGACGATATACAACCCAACACACCGCTCAATGGCATGCCGTTAGGCTGGCCTGCCGACCCCGACGATTTATTTGTTGATGATGATGGCCAACCGATACGTCTGGATAAAGCTTTCTCATGGGAGCACCCTTTGTCAGTGCATGGTCTCATGCAAAACGCCATTACCAATGCCTGGCGTGGTGATCCGTATCCCATTGATACTATGATGATTTTCATGTCCAATATGGCATGGAACTCAACCATGAATACCACCAGTGTGCGCGACATGCTGAACGATAAGGACGAGCAGGGCGAATATAAAATTCCTTTCCTGATTGTCTGCGATACCTTCGAATCGGAAATGGTTTCCTTCGCCGATTTGGTTTTACCGGATACCACCTATCTGGAACGCCACGATGTGATGTCGATGTTAGACCGCCCGATTTCTGAATTTGATGGCCCGGCAGACTCGGTACGCATACCCGTATTACCACCAACCGGTGAATGCAAGCCGTTTCAGGAAGTCCTTATTGAGCTTGGCTCACGCTTGAAACTGCCGGTTTTTGTCAACGAAGCGGGGGAGCGCAAATACCGCGATTACCCTGACTTTGTTATTAACTACGAAACGGCACCCGGTTCTGGCATCGGTTTTCTGGCTGGCTGGCGCGGCAAGGGCGGCGAAAAGTTTATGAAAGGTGAGCCCAATCCCAATCAATGGGAAATGTACGAGAAAAATAATTGTGTGTTCCAATACGAACTACCTAAGTCATACCAGTACATGCGTAACTGGAACCAGGGTTATCTGGAGTGGGCAAAACGCCATAGCCTGACTCGCTATGCTGAACCGATTAACATTCATATATACAGTGAAGTCTTACAAAAATTTCGCCTTGCTGCACAGGGCAAATCCGATGGCAAGCAACCACCCGATCATTTGCGTGATCGCATCAATACACATTTTGATCCCTTGCCATTTTACTCTGACACCTTGGAAGCACAGCAAACAGACCTGCGCAAGTACCCGTTAAACGCAATAACGCAACGACCGATGGCAATGTACCATTCCTGGGATTCGCAAAACGCCTGGTTACGCCAAATACACACGCATAATTATTTAAACGTCAACACTAAAACCGCGGAAGCGGCGGGCATAAAAGATGGCGCGTGGATGTGGGTTGAATCCATGCACGGCAAAGTTCGCTGCCTGTGCCGCCATTCCGAAGCCGTTGAACCCGGCACCGTGTGGACCTGGAACGCCATTGGCAAAGCCAAAGGTACCTGGGGTTTAAAGAAAAATGCCAATGAATCACAAAAAGGCTTTTTATTAAACCACTTAATTAGTGAAGAATTACCCGCCAGTAAAGCCGGTCAACATCTTTCAAATTCAGACCCGGTAACCGGGCAAGCAGGCTGGTATGACGTACGGGTAAAAATTTATCCTGTTGCTGAAGGCGAACCAGAAGAAACCTTTCCACAATTTAAGCAGGGTGCAAAAACACCTGGTAGCACATCCTTTCGTGGTCGTTGGTTAAAGTACTTTGCCGGCACCCAACATAAAAAACAGGGAAAAAAATAATGACACAACTGGCTTTAGTGATTGACTTAAATGTTTGTGTTGGCTGTCATGCCTGCGTGACGAGCTGTAAAGAATGGAACACCTCAGGCACGGCCGGATTTATGTCCGACTATAATCCATACGAGAAAGACCCCACCGGCACTTTTTTTAACCGTGTTCAAACTTTTGAAATTGGTGAATACCCCAACACAGAAACGGTTCACTTTCCTAAAAGCTGCTTGCACTGCGAGGAGCCACCCTGTGTGCCAGTGTGTCCCACCGGTGCCAGCTATAAACGCGAAGAAGACGGCATTGTGCTAGTTGATTACGATAAGTGCATCGGCTGTAAATACTGTTCTTGGGCGTGTCCTTATGGCGCACGTGAACTCGATGAAAACCAAAAGGTAATGAAAAAATGTACCTTATGTGTGGACCGTATTTACGATGAAACCTTGCCCGAATCTGAGCGCAAACCGGCCTGTGTTTTAGCCTGCCCAACCAGTGCCCGATTATTTGGCGACGTCAACGATCCGAACTCAAATGTATCGGAACAAATTCGTGATAATGGTGGTTATCAATTAATGCCGGAGTGGGGCACTAAACCCGCCAATCACTATTTACCGCGCCGCAAAGCCAAAATAACCATCCACAAAGATGAGCTTACTCGTGTCGATAATCCGCTTAACAAAGAACGTCAGCTACCCATGCCAGATGACGACGAACAAACTTTAGACGATGTAATGAGCTGGTAAAACCTGCTGCATAAATATTCACACAATTACTTATCTTCGCACAAATAATATAGAGACAAACATATGCATCCCGCTTTTTCAGTTATCTTTTTAACCACCTTAATCGGCGTCGGCCAAGGTTTGTTCCTGGCGCTTTACACCGGTCAGTTATACTCTGTTATACAAGTATTACCGGTGCAGGACTCGCCCGGTTTTTATGGTTATGGCAGTCTGTTGGCGTTGGTGTTTTTAATGGCCGGCTTGGTGGCATCCTTTTTCCATCTCGGCCATCCCGAACGTGCGTGGCGCTCTGCCGCGAAATGGAAAACTTCCTGGTTGTCACGAGAAGTTATCGTGTTGCCGGCATTTATGGGCACCACATTTATCTATGCAATGATCCATATCTATGGCTGGAACCCAGTACTGTTTGCTTTGAGTGAAGACTTTGTAGTCGATCTGTCTCTGCTGGTCGGCGCAATTAATACCGGACTAGCATTCGCCTTATTTATCTGCACCGCGATGATATACGCTTGCATTAAATTTTTACAGGAATGGGCGACGCCTTTAACGGTGGTCAATTACACCTTATTAGGCATGGCTTCGGGATTTGCTTTAAGCACAGCGTTTGCTGCCTACGTTGAATCTGATCTAATTAATTTCTATGGCGGTTGGACCATTACCTTAACAGCCTTTGCCTTTATTACCCGCGTAGCATCATTAATACGCAACACAAAAATAAAATACAAATCAAATCTAAGCACCGCCATTGGTATTCGCCACACCCAAATAAAACAAAAAGCCCAAGGTTCGATGGGCGGCTCATTTAATACCCGTGAATATTTTCATGGTGCAAAACCCCTGTTGTTCAAAAGCATTAAGTGGGTATTTTTAATACTGGTATTTATTATTCCTATTGCCCTGTTATCAGCGGCTATG
>CAZYYW010000129.1:0-5193 GCA_964651445.1 uncultured Thiotrichaceae bacterium
ATTTTGCGTTGTTCGCGGACAATCCTTTATCTTTATGACTGTCCGCTTCTGCCCAGTAACAGACATCTGTAGATTATATGTTCTGCTAATACTATCCGTGCTTACCCTTACACTGTACCTTCGGTTTTAAGGCGCGTTTTAAATAGATACCGGTGTATGAGCCGTCAACTTCTGCCACTTCTTCTGGTGTGCCGGTGGCGATTATCTGACCGCCTTTGTAACCACCTTCTGGGCCCAGATCAATAATCCAGTCTGCCATTTTAATAATATCGAGGTTGTGTTCGATGACGATAACGGTATTGCCGTGATCACGCAGTCGAATAAGGACATCGAGTAATTGCTGTACATCGTGAAAATGCAGGCCAGTGGTGGGCTCATCGAGGATGTAAGCGGTGCTGCCGGTATCGCGTTTGGAAAGTTCTTTGGACAATTTAATGCGCTGCGCCTCACCGCCAGAAAGTGTGGTGGCGCGTTGTCCCAAAGTAATATAACCGAGACCGACGTCCATTAGCGTATCGAGTTTACGCTTTAATACCGGAATTGCTTCGAAAAACAATAGCGCATCCTCGATGGTCATTGCCAGCACCTGATGAATGTTTTTTCCCTTGTATTTAATTTCCAGGGTTTCACGGTTGTAGCGTTGCGTTTTGCAGATGTCACAATCAACGTAAACATCCGGCAGGAAATGCATCTCGACTTTGATGACACCGTCACCCTGACAAGCTTCACAGCGTCCACCTTTAACATTAAAGCTAAAGCGTCCCGGTTTGTATCCACGGGAGCGTGATTCCTGGGTGGCAGAAAATAGCTCGCGGATGGGAGTGAACAGACCGGTATAGGTTGCTGGGTTTGACCGCGGGGTGCGGCCAATAGGGGACTGGTCTATATCAACCACTTTATCGAAAAAATCGGCACCTTCAAATGACTGGTGCGCGGCGATGGTCATGGAATTATTGTTAATGGTTTTCGCTAGAATCGGGTATAGCGTATCGTTAATCAGCGTCGATTTTCCAGAGCCGGAAACGCCAGTGACGCAGGTGAATAAGCCGACCGGAACATCCACATCGACAGCCTGTAGATTATTGCTACTGGCACCGCGAATACGAAAAAAATCGCCGGTTGAAGGTGTCCGACTTTTTGGTATTTCTATTTTTTTGGTGCCAGCAAGGTATTGCCCGGTGAGAGATTCTTTGTTGTCCATGATATCTTGCGGCGTACCGGCGGCGATGATTTCACCGCCGTGAACGCCAGCGCCTGGGCCTATATCAATGACATGATCGGCGCACATAATAGCGTCTTCATCATGTTCGACTACGATCACGGTATTGCCAATATCACGTAGGTGATTCAAGGTTTTGATTAGTCGGTCATTGTCGCGCTGATGCAGCCCGATGGACGGTTCGTCGAGAATGTACATGACCCCGACCAGACCTGCACCAATTTGGCTTGCCAGTCGAATACGTTGTGCTTCACCGCCTGATAAGGTGTCGGAACCGCGGTCGAGGGTGAGATAGTCCAGCCCAACATTGACCAGAAAGTTCAACCGTGAAGAAATCTCACGATTTATTTTTTCAGCAATTTCAGCGCGATGGCCTTCTAGTTCAAGCGTATTAAAAAAGTCAAAGGCGTGTTGAATTGGCATAGCGGTTAGTTCTGCCAGGGTTTTTTCCTGTATAAAAACATGCCGTGCGGCTTCATTTAAACGAGTGCCGTCACACTCAGGACAGTCTTGTACGGAAAGAAATTTAGCCAGCTCATCGCGCACCAGATTCGATTCTGTTTCGCGATAGCGCCGCTTCATGGTGTGCAACACGCCTTCAAATTTGTGGGTGCGCTGTTTGCCACGCCGACCTGCATGGCCGGGATAATGAAAAGTAATTTTTTCTGAACCGCTGCCGTACATTAATAACTTTTGAGTGTTGGCGGCAAGTTCTTCGAAAGGCGTATCGAGATCGAAATCAAAGTGATCGGCTAACGACTGAATAATACTGAAATAGTAGGCGTTACGGCGATCCCAACCGCGAATAGCACCACCAGCAAGACTTAGGTGGGCATTAATGACACGCTCAGGATCGAAAAAATTATTATGCCCAAGGCCTTCGCATTCGGGACAGGCACCGGCGGGGTTGTTGAAGGAAAATAAGCGCGGTTCCAGTTCCTGTAAATTGTAACCACAATGCGCACAGGCAAATTTGGAAGAAAAAACCAGTTCGCTTTTTTCTGCGCTGTTTTTACTGTCATCGTTATCCATCCAAGCAATGGTGGCGACGTCGTGCGCCAGTAACAGCGCCGTTTCAAAAGATTCGGCAAGGCGGGTTTTGATATCTTCTCGAACCTTAAAGCGGTCGACAACAACTTCAATGGTATGTTTCTTTTTAGCATCAAGCTCAGGCACTTCATCGAGTTCATAGACAGTGCCATCAATACGGGCACGAATAAAACCCTGTTGTTTAAAATCGTTGAACAGGTTTAGATGCTCGCCTTTGCGATCACGAATGACCGGTGCCAACAGCATCAGTCTACTGCCCTCAGGTAAAGCTAACACCTGGTCAACCATCTGGCTGATGGTCTGTGCCTGTAGCTCGGTATTGTGTACTGGGCAACGTGGGGTACCGGCACGGGCGAATAATAAGCGCAGATAATCGTAAATTTCAGTAATGGTTCCCACCGTCGAGCGTGGATTATGCGAGGTGGTTTTTTGTTCGATGGAAATCGCAGGTGATAGCCCTTCAATGGTATCAACATCCGGTTTTTCCATCATCGACAGAAATTGACGCGCATAAGTGGACAAGGACTGCACGTAACGTCGCTGACCCTCGGCAAAAATAGTGTCAAAAGCCAGTGATGACTTGCCGGAACCCGACAGACCAGTGATGACAATCAGCTTATCGCGTGGAATATCCAGGTCGATATTTTTCAGGTTGTGGGTGCGCGCACCGCGTATTTCAATGGTATCCATAAATCAAATAACGTAAATATTTAGCAATCTGCTAGAATGCCGTCTTTTATCATTCTCGGCAATAGCTAACCCCATTTATTTTACTTAGTGTCCGCATCTTTTTCCGACAATCTGGCATCACAGGAACGCCAAGCAGCCATTTCGCTGGCTCTTATTTACGCATTCCGTATGCTTGGCTTGTTTATGATCTTGCCGGTATTTGCACTCTATGGTGACCAGCTTTCTGGTGCGACGCCGTTTCTTATGGGACTGGCGTTGGGTATATACGGCCTGACGCAGGCAGCACTGCAAATACCTTTTGGCATGTGGTCCGATCGTATTGGCCGCAAACCGGTAATTTTTATCGGCTTACTCATCTTTATTGCCGGTTCATTAATTGCCGGCAGCGCAGAAAGCATTGAAGGCATTATTGTCGGCCGAGCCATTCAGGGGTGTGGAGCTATAGCCGCTGCATTGATGGCACTGGCAGCCGATCTTTCGCGTGAAGAACACCGTACAAAAATGATGGCTTTTATTGGTGTCAGCATTGGTGCCTCGTTCGCCATCTCCATGGTTAGTGGTCCCATTATTAATGAGTGGGTTGGCATCAACGGTATTTTTTATGGAACTGCAATACTGGCGACAGTGGGTATCGCAATCTTGTACTTTTTTGTGCCAGACCCACCGCGCAGTCATTTTCACCGCGATGCCGAAGTTGAAACCGGATCTTTGTTAACCGTGCTAAAAAACCCGCAGTTACTGCGACTGGATCTGGGTATTCTGATTCTACATTTTGTTTTAATGTGTGTATTTCTGATATTACCGCTGGTATTGCTGAATGACCTCGGTATTGCCGCCAGCCAGCACTGGCAAGTTTATCTACCGGTCTTTGCCTTATCGGTAGTGGCAATGGTGCCATTTATCATTATTGGCGAACGCAAACAGGCAATGAAACCGGTATTTATTGGTGCCATTATCTGCATGATTATTGCCGTATTGTTGTTTATACAAACCCCCATTTTGTGGTTAACCATGCTGGCGCTGGTTCTCTTTTTTACCGGTATCAATCTGTTAGAAGCATCGCTGCCTTCGTTAATTAGTAAAATAGCCCCGGCAACACAAAAAGGCACGGCGATGGGCGTTTATTCCAGTAGCCAGTTTTTTGGTGCATTTGCTGGCGGTGCCGTGGGCGGTTTGGCGCACCAGTACTGGGGAGCGCAGGGTTTGTACTACACCGCATTAATCGCGCTCGTGTTCTGGCTACTGCTGGCTATTACCATGAAAAAACCACGCTCCCTAAGCACCTATTTGCTTAATGTAAAGGGTGTCAGTGTCGAGCAACTACTGGCGGTCAAAGGCGTGGTAGAGGCGACTCTGGTTGATGATGAGAATGAAAATGGTCAAGTAGCATATTTAAAAATCAAAAAACGTATCCTTGATGAAGAAAAATTGTTATCGTTAGCAGTCAACAAGGCATAACGTCGTCGTTAAAATTAAAAGTAAATTCGGATGGTGAAAACATGGCACAAAGCGGCATAAATAAAGTAATTTTAATCGGTAATTTAGGCAAGGATCCTGAAGTGAAGTATATGCCAAGCGGCGATGCAGTCGCGAATGTAACATTGGCGACTTCAGAATCATGGAATGACAAAAGCTCAGGAGAGAAAAAGGAAAAAACAGAATGGCACCGTGTTGTATTTTTCGGCAAGCTGGCAGAGATTGTTGGTCAGTATTTAAAGAAAGGCTCCAAAATTTATGTTGAAGGGCAACTGCAAACACGAAAATGGCAAGGTCAAGACGGTCAAGATCGCTACACCACAGAAATCGTGGTAAAAGGTTTTAACGGCACCATGCAAATGCTAGACGGTCGTGGTGGTGATAGTGGCTTCGCACCCGCACAGTCACAATCCGCACCCCAACAAGCACCGCAGCAATCAGCACCGGCACAACAAAAAGCAGCGCCTGCTATGGTCGATGACAGTTTTGATGATGATATTCCGTTCTAAATTGGAATGCACTAAAGCGAAAGGCATTAAAAGGTAAAGTTTTAGCTTTACTCAGTAGTATCTTAAGGCTCTGTTTTCAGAGCCTTTTGCTTTTTTAATCGTTAGTATTTTGCTTTTTTACATAAGGGCGCAAGCAATTAATAGAGGTGCCCATAAGCAAAGAAGGTTGATACGATAGTGAAAAACACCCTAAAGGAACCTCTGAATAAGTCGTGAATCGGCATCTTGCAGGTTAGCTTATCCTGCTTC
>CAZYYW010000130.1:0-5103 GCA_964651445.1 uncultured Thiotrichaceae bacterium
ATGATTCCGCCGTTGAAGATTGAACTTCGGTATTTTCCTTCTATGCTTTAGTGTGAATGTTCCTATTGTGTTAGAAGGCCTGAATATGTCGTCTGTTGTATCCCATGAAATTGATGATTACGAATCTTTGTTAGTCGCTTTGCAAAATGTGCTGGGTGTTGTTGTACCCGAAGCGCAGCGCAGTTGTCTGGTCGAACGAATCGAACCGTTGTTAGTCGATTATCAGCTAGATTCGCTGGCGACGCTGGCGCAGCGATTGCAAAGTGAGAGCGCAAAAAATAAAGCGGCAGATGACGTGCGCACAGCGGTGCTACAGGCAATATCGCAACGCCATTCTGGTTGGGTTTTTAGCTCCTCTGTGCTGCATATTCTAAATAAATATATATTCGCTCAATTACCAGAAGCGGCAAGAATATGGATTGTCGGTTGTGGACAAGGACAACTGGCATATTCGGTGGCAATGGAAATAGCCGAATACGAAAACAAAAACAACGTTTCCAAAAACTTTTCAATTGTGGCAACAGACAGCACGCAGCAAGATATACAATATGCGGAGCGCTCAATATACAGTGCGGGTCAATTATCCGATCTGCGTGAGGCGTATAAACAACGCTACACTACCGTTGATGCTGATGGCGGAGGCTGGAAAGTGAAAGACAAGATTCGCCAGAGCGTGCATTTTAGTCAATGCGACTTAACACAGGATTTTCAATCAATGGCTGCGGTGGATTTAATTATCTGTCCTGAAACGCTGGTCTATTACTCAAATGGTGTGAAAGCCGGCATTTTGAAACAGTTTGCCACATTGCTAAACGCGGGTGGAATTTTGTTGCTTGGAAGCAATCAGTCGATAGGCTCGAATACGGATGACTTCGAGCGCGTTGAACATTCTGCAGGTGTGTTCTATCGCCAGAAAAGTTAATTCGCCAATATTGTATGTCCGGTTTTGGGCAGGAAGAGACGTTGGTCGTTATTCGTTGTTCGTTTTTCGTTAATAGCGTAAAGGCTTAAAACCATGCGCTTTATCGATGACTACTAGGTTTGTTTTTCACGAAAAACAAACAACGAACTACGAAGGACGTTGTTTCCCAGACGTCCGTTAAGTGTCATTAAGGTGCATTATCTTACAAGCTATTCGGTATCATCAAAAATTCTTCAGGAATGGGTGTGGTTTCGAGGCCGCTGTCATCAACCCACTTTAAAATATCGTAATAACGGCGGATATTCTCCACATAATGTACCGGCTCCCAGCCGCGAGCATAACCAAAGGGGGTTTGTTTATACCACTTGCTTTGCGCTAATAAGGGGAGAGCCTGTTTCACATCAATCCATCGATCAGGGTCTTTGCCTAATTTACGGGTAATATCTCTCGCATCTCTTAGGTGAAAAAATCCGACATTATAGGCAGCCATCGCCATCCAGGTTCGATCGGGTTCGGCGATATCATCACCCATACGGGTATGCATTTGTTTGAAATATTTGGCGCCGCCTCGAATACTGCTTTCTGGATCAAGACGATTTTTTATGCCAAGGTCACCGGCTGTTCTTGAAGTCAGCATCATTATGCCGCGCACCCCGGTGGGTGAGACTGCATCAGGGTCCCAGTGTGATTCCTGGTATCCCATGGCAGCCACAAGCCGCCAGTCCAGTCCATGTTTTTCAGCGTAGTGTTTGAAATAATCTAAATAAGTTGGCAGCCGGGTTTCAATATGGCGCATAAATATTTTAGTGCCAACGTAGTCAAAGTCTTCAACATGACTATAATGGCGTTCGATTAATCGCGTTAGATCGCCGTTTTCCTTGATTTTTTTGAAGAATTTCTGCACTTCACGAAGCAGGCTTTTATCCTCTGTTTTGGGCAGTGCCCAGGCCAATAGTTGGGGTTCGCTGATATCAAACGCGACACGTAAGTTGATCATGAAACGCTGGCTCAAAGCCAACTCATTAGAGTCTGCAATGGTGTGTTCAATGATGTTATCAGATACCATCTGTAGCAATTCCCCGCTTTCCAGAGAGTCGTTGGATTTCCACTCCAGGTCGGTGATTACTTCCCGCAAATATTCTAGGCGTTCTTCATGACTGGAATTGGCGACTACTTCCAGTGTGCCACGTAGATTTTTTAAGGTTCTTGGTCGTCTATTTGCGATGTTGTAAACCAGTTGTTCACTTATTTCCTGATAGGGCGGCCCAAAATTAAATATTTTTTCACGGTCTTTGGTAATGGTTAGCCCGGCGGCGGCTAAATGCACTCGATTGTCGGCAACTTTCTCTAGCAAGTCATCAAAAGACTCCGGGATTACCAGCGTGAGTTCAACCCCTAGTTCGTCGGCAAACATCTTTGCCAATTCGTATTCGAAGCCGGCAGGACCATCGGCAGCCTCATAATATGTGGTTGGACTATTACGGGTGACAACGATTAGATGACCGTTGCTTTGGATTTGTTCCAGCAGCGATTCACTATCCAGTTTCGGCAGATAGTTAAAAGTAAAGATGATCGATACTACAACAACCGCAAGGGACAGGAACAAAGGGCGGCAGAGAGATTTTTTAACTTCGATGATGATTATCCGATTTGTTAGCGGGCTGATAGTAGCAAGACTGTGGCAGCAAGATTATATGAAATTAACGGTGTTTGCCATCGTTAACGACCTCGAAAATCACATTGCATAACTGCATTAAATCGTCTTTTTCAATAATATAAGGCGGCATCAGATAAATGAGTTTTCCGAAAGGGCGAATCCATACTGAGGCATCGACAAAAGCCTGCTGTATCTTTACCATATTGACCGCTTGCTTGAGCTCTACTACACCGATAGCGCCTAACACGCGCACCTCAGCCACATCATCCAGTTCTTTACACGGCGCGAGTCCAGCGTTTAATTGTTGTTCAATACGCTGTATTTTTGTTTGCCAGTTGGACGCCTGCAATAAACGAATGCTTTCCAGCGCCACAGAGCAAGCCAGCGGATTACCCATAAACGTTGGGCCATGCATAAAGGTATAAGGTGGGTTGTTACTAATCGTGTTACTGATTTCTCTAGTGAATAAGGTTGCTGCCAGCGTCATATAACCACCGGTTAATGATTTCCCAAGGCACATAATGTCAGGTGAAATACCCGCATGCTCACAGGCAAATAATTTGCCGCTGCGACCAAAGCCGGTGGCTATTTCATCGGCGATAAGCAAAACATCATATTGCTGGCACAGGGATTTTGCCTGTTTTAAATAGTCGGCAGAATAAAATTTCATACCACCAGCACCCTGCACGATGGGTTCCAGAATCAGTGCTGCGATAGAGCCATGATGTTGCTTTAGAACAGATTTTAAGTCTGCAAGGTGAGTTTCTTTGCAGACTTCTCCAAAGCGGCATGCGGGTGAGGGAACAAAATAGTTTTTAGCCAGTATTTCAGAGAAAAGTGTGTGCATGCCAGTGAGAGGGTCGCAGACCGACATCGCACCAAAAGTATCGCCATGATAACCGCCGCGTAAACTGACAAATTTTTGTTTGTTTGGCTGTTGCTTGGCTTGCCAGAACTGTACCGCCATTTTCATGGCAATTTCGACGGCTACCGAACCGGAGTCAGCAAGAAAAACAGTTTCTAAATCTGGCGGAGTAATTTCAACCAACTTTTTACACAATTTAACGGCAGGCTGATGTGTCAGACCGCCAAACATGACATGTGCCATATTGTCGAGTTGGTCAGTAATAGCATGATTTAATTCTGCCACGTTATAACCATGAATTGCACACCACCAAGAAGACATGCCATCGATGAGCTGTCGGCCGTCTTCAAGGGTTATATATACACCCTTAGCTGATTTGACTGCAAAGACTGGGATGTCTGATCCGGTCGAGCTATAGGGGTGCCAAACGTGCTCTTTATCGCTGCCTAAAATAGAAAAAAGGTTGGATTTATTCATCTGGGTATTATTGTACAGCTTTTCAATTGTAAGATGCCGTAGAGGGGAGAACAATGCACTGGCGCAGTATAGGGACTAAGTGAAGGTATTATTCCACCAGAACACAATGGGGGTGAAAATAGAAAAGGTTTGGCTGCCGTACTTTACTTATAACTTATTGATGTTAATGTGTAAAATAATTATTGGTTGGTTTCTATATACGAATATATATACGTTTATTTTATAAATAATGCCAATTTTTTAGAAGCCTTTAAGAGATTGCTGTCTGTTTAAGGAACCTTTGAATAAGTCGTGAATCGGCATCTTGCAGGTTAGCTTGTCCTGTTTCCGCGTTGTGAAACTTCGCAATAGCCAGCCATTACGTGCGTTCCACGCCTTGAATCAGAACAAGCTAACCTGCAATCTGCTCGACCCAGACTTGTTCAGAGGCTCCTTAATGGCTCCAAGAATTTAAGCCGCTTTAATCTTTAGCTCGACTTTTTGCTCAGTGAGCGCGAGTAAGTTAATCAGGAAGTCTACGGTAAACTTATCAATCTTGCCGTTAACCAGATCACTGACTCTGGACTGTTTGATACCCAGTATTTCGGCTGCATCTTTTTGCTTGAAACGGTTATGATTAACCCATTGTTCGATAGCCATCATAAGCTCAGCGCGAATCTTAAAGTTTGCAGCATCTTCAATGCCTAAATCGGTGAAGACGTTGCCAGATGATTTAGTTATATTTGCAGTCATAATCTTTACCTTATTAGCTTGAATCTATCTTTAGCAGTATCAATATCCTGTTTACTTGTTTTTTGTGTTTTCTTAATAAAAGAATGTAAAACATAAACCTTGCTATTTTTAGATGTCACATAAATAACTCTGTATTGACCTTTGTACTTAATCCTTATCTCACGAACACCTAAACCTATACTAGACATAGGTATCCAGTCAATGGGTGCTAGGTCTGATTGAACACGGCTTAATTGATAACCTGCATTTTTACGAACTTCTAAAGGCATCGATTTTAAGACCTTTAGTGAATTGCCTAACCAAAAAAGCTCTTTTGTGACCATACATTGAATATATCAAATAAATTATAATTTATCAAGTATTTTATATTAATCGTCAGCCCAAAGTAGTAATGTCTGTAATTCCCTCGAAAAATCCCATCACTGGTCTGATACGTTATAAACGTGTTGA
>CAZYYW010000131.1:0-5001 GCA_964651445.1 uncultured Thiotrichaceae bacterium
AAAAATGAAAAATGAAAAATTGAAAGTCAAAAGCTAAAAGCCAACAACTATTTTGTTCTTTATTTTTCACTTTTCATTTGAGCGCAGCTCATCGTGTACCCAACGCTCACCCTGCTGCGTTACTTCTTTCTTCCAAAACGGTGCTTTCGATTTGAGCTCTTCCATTAGGTAGCGGCAGGCATCAAAGGCGGCTGCCCGATGAGCAGACCATGCCACGGTTAATACGATGGGTTCGTTGGGGCGTATTTCACCAAAACGATGGATGATTAAGCAGTCGTTGAGTTCAAAGTCCTGTATGCATTGTTGGCACAAGGTGTCCAAAAAATGCTGGGTCATAGCGGGGTAGTGTTCCAGTGTCATATGGCTGACGGAATCACCGATATTAAAATCACGCATGGTGCCGACAAAGCTAGCGGTGGCACCATATTGACCAGCTTGTAGTTGCTTCTGGTAGCGCTGTATTTCATCCCAGGGATTAAAGATATTGTCACGTAAAAGTGCAGGCATGAGGGTGTTTAACCGCCGGTGACAGGAGGGAAAAAAGCCACCTCGTCACCATCTTTGACCATCGCACCAACTTTGACATATTCCATGTTAATAGCGCACAGAGTATTGTCCGGCATGGTTGTGTTGTCACTAGCCTGCGCCCACACTTGCTGTACGTCCATTGAGTTTTCAGCAGCCAGACTAACCTGCGTTTTGCCAAGTGTTTCTCTTAGGCTGGCGAAAAACTGCACATTAATACTCATGCTTTCATTGTAGCGATTTACAGCGTGGTCGTCATGGTTTTTCTGCGGTACTATATGATGGTTAGCAAAAAAGTAACTACTCAGCGTCATTTGAGAAAAGGCTGCAGGTTATTGATTTTTCAGGACGCTGTAAATACATCCATGTACGCTCTACTGCAACATCCATGTTGCAGAAGCCTGAAAAATCAATAACCTGTATTCTTACTAAGATAACACGCTGAGTAGTTACGCAAAAAACAACCTTTTTTATAGAGTTAGAACGTATGCAAGATGACCAACTAAACCACTTTAACCAGCGTGGCGAAGCCCATATGGTCGATGTGGGCGCGAAAGAAATTACCCAGCGACGGGCATTGGCGGAGGGCTTTATCTCGATGCAAAGCGAAACTTTGCAACGGATTGTTGAGGGTGAATTTAAAAAAGGTGATGTGCTTGGTGTGGCGCGTCTGGCAGGTATTATGGCGGCAAAAAAAACCGCCGACCTAATTCCATTATGTCACCCCTTGCAACTGGATAATGTTGATATCCAGCTCATGGTGAATCAGGAAGATGCTACTGTTCGGTGTATTGCCGAAGTAAAAACCAGCGGCAAAACCGGGGTCGAAATGGAAGCCTTAACCGCCGTGCAAATTTGTTTGCTAACAATTTATGACATGTGCAAGGCAATGGATCGCAGTATGACGATGCAAGGCATCGGCTTGCTTAGTAAGTCTGGTGGCAAATCGGGTGATTGGGGAAAGTCTGAAAAATAAAAAAACCATACGGTATTTTTTAAAAAACAGTGGGAATTATTAGGAAAGGTTTTATGACAGTTGTAGCGCGTTCAATTAAATATATTTTTATCTTTTTAGCACTGCTCTTGTTGGCGCTGTTGGCATTTGTCGCCACCTTTGATGCCAATCATTACAAACCTCAAATTATCGAGCAGGTTGAAAAAGCAACCGGCCGCAGCTTTGTTATTGACGGCGACATTAATTTGTCCATCTTTCCCTGGATAGGTTTAAAAGTAGAAGACGTTGCGCTGGGCAATGCAAAAGGCTTCAATGCCGAACACTTTGCCGCTATCGAGCAATTGGATATTAAAGTGAATGTTTTACCGCTACTGAAAAAAGAAGTGGAGGTTAATACCATTCGTTTACATGGGCTGGATGTCTTCCTGGAAGTGGCGAAAAACAAAAGCAATAACTGGTCGGGTTTAACGCAGGAAAAATCGAAGACAGAATCGACGGCTAAAACGGCAGAACCACAAAGCGAAGAAACGGCGGCAGGGTTACCGCTACAGGCACTAAAAATAGAAGGCTTTGAATTTGTTGATGCCATCATTCGTTACCATGACCGTAGCACGGATACGCTTGCCACCGTCTCTGAATTAAACCTAACCACCAGCGCCATCACCTTTGATGAGCCAATCGAAGTCAATTTTGGTGCGCGTATTGAAAACAATAAACCACAGATTGATACCCGATTAACCTTGCGTACATTATTGCGTTTCAATCAGGCGCTCAACCAATTTAACCTATCAGAATTCGTCTTTACCATTCTGGCTGACGCCAATGAGTTTATCCCGCAAGCAGAAAAAATTGAGTTAACAGCCGATATCGACATCTCAATGGAGGCGCAGCGCATTGTGCTAAAACCCTTGCAACTTTCTGCACTGGGTACCACTACCGTGGCCGAAATAACCGTAACGCAGTTTCTGCAAACGCCAGTGATTAAGGCAACCATCGAGGTGCAAGCGTTTAATGCACGTGAAGTCGCTAAACGTGTTGCGGTGGAATTACCGGCGATGGCAAAAGCCGATGCCTTACAGCGAGTATCGTTAGCAACAAAAATACAGTTGCAGGGCGAAAAATTTCAAGCCAATGATTTTACGCTGAAGCTGGATGACAGCACATTAAGCGGCTGGCTGCACATGCTTAATATCAGCAAACAACAACTGCGCTACGATTTAGCCTTTGATCGTCTGAACCTGAACGATTACCTGCCGCCGGTTGTGGCTGAGGTAGAAACTGAAGCGACAGAAACCGCAGAGGCGGCTACGGGTGATGAAAAAATTGAACTGCCGTTGGAAATGATGCGTACGCTGGATGTTCAAGGCGATTTTCGTATCGCCGAGTTAACCGCAAAAGAATATGACATCAAACAGTTCCTGCTCTCTTTAACCGCTAAAAACGGTGTTATCGCCATTAAGCCGTTGTCCTTACAGATGTTGCAAGGGCAGGTGGTTGCCGCAGTTAATTTGAATGTGAAAAAAGAAGTGCCGGTTTATAACATCGATCTGGATGTTAGTCAGCTACAAATCGGGCCGCTCGCCAATCCCTTTCTTGCTGGCATGATGGGCGATAAACCACTGAAAATGGCGGGTGCGCTGAATCTGAAAATGGCGATTAAAACCACCGGCGAGACGGTCAACCAACTGAAAAAAGCCAGTAAAGGGCAAATCGTTCTGGACATGAAAGAAACCTCTGTTGATGGTTTTGACCCAGAGTTCTACATGCGCTCATCCATTGCGCAATTTCTGGATGACAGCGGTTTTGGTTTATCCAAAACCATCATGGGTGGTTATCAGCCACGCGAGATCACGGTGTTTGATACCATTCACAGCACGGTGAATTTAGCGGATGGTATCGCGCAAACCGACGACTTTTTAATGGATTCCAGACGGGTACAGGTGACCGCCGTGGGGCAAGTGAATATCATGCTCAACACCGTAGATGTAACGTCGTCGGTGAAATTGCCTCGTGGCAAAACCGCGATGGAAAAAATGCTGGGCAAGCCAGTATATGTGCGCATTCATGGGCCATTTACCGCGCTGCAATACGAGCTGGATAAAGATCGCCTAAAAGAATCGACAACCGATGTATTAAAAAATGAAGCAAAAGCCAAGCTGGACGCAAAGAAACAGCAGTTGAAGGCAAAAGCGGATGCCGAGAAACAACGTCTGAAAGTCAAAGCGGACGCAGAGAAGCAACAACTTAAAGCGAAAGCCGATGCTGAAAAACAAAGACTAAAAGAAAAAGTCGATGCTGAGAAAAAACGTGCCGAAGATAAACTAAAAGAAAAGTTCAAAGGCTTGTTCTAAATCACCATGTCAACGCCTTCATTTGCCGAGCGTTTGTTAGCCTGGTACCGGCTAAACGGTCGCCATGACTTGCCCTGGCAACAAGATCAAAGTTTGTATCGCGTCTGGGTTTCAGAAATCATGTTGCAGCAAACCCAGGTTGCGACGGTCATTCCGTATTACCATAAATTTTTGCAGCGTTTTGGCAGTATAGCCATTCTGGCGAAGGCTTCTCAGGATGAGGTGTTATTATTTTGGGCGGGATTGGGTTATTACAGCCGTGCCCGCAAT
This sequence comes from uncultured Thiotrichaceae bacterium, assembly GCA_964651445.1. Lineage (GTDB taxonomy): Bacteria > Pseudomonadota > Gammaproteobacteria > SZUA-229 > SZUA-229. The sequence goes on from CAZYYW010000131.1 coordinate 4,102, forward strand.
TTACATCAGGCGGCACAAATTATTGTGCAACAACATGCCGGTAATTTCCCACACGATTATGAGGCGGTGTTGGCGTTGCCGGGCATCGGGCCTTCGACCGCCGGCGCGATTTTGGCGCAAGCACTGGGGCAACGTCACGCTATACTGGATGGCAATGTTAAACGTGTATTGGCGCGTTATCAGGCGGTTGATGGCTGGCCTGGGCAGCCAGCCGTAGCAAAAAAATTATGGCGATGGGCGGAGTTACACACGCCAAAGTCACAGCTAGCGGACTATACGCAGGCAATTATGGATTTAGGCGCAACTGTCTGCACTCGTAGCCGCGCCAAATGTGAACAGTGTCCATTAATAATGGACTGCCAAGCCTATCAACAAGACTGTGTCGCTGAGCTGCCTGCGCGCAAACCGAAAAAAGTGCTGCCAGTGCGCGCGAAACGCCTACTGATTATCCGCAATGAAGCCGGTGCTTGGTTAATGGAAAAGCGCCCACCAGTCGGAATCTGGGGTGGTCTGTGGAGTTTGCCAGAGCTGGATATGGCGCAATCAGTTGAGCAAACCGTGCAACAGACATGGCGGCTGAATGTGCAAAATCATCATGACCTACCGGTTTTTCGTCACACATTCAGCCATTTTCATCTGGATATAACGCCCTGTGAAGTTGCCATTAAGGTCATGTCGCAAGCAATTGCTGATGAAGAACGCTATCAATGGCAGATGGATATCAGTCAATTAGCCTTAGCCGCACCAGTAAGTGCCATTTTCAAAGAAAAATACTCTCGAATGCGCTCAAGTAACTTGACTCAGACGCCGCTAGTCGATTAAATACGCCTTCCTTCGGATCGAGCAGCAAGCTGTTTGATTTTGAGACCTTTCGATAGTCTGGCCGAATAGCTCAGTTGG
>CAZYYW010000132.1:0-4953 GCA_964651445.1 uncultured Thiotrichaceae bacterium
GCGAATTCGGATATTCCCATTTTACTCAACGGAGAAAGTGGTGTTGGCAAAGAGTTAGCCGCGAAATTCATCCATAAAAAGTCACAGCGTAAGGCAAACCCTTTTATTGCCATTGACTGTACTTCTATATCCGAAGGTATCTTTGAGAGTGAATTATTCGGCCATGAACGCGGTGCTTTTACCGGTTGCGTGGGGCGTCGCCATGGGCTGATTGAAGCCGCTGAAAGCGGTACCTTATTTCTGGACGAAATAGGAGAAGTACCGCTCACCTTACAAGGGCGTTTATTACGCGCACTGGAAACCGGTTACTACCGACGCCTAGGCGGAAGAGAAGATCTTCATGCCGATGTACGCATCATTTGCGCGACACATAACAATTTACGAAAAATGGTTGAGGCAGGAACTTTTAGGGCTGATTTATATTACCGAATTGCGGGAATCTCCATTACTATTCCGCCACTACGCGAACGGCGTTCGGATATTACACCGCTGGTCAAAGCCATGCTGGATAAAACCAAAACATTGAATGGCTCTGCTGGCCGGATTTCTACAGAAGCACTGGGGCTTCTGCAACATTATGATTACCCAGGTAATATACGCGAACTTTATAACATTTTACAAAAAGCGGTAGCCATATCAACCAGTGGACTGATCACCGCTGAACAATTGCAACTCAGTAATTTTGCCAATGTTTATACCAACCCATTGGCTGACCGTCGAGAAAGTACGCGCGATCTAAAAGCCAACTCACCTAGCACCAACCGCTCCTTAACCGATGTTGAAGCGACACATATTGAATCATTGTTGCACCAACACGATGGCCACCGAGCCAAGGTAGCAGAAGAACTGTGCATAAGCGAACGCACACTTTATCGAAAACTAAAGCAGTATAACCTGCAAGATGTGGGTAAAAATAGAATGCAAGCCTCGATCTAACTAGCGCTTCGCTTCGACATTAGACCGTATAGCCTGAAAAGGCGAACCTGTCCTTTCATGGGTGTACGCCGTACAGTTGACCATCAACACATTCTAGTGAAACCCGCCAAAACGAAAAATGTGTCAGTGTCAACATTCACCTCCGGCAGTACTGCTTAATGGTTGGGTAAGCACAAACAAACTGAGAAAATAATTACAAAAAATGCAACTTTTCCCCACTTAGATAATCTCACTTTAAACACAAAAGATATTGCATTTTCGTCACTAAATATTGACAACTTTTAACCACAACTTCTCACAAAACCATGCTAAGATCTTATGTATTAATAAACTTATATACGATTAAAAGGTAATATTATGCAAACACTATCAACCGCTCGTTCAGAATCGCAGATCCTGTCGACCAATAAAGTTTTAAAGAATACCTACGCCTTGTTATCGGTAACATTATTTTTCAGTGTGGCGATGGCAATTCTTTCAATGACGGTACAGCCACCACAAGGTATCAGTTTAATTACAATGATAGCGGCAATGGGGCTCATCTTTTTTGCGCTGCCACGCACCGCCAATTCCTCTAAAGGAATATGGGTTGTATTCGGCATTACCGGTCTGCTGGGCTTTGGCATTGGCCCTCTACTCAACCACTACATGGCGATACCCAATGGTGGCCAAATTGTAGCAACGGCTTTTAGTGGCACCGGCCTGATCTTTCTTGGCTTATCCGGCTATGCGCTAACCAGCAAAAAAGACTTCAGCTTTATGGCTGGCTTCCTTATGGTTGGTATGGTTGTTGTAATACTGGCAATGATAGGTAACTTCTTCTTCCAGATGCCCGCCCTGTCACTGGCTATTTCAGCCGCTGTTATCCTTATCATGAGTGGCTTCATACTGCATGACACCAGCGCGATTGTACGTGGCGAACAGACAAACTACATCCTGGCTACGGTTGGTATGTACCTGAGTATCTTTAACATTTTCATCCACCTGTTAAACTTGCTAGGCGCTTTATCTAATAACGATTAAGCCCTTTCGTTGCGATAAAAAAAGCCCCGATTTTCGGGGCTTTTTTTTGCATTTCTTTTTTAACATTCTAATTAATTTTTCTGATACTTTACATGCCACGACTCTTGGCAGGCACGTTTATTGAATCTCCTACACTAGCCTCAATCCAGCCGCATTAATTCAGCGGCATCAATCCAAATGTTCCACTCGTATCCGTACGACTTCACCTTGCACAGAAGTCAAACCTTCAACTGCACCAATCGCCTGATTCACATTCGACTCAACACATTTTTGTGTCAGTATAATCAACTGCACTGAATTTTCACCGCTAGCAGGCTCTTTTTGTAAAACCGCTTCGATACTGATGCTATTTTTAGCAAAGGTGTCCGATACTTCCGCCAGAACACCCGGCTTATCTTCGGCTTGTATGCGTAAATAATAAGCTGTTTCCACATCACCAATGGCCAATATCGGTGTATCACGCATGGCATTGGTCTGAAAACCCAGCAGCGGTACTTTATGATGTAAAGGTGCATCGATAGTTCTTACCGTATCGATAATATCAGCCACCACGGCAGAAGCCGTAGGCTCTGCACCCGCGCCAGCACCATAATACAAAGTTGGGCCGACGGCATCACCGTAAACCAGAACCGCATTCATCACGCCATCAACATTGGAGATTAATTGTTTTTCTGGAATCAACGTTGGGTGTACTCGCAACTCGATACCTTTGTCAGTTTTACGCGTAATGCCCAAATGCTTAATGCGATACCCTAGCTCCTCTGCATAGCGCATATCTTCAGTGGTAATTTTACTGATACCCTCGGTATAAGTTTTTTCAAACTGCAGCTCAACGCCAAATGCAAGAGAGGCAAGGATAGTTAATTTGTGCGCGGCATCAATGCCTTCAACATCAAATGTCGGGTCGGCTTCTGCGTAACCCAGTTCTTGCGCTTCTTTAAGCACGTCGGCAAAATCACGGCCTTTGTCGCGCATTTCTGTGAGAATGAAATTGCCAGTGCCGTTGATAATGCCCGCTACCCACTGGATATTGTTGCCCGCCAGCCCTTCTCGCATGGCTTTAATAATCGGAATACCGCCAGCGACAGCCGCTTCATAACTAACGCTAACGCCCTGCTTTGCAGCCGCCTTCATAATTTCCGAGCCATGGGTTGCAATTAATGCTTTGTTCGCAGTAACCACATGTTTACCGTTTTCGATGGCTTTCATCACCAAATCTTTCGCCAGCGTGTAACCCCCAATCAATTCAACAACGATCTCTACCTCAGGATCGTTGACCACTTCAAAGGCGTCTTCAGTCAGCTTGGTGGTTGCTGGGTCAACAATCGTCTGGGAAGTAATATCCAGACCAGCAACATGTGAAATCTGGATAGCTCGCCCCAAACGCGCCTGAATTTCTTCGGCATTTCTGATTAAAACAGTGGCTGTACCACCACCGACGGTTCCCAGGCCTAATAAGCCAACTTTAACTGCATCCAAGACTTTCTCCACTACCAATTAATTCTAAAAAGGGGTTATTTTAAAAACAGCATATTCTACTGCATTCATCATTTAACGTGTAATATATGTCTTTTAATTAATGAACGCATATCTCACTTCAACATGAAATTCGCACAAGATAGTCAGGAAGATGGTTACGTTATAACAGCTTACGACGTTGACACTGTTTCCATCAACGGCAAGCCATTTAACCAAAGCCTGCTGGTTTCTCAAAATCAATTCAATGATAGCTGGGGAGTGGCCAATATAGAGAGTCTGGCAGCAGAGCATATTAGCCAAGTGTTATCTTTCAACCCAGAGCTAATCATCATCGGCACCGGTCAAAAACTAATCTTTCCGCCGGTCGAGGTTTATTCCGACATTATCAAACACGGCATCGGCGTCGATTTTATGGACACCCATGCGGCTTGCCGTACTTACAATATCCTAGTTAGCGAAGGTCGTAGCGTTGTTGCTGGGTTGATTTTATAAACAAAAAAACCTGCTTTTTAGTGTAAAACCGGTTTCGTTACCTCGGTTTCCTTTTGATTTGCCACCAGTTTCCTTTAACCACAGTGACTTGTTAAATGTTGTTTTGCAACAGAATGAATCGGTACGTCTTATTTTTCATAAATTCATCTGCATCTAATAACTCGATTTGTTTTGTTGCTTTTTGAATTTTTTTCCTTAACAGCCACAATACAAATTTACTTGTATATGGGTGCTTATCTCTTATCTTTTCAGTTCCTATACCGAAGGCTATTAATATCCTTTCAATAAGATCTTTTCCAAGATCCAATGTCTTCGTTATACTCTCTGTTATATCTTCCTCAGATACAACTTTGAAATTATTGCTTTTAGCATGGTGCATAAAAATATTATAATTATGACCACTCTTGCTGAGTTCACCTGATGCATTATCAAAAACAAAATAATCGCATATCATCAAGTAACCATTTTTTTTGAGAGAGCGTTTAGCATTTTCAAATATCTTTTCAAGATTAATATATTGGCAGGACTCGCTCATAATTATGCAGTCGAACTTATCTGCTATTGAAAAGTCCTCAAAAGCTAAATGATGAAAGGGTGCTTTAACAATATCTTTTTCAAATATTATCTTTTGGTTTACATCAGGAGATAATCCTTCAACTTGATACGAAAGGCCAATTAACTTTTTAGTCAAGGCTCCTGTACCGCATCCTACATCTAGGACGTTTTTTACACTATTGGGTATGTTATCGATAAGATAACTTTCATACCTTTTTTGTGCTTTTTTAAGGTTTTCAAATGTAAGTTCATCATCAGGCAACCAAAGCCCATAATGTAATCTATCCAAACCCAATACTTCATTATAAAAACGAAGAGATCTATCGTTTGTTTTACTCATATATTTCTTCTATTTGACAGCTAACGCTTTGCTTAGTGGTGTATAAAACGTCAATTTATTAGCACTTTATTAAAATACCATTGCGTGATCACAAAGATACTTTCCGTTTTTATTAACTAAAACCATTT
>CAZYYW010000133.1:0-4948 GCA_964651445.1 uncultured Thiotrichaceae bacterium
AAACAACGAACTACGAAGGACGTTGTTTCCCAGACGTCCGTTAAGTGTCAAAAGCAGACATCTTCATCTAACCAGGCTTAGCTATAACATGGTATTTCTATATGGGCTTTTCTATGTGGGTTTGTCTACGCTGGCTTTCACTGGATTAATTTTTATCAGTATCCCGATCAGTGGGTGGTCGATGTAGTGCAGGACTTTGCTGCGCATTCTGCGGTGTACTTTAATTGGATAGATGAACGTGTCTACTGTTGGGTTTAATGCTTGTTCAGTATTTTGCCCAGGCTGCTGCCCAGGCTGTTTAATCCCAGCTACATCTTTTACTGTATTTTCAATATTCCGTTGGTATTTTAGGTTGCCATGGAAGTGTAAAAATCTTGATAACACCAGTTTGAAATCGCCAGTGAGCTCGTTCTCTGAGCGCTTTTTATGAAGGTTTTCCAAGTCGTTTATATCAATATCAAAAGCTTTGTTTTTATTAAGACCGGCTTGTCGCCAGCTACCGTAAAACAAAACATTATATTCTCTCGAATTGCTGATTCGATTGTATTCCTGTTGAAGGATTAATGCCGGTAGGTTTTGAAAATTACTTACGTCCGTGTTGCTTAGCTTTTGTTTTTTCGATACGTCAGTATTGCCATTAACTTCTGCCTCGGTATTGATTAAATTTGATTGATCAGGCCAGTCTTCGCTATTGTGGTAACGCGCGTTGGCATCTTCAAAGATAATAATTTCAATATCGTATTCCTGAAGTTTTTTTATAATGCCTTCTTCGGCGTGCGCGATACTGATATTTATAAGGACGAGCAATGTAATGAGTAGTTTCATCTTTTTTTCTTTATTATAAGTTTCATAAATCAAGCAGCTTGCTGCATGCCAAGAGTATTAATTACATGGTAAATCTGTTTGGTACGCTGTTCGATATTCTCGCTTGATTGCAGTATGCGAAAGGTTTGCTTACCATCAAAATGGTAGAGTTTGGCTTGTGTTTGTATCATTTCAATTAATTTAACATGGTTGATATTGGGTTGTTCACTAAATTTAATTTTAATGCCAGTATCCGTTGTCGTAATATTGATAATATCAATATCCTGTGCCACCAGTTTTATCTCGGTGACCGAAAACAGGTTCTTCAGATAGTCTGGCAATAGGCCGAAACGATCAATCAGTTCGACTCGAATATCGTCTAATGATTCCTGATTTTTTGCACTAGCAATACGTTTGTATAACATCAGGCGCTGGTGGATGTCGTAAACGTAATCATCGGGTATTAGTGCTGGGATGCCAAGGTCTATTTCAATGCCTGAATGCAGTGGTGCGTCCGGGTCTGGGACTTTGCCTTGTTTTAATGCTTTGACTGCACGTTCCAGTAGCTCACTGTAGAGCGTGAAACCAACTTCAGAAATCTGTCCGCTCTGATTTTCACCCAGCAGTTCACCGGCACCGCGAATTTCCAGATCGTGTGTTGCCAGCGTGAAGCCAACACCCAAATCTTCAAGTGACTCAATCGCCGCTAGGCGCTTTTTCGCATCATCAGTCATCGCCGATTCTGGCGGCGTAAGCAAGTAGGCGTAAGCGCGGTGATGTGAACGACCAACACGACCGCGAATTTGGTGTAACTGAGCGAGTCCTAAACGATCGGCTTTATTGATGATAATGGTATTGGCGGTGGGCACGTCAATGCCACTTTCTATAATAGTGGTCGCCACTAAAATGTTAAAGCGTTGGTGATAAAAATCCAGCATCACCTGTTCCAGTTGTTTCTCCGGCATTTGACCGTGTGCAAATTCGACACGGGCATCGGGTATTAATTGTCGAATATCATGGGTAATTTTTTCGATGGTTTTTACTTCATTATGCAAAAAGTAAATTTGACCACCGCGTTTTAATTCACGTTGACAGGCTTCTTGTATTAGCGTGTCATTCCACTGCGAAACAAAGGTATTAATGGAGAGTCTTTGCAGAGGTGGCGTTGAGATAATCGACAGGTCACGGATGCCAGCCAGTGACATGTTTAAGGTTCTGGGAATAGGGGTGGCGGTCAGTGTTAATACGTCAATTTCAGCGCGTAATGACTTTACGTGTTCTTTGTGGCGCACGCCAAAGCGGTGTTCTTCATCTACAATAATCAAACCAAGATCATGGTATTTGACTGTTTTTTGAAGCAGCTTATGTGTGCCAACAACAATATCGACTTTACCATTCGCTAACTCTGCTAGCACTTCTTTTTGTTTTTTGGCAGTATTAAAGCGTGATAAACAGGCAACTCTTATCGGCCAGTCTGCAAAGCGGTCACTGAAATTTTGGTAATGTTGTTGCGCTAACAAAGTCGTCGGCACTAAAATTGCGACTTGTTTACCGCTGTTAGCCACCACAAATGCAGCTCGCATAGCAACTTCGGTTTTGCCAAAACCAACATCACCACAAACCACACGATCCATCGGTTGTGGGCTGCGCAAATCTTCCAACACATCGTTAATGGTCGATTCCTGATCGGGTGTTTCTTCAAACGGGAAGCTGTTACAGAAGCTGGCGTATTCGTTTTCATCAATGTGGTAGCTGCGACCTTGTACCGCAGCACGACGTGCATGGATGTCGAGTAATTCAGCGGCGACATCACGTGCTTGTTTGGCGGCTTTTTTCCGCGCTTTCGCCCATTGGTCAGAACCTAAACGGTGTATCGGCGCATTTTCTGCTGATGCGCCGGTGTAACGGCTGATTAAATGCAGTGATGCCACTGGAACATATAATTTATCGTTACCGGCATATTCCAACAGCAGAAATTCTGCGTCATAACCATCACCGCTTAGTTTTGTTAGACCAAGATAGCGACCAACACCGTGATCAATATGAACCACTGGCGCACCAATGGTTAAATCGGTCAGATTCTGTACGATATTTTCACTGTCTGCGCCACGCTTTTTTCTGCGCCGTTTCTGAATGGCGCGCTGGCCGTATATTTGTGATTCGGTAACAACAGCAATATCGGTTGCGATACTGTCGGAGGCAATCAGCATGAGGCCATGCGTTATTTCTGAAACTGTAATACAGATGGCATCAGCACAGTTGATAAAGTCATGCCATGATTCGCAAACTTTAGGCGATATTTTATGGCCGCGCAAAAGCTCGATTAATACTTCACGTCGACCACTGGTTTCAGCGACAAATAAAATACGGCCGTCATAGCCATTAATAAACGTTTGCAATGCTTGTGCAGGTTCATCTAGGCGGGTTTGTAAAATAAGATCCGGTGGCGTTTTTACGTTTGCATTGTATTGTTCATCACGATTTTTATTTTTTGAAACATAAATAATACTGCTTTGCTCAAGCTGGCGAGTAATCTCACTGCTGGTTTGGTAAAGAGTTTCTGGCGACAGAATAGGGCGTTCGACATCATGGCGGCGCTGTTGGTAACGCTGATTTATTTCAGACTCAAAAACCTCAAGCTGCTGGCTTAATTCATTGGGTGCAATGTACAGTGATGATTTTGGTAAATAATCAAACAAGGTACTGATTTCAAAATCGTCATAAAAAACGGGCAGGTAATATTCGATACCGGACGGCATAATACCGTCGCTCACACTTTTATAAATAATGCTGTTTAGTGGGTCTCCCGGTAACATTTCGCGGTAGCGTTCACGAAATTTTTTAATACCGGCTTCATCAGTGGGAAACTCTCGTGCCGGCAATAACTCAACGCTTTCAACCTTGTTATCGGAACGCTGACTTTGTGGATCAAAACAACGGATGCTTTCTATTTCATCATCGAATAAATCGATTCGATATGGCATGGTAGCGCTGGCAGGGAACAGGTCAATAATAGAACCGCGAATGGCAAACTCGCCGTGTTCCATCACTTCTGTGACATTAATATAACCACTGGCTTCCAACTTACGGCGAAAATCCTCAATAACTAAGGTTTGATTGAGTTTCAGGCATAGTACGTTGCCCTGAATGTAACTGCGAGGTGGTAATCGTTGCGCCAATGTATTTAACGGGATAATGAGAATATCGCCACCCCGAATTTTCTGCAAGGCATGCAAGGTCGTCAGCCGTTCGGCAATAATATCTTGGTGCGGTGAAAAAATATCGTAAGGCAGTGTTTCCCAGTCAGGCAGGTGCAAAATCGTTTGCTTGCTGTCCTTATAAAAGTTGATTTCTCGCGTCAGAATATCTGCATGGGTAACATCTTCAACAATGACCACAACCGGGCCATTTTTGTGGTTGCGCGTAGCTTCTACAAGAGACAGCGCCAACGAGCTACCATACAATTTATTCCAGTGAGTCTTGCTTTGTTTTTCGGGTATTTTAAGGTGTAACAATGGGCTTTCGACTTGGTGGTGTTATTTACGGAACAAGGAGGTGAATTATCCGGCTCTAGACAGTGCAATACAAGATGTTTATGAATATATTTGGAGAAGGCAATAGACGCCCAATAAGTGAATAAGTGTCAGCCCATTAATTTATTATTTAAATCAATAGGTTATATGTTTTATATCAAGAATCGGGTGAAGCTTGTTATCATGAAAGGTTAGTTGTTTTAGCTGCAATAAACGCGGTTTTTGCCCCAGTTGTGGTGCCAGACGGATGGCGGGAAGTGCCGCTTTACTCGTTGATGAAGTATTGCCTAATGAACCAATACGCCAATTAACGCCAGAGATGGTGCGTAGTCGGACAATGCAGGAGCTATTATCTGCGTTTCCTCAGCAACTGCTCCTGCTGCTCTACCTTCGACCATCCTTGGTCTCGTGCCTCAATCAGTAAAGTTTTAGCCTATTTTTCTTTCGCACCTGTATCGTGCAAAGGTCTCAATAGTTATTTTAGCGCGTCTTCAAATTCTTTTAGCGTCGAAACAAACTGAATATGGGTTACTTTTTTATTATCCAGAGTGACGATTTTAATTGCGTCACTTTTGGAGTCGTAGCGAAACTTTTTTGCCATTGCTTCTTCA
>CAZYYW010000134.1:0-1306 GCA_964651445.1 uncultured Thiotrichaceae bacterium
TAATGACAACCTGAAATTCGCTGAGATTGCATTGTGGTCAGAGGAAGAAACCTGCTTCACATGATGATCTAGCAGATCAAGCTGCCGATAAAAAACATGGTCAATAGCATTGCCAAAAATATGCGTTTTATTATTTACCGCATACTCAAGTTCATACAGCGACAGCTTTTCAACCAGTTGGTCAATCAACACCATGCGCTTACCGCTCCAGCTATTAAAATCGCCTGCTACGATCATCGGCCCATCATGAAACTTTAATAATTCATACAGTTTATTAAGCTGTTTCTGATAAATTTTTAAACCCAATGAAAAATTAATGCCATGAATATTTGCCAGCAGAAGTTTTTTACTAGAGCCCGTTATGTGGTAATAAGTAATTAAGGTCGATTTGGGTAATCGGATAATCGGTTCATTAACCTTGAAACCGCAACTATGAAACGGTTGGATATTGGCAACATTCATCACCCCAGTATCAGCACCCTTTACCTGAAAAGCTGGGTTGATTACCCAGTTAAAATCATATGACTGAAGCAAGCCTGTCATTTCTTCATTCAATATTGCTTCTTGAATCGCCATTACATCATGTGCTCGCGCAAAATCACAAAAATCTGCTTGCCAGTTATCGCCAAAACCTTTGTATATATTCCAGTTTAAAAATGCAATATTTTCTGGATTCAAACCCGGCGCATCATCTGCATATTTACCCATGAATATTTCAGCCTCACATATTTGTATTTGACTCTCAGCATCAGAAATATTTGCGCTCAGAAGAAACAGGAATCAACGATAAGATTATCCCTATTGATGCGTATTTAACTTTTCACTACATTTGAAAATAACCAAGCGATAACGACTTTCTTAAGAATATGGCTAAAATCAAATAGTTCAAGTGATAAAAAGCAAATTATTTTCTACGAGATTTAAAGAAACCTTGTAATAAGGCTTTGCTCTCATCTGCCAGTACGCCCGCCTGAACCTCAAAAATGTGATTATGCTGATTAGCGTCTAACAGGTTAAAAGCACCACCGAGTGCGCCAGTACGCGGCTCTGCTGCGCCATAAATAACTTTTGCTACGCGTGCATGAATCATTGCACCGACGCACATGGAACAGGGTTCCAGTGTGACGTACATGGTGGTATCAATTAAACGATAATTATTGAGTTTTTTACCCGCGGCACGCAACGCCATAATTTCGGCATGTGAAGTAGCATCATGGCTGAGGATAGGCTGGTTCCAGCCTTCTGCGATTAATGCATCACCTTTAACCAGCACTGCACCTACGGGTACTTCACCTGCTGCTTCTGC
>CAZYYW010000134.1:1406-4788 GCA_964651445.1 uncultured Thiotrichaceae bacterium
GTTATTCCCACTCGATTGTTGCCGGTGGTTTACCCGATATGTCGTAGGTTACGCGAGAAATTCCATCGACTTCATTAATGATGCGCGTTGAAACGTGACCCAGAAAATCATAAGGCAAATGCGCCCAACGCGCTGTCATAAAGTCGATAGTCTCTACCGCGCGAAGTGCGACCACATAATCATAACGACGACCATCACCCATAACACCAACGGATTTTACCGGTATGAAAACGGTAAACGCCTGACTAACCTTATCGTATAAATCATTTTTGTATAATTCTTCGATAAAAATATGATCTGCCAAACGCAGTAAATCAGCAAATTCCTTTTTGACTTCGCCTAAAATTCTAACGCCAAGCCCCGGTCCAGGAAAAGGATGACGATAAACCATGTCTGCAGGCAAACCCAGCTCAACGCCAATTTTACGAACTTCGTCTTTAAACAATTCGCGCAATGGTTCTATCAGTTTCAGCCGCATGTTTTCCGGCAATCCACCGACGTTGTGGTGCGACTTAATAAGATGAGAATTTTTGCTGTCTGCAGATTCGATAACATCGGGATAAATCGTGCCTTGTGCCAGCCAGTTTGCATTGCTTAATTTATTGGATTCTTCTTCAAAAATTTCGACGAACACACGGCCGATTATTTTACGTTTTTGTTCAGGATCACTCTGCCCTTTTAACTCAGAAAGAAAGCGATCTTCGGCATCAACACGAATAACTTTCACCCCCATATTTTGGGCAAAGGTTGCCATTACCTGGTCGCCTTCATTGTGCCGCAATAAACCATTATCAACGAACACACAGGTTAGCTGGTCACCAATCGCCTGCTGCAATAGTGCTGCGACCACCGAAGAATCCACGCCACCAGACAAACCCAGTACCACTTCATCATCACCGACCTGCTGGCGAATTCGATCTATATTATCTTTAATAATATTGCCCGGTGTCCAGTCCGAAGAACAGCCACAAATACCATGAACAAATCGTTCAATAATGCGCTGCCCCTGTTTTGTATGCGTGACTTCAGGATGAAATTGCAAACCATAAAACTTTCTTAGCTCATCGGCCATGCCCGCCAACGGCGCGTTATCGGTACTGGCTATGCAAGCAAAACCCTCGGGAAGCTCATCAACTTTATCACCGTGTGACATCCATACATCAAGCAAACCAAAACCTTCTTCGGTAACATGGTCTTCGATTTCTTTAAGTAAGGCGCTGTGATTTCTTGCTCGAACCTTTGCAAAGCCATACTCACGGTGCGTCGATGCTGCTACCTTGCCACCAAGCTGTGCTGCCATGGTTTGCATGCCGTAGCAAATACCCAAAACCGGAATACCGGCTTCAAATACATACTGCGGCGCTAACAATGTGTCATCAGCATTCACTGACTCCGGGCCACCCGATAAAATAATGCCGCTGGCGTTAAAGGCTTTTATTTCGTCGGCTGTCATGCCAGTATGATGGACTTCACTGTAAACGCCCGCTTCACGAATACGACGCGCGATGAGTTGGGTATATTGCGAACCAAAGTCGATAATTAAAATGCGATCAGAATGGATGTTTTGCATATTGGCTATATTTATTTAATTAAAAACACTTGCCGCAAACAAGGTCAATAAACGCAAAATAGAAACTGTTGTTAAAACTTTTGCTTGCGCCCTTTGCGTTTTTTGCGGCTAGAATTTGTTTCAGGGAAAATTTGTTTCAGGAAAAACGTTTTAGGTAGAACGGTAATTCGGTGCTTCTTTAGTAATGGTCACATCATGTACATGTGACTCAGACATTCCGGCACCCGAGATACGAACAAATTCCGGTTTAGTACGCATTTCGTCCAGATCTTTGCAACCAACATAACCCATGCTGGAACGCAGACCACCCATCATTTGATGCACGATGGTGCCCATTGGACCTTTAAATGCAACACGCCCTTCAATGCCTTCTGGCACCAGTTTTTCACTGCCTTCAGAACTGTCCTGAAAATAACGGTCACTGGAACCCTGTTTCATGGCACCAATCGAACCCATGCCACGGTAGGCTTTATATGAGCGCCCTTGAAATAAAATAACATCACCCGGCGCTTCTTCCGTGCCTGCCAACATACCGCCGACCATAATACAGTGCCCGCCGGCAGCAATAGCTTTTGCCATGTCGCCTGAGTAACGAATACCGCCATCAGCAATCAGTGGAACGCCTGTGCCTTCAAGAGCCACCGCTACATTGTGTATCGCCGTTATCTGCGGCACGCCAACACCGGCAACAATACGAGTCGTACAAATAGAACCAGGGCCAATACCCACTTTCACGCCATCCGCACCGGCATCAACCAACGCTCGCGCAGCATCACCCGTTGCAATATTGCCACCGATGACCTGCACGCCAGGGTAATTCTTCTTCACCCAGGAAACTCGGTCTAATACCGATTGTGAATGACCATGCGCGGTATCAACCACAATCACATCAACACCGGCAGCCGCCAGCGCTTCCACTCGCTCCTCTGTACCCGCGCCGGTACCGACAGCGGCACCGACACGCAAACGACCTTTTTCATCTTTTGCCGCATGTGGAAAATCGGTTGATTTTTGAATATCTTTGACTGTTACCATGCCACGTAATTGAAAGGCATCATCCACTACTAGAACACGTTCAATTCTGTGTTCGTGCAACAAAGCCAGTACTTCCTGCTTGCTCGCACCTTCTTTCACTGTTACCAGCTTATCCTTGGGTGTCATCACTTCGGTGACGGCTTTATCCAGACCACTTTCAAAACGCACATCACGACTGGTCACCAGACCAATTAATTCATCACCCTTAACCACGGGCATACCAGAAATTTTATAACGTTCACGCAGCGCCATCACGTCACGAATCGTCATCTCAGGCGATACCGTTACCGGTTCGGTAATGACGCCACTTTCGTATTTTTTAACGGTGTTAACTTCAGCAGCCTGCTCGGCGGGGGTCAAATTTTTATGCACGATACCCAAACCACCTTCCTGTGCCAGCGCAATCGCTAGCCGAGATTCGGTCACCGTGTCCATAGCGGCAGATAATAAAGGGATGTTTAAGCTAATATCACGGGTGACTTTTGTCTGCAACGAGACATCTTTTGGCATCATCACTGAATGCGCGGGAACCAGTAAAACATCATCAAAAGTCAACGCTTCTTCGATTATTCGCATAACAATCCCCGCCTGGCGTTTAATAGCCTTTGAGTAACTTGAAAAAAGCGGATTATTATACCCTAAACCGGCGCTGGAAACACCGGCTAAT
The DNA here is from genome assembly GCA_964651445.1 of uncultured Thiotrichaceae bacterium. GTDB lineage: Bacteria > Pseudomonadota > Gammaproteobacteria > SZUA-229 > SZUA-229. Next base: position 4,679 of record CAZYYW010000134.1, read on the forward strand.
TAGGCGCTATGTGGCTTTTATGCCGAAAAAACAAATCTTTTAAAGAATGCCTGATTTTCAACAAGAAGCCATACTGCATTGCTCAGTGTGTATCAGATTTCGTATGTTAG
>CAZYYW010000135.1:0-4762 GCA_964651445.1 uncultured Thiotrichaceae bacterium
TCACCACGAAACGTGCGCCCTCTAGGCCTTCCAGATAATCGACTTCAGAACCATTCAGGTATTGCATACTGCTGACATCGACCAACATGGTGGCACCGTTTTTTTCGATGATCGTATCATCATCGCTAACCTTTTCATCAAAAGCAAAACCGTACTGGAAGCCCGAACAACCGCCGCCATCAACCGTGATGCGCAATTTCAGACCCGAATTCTTTTCTTCTTCAACCAGCCGATTCACTTTGTTTGCTGCCGCTTCGGTAAAACCAACGGTTGCACCGACAATAACCTTCGGTTTTGGCGCAAAGCTAATTTGAATATCCATCGAATAAACCTTTAATAATCAGTAACAATATAAGACAATGCTAAATTAACCCAGTAAATTAGTCAAGTATTCACAATAGATATAATCCGCGGCGCTAAGCGATAGCGAAGCCCAAACATCTTGCACAAGCTGTGACTACTGGCGGTTTTTGTTGGGGTTCCTGCGTCACCCCAAGCTACGCGACTATACTTGTAATCTTTCAGTGATTAGCTCTGCGCGGCGGTGGCATCATCAATGTGATGGACATTTGCGGGTGCTTCTTCCTTTTCTTTCTGGTGTTCCAGCCGTTTCTTTTCATTGGCATTGTGCAGCATTTGACCATTAATTTCAGCGCCGCTCGCCATCTCTAACAGGTTGTATTCCACATTGCCTGATATACGTGCTTTGGGTGATAACTCCAGCTTCTCTGAGGCAAACACATTGCCAATCACTTCGCCGTTAATAACCGCGTACGCCACATGCACATCGCCTTCTACGCAACCGCGGTCACTGATTACCAGTACCGAGCCTTCGGCGCTATCGGTAGTGGTTACATTACCGGTGATTTTGCCATCCAGATGCAAGCCGCCCTGAAATTTTATATCACCTGTTACTTCTACACCTTGGCCGACTAAAGTATCAATTTTTGATGATTTAATTTTTTTATTACCAAACATATCAAACGCCTCCGGCAGTCAAATCTGACCACGCAAATTGTTCATCAAGGGCTTTAATCTTGCCAGTAGTGGGTTTCACTTTTACCCGAATATAATCCGGTTGAAACGCTGGCGGCAAAATTATTACCCCTTCAAACTTCTGAAAATATTTAAAGCCGAACTTCAGCAGTCCGGACTTTACTTTTTTATTGGTATCATTTGAGACATCCGCTAATTTTAACGTTACCGGCTGTCCTTTTTTCACGCCTTCAATGCTGACGTCAACCGTTCCACGTGCAAAACGGTCATTCCTGCCACGCTGACTAACCATTATTTTGTAATCATAACCGCCAGTCGTATTTTGCTTGAGTTGAATTGTCTGTATTGCAACACTTCGATCACCCTGCTCCGGCGCGACAATGCTCTTATAAAATAACAATTCCTTTTTAAGTTCCCGTGCTTCATTCTTGACTTGCACCAGAGTTTTCGTCAGTTGAGCAGAAGCATCGTCATCAATTCGACTATTACGTTTAAGCATAGTCGCTTGTCGGTTACTTTCAACTTTTTCAGCCTGTAACTCTGCTAATTGTTCCTGCAACTGGCTGATATAGGCGACAGCGTCGGCACGGTTATATCCGGCAACATTTCGCCCGTACTCAAAAGACAGCCATATCGACAACGCTAGCATGCAGACAATTAATGCCAGACTGAACAACCATACAGAGGGTCGTTGGATGGTAATAATGGTGTGTGTCAATATGGCTTTCATCAATTTAGTCCCAAAATCATGGCAATCATGCCTTACGGCAGCAGGGCAACTTGGTTAAGCCCCAGTGTTTCTTCCAGCTCAAACATAATATTCATATTCTGTATCGCTTGCCCGGCAGCGCCCTTCATCAGGTTATCGATAACCGATGACACCACTACCGTATCGCCATCTTGCGGTCGAAATAGTGAAATTCGGCAGATATTTGCGCCTTTTACGCTGCGTGTTTCTGGCATCATGCCTTCCGGTAAAACATCAACAAAAGGTTCATCCGCATAACGTGCTTGATACAATTGGTGCAACTCGCTTGTCGCCACTGGTTTCTTTAACGTGGCATACAGCGTGGCTTCGATGCCGCGAATCATCGGCACCAGATGCGGCACAAAGGTTAATCCGACTTCATGTGATGCTGCCATTGCCAGTGTTTGTTTAATTTCCGGTAAATGCCGATGGCCATGCACCGCATAAGCTTTGAAGTTTTCCGATGATTCCGCCTGTAAAGTCGCCACACTCGCGCCTCGCCCTGCACCGCTGACCCCGGATTTTGCATCGGCTATCAAGTGCTGGTCATCAATCAAGTCGTTTTCAATTAACGGTAAAAAACCCAGTGTGGTCGCCGTCGGGTAACAACCAGGGTTGGCAATCACCCGCGCTGTTTTAATCGCCGCACGATTTATCTCAGGCAAGCCGTACACCGCTTCTTGCAACACATCGACACAGGCATGGTCAACGCCATACCACTGCTTCCAAAGTGCCACATCCTGCAACCTAAAATCCGCCGCCAGATCAATCACTCGCACGCCTTTTTCAATTAACTGCGGCACCATTTGCATGGCAGTGCCATTAGGCGTTGCAAAAAACACCAGTTCACACTCAGCCAAGGTATCAACGGCAGGCTCGGTAAATTGCACATCGGTAAATCCCCGTAAGTTAGGGAATAAATCGGCCACTTTTGTACCCGCTTCTGAACGCGAAGTCACATATTTCAAACTAACCTGCGGATGCATAACCAACAAGCGCAATAATTCCGCACCGGTGTATCCGGTTCCACCCACTACCCCTACCGTTAACATCTCTGACCTTTACTTATCATCATTATCTCTAACTCGTTCATTTTTCATTTTTCATTTTTCATTTTTCACTGTACTATCACCGTACCTTTTCAAGTATAGCGGCACAACTAATGTTATGGGTTAAAGCCTTCCACATAATTTTCATGGTGACCTGGTTTGCCGGTCTATTTTACCTACCCCGACTCTTTGTCTACCACGCAGCGGCTACAGATGACGCCAGTATTCAGCGTTTCAAAATCATGGAGCGCAAACTGTTTTACGGCATTATGACACCCGGCGCTATCATCACCATTGCACTGGGTTTCTGGTTGATTCACCTGATGGGTTACGGCCTTCTTGCTAGCTTTTGGCTACAGGCAAAGCTAATACTAATTGCCGTTTTAGTGGTTTACCACATCTACTGCGGTAAATTATTAATCGACTTCAAGTACGATAACAACCGTCATAGTCACGTCTGGTATCGATGGTTTAATGAGTTTCCGGTATTTATACTGGTCGCCGTGGTATTACTGGTTGTATTACAACCGCAATAACACGTTTGCCGCTAAGGTTAACTGAAGACCAGCAACGATCTTTCACGCATAACGCTCAAGCTGGCTGAGTGCCTGCTTGTAAACCTTGCGCTTGAAAAAAACAATTTCGTCAACAGGGTCCCAATAATCAACCCAGCGCCAGCAATCAAATTCAGGTTTATCACTGCAACACAGGTCAAAATCACTTTCTCGACCTGTTAAGCGTAAATAAAACCAGATTTGTTTCTGCCCAATGCAAAGCGGTTTAGATCGCCGTCGCAACAAATGATCGGGAATACGATAACGTAACCAGTCATTGGTTTTACCAACAACCTCAACATGCTCGGGCAATAGTCCTGTTTCTTCCTGTAATTCACGATACATCGCTTCTGTTGGCGATTCATTTTTATCGATGCCTCCCTGAGGAAACTGCCAATTATTTTGGCCCGCTCGACGAGCCCAGAAAACTTTGCCATCGGAATTACTCAGGACGATGCCAACGTTTGCTCTAAAACCATTAGAATCAATCACTTGGGTGCCATCCGGGCGTGTCTGATACGTTTAGTTACGACACGCCACTAAAATTTCTATTACATTGATATTAACAGACCACCAAAAAAATTGAAGTTAATCTCTGTAAAAGTTTTATTATTGTGCGAGAAATCAGTAATATCCCTGAGCTTTCTCACACTGTAGGTAGACGTAAATAATGGCACTCGCACTGTTCGATCTTGATAACACATTACTGGCTGATGACAGCGATTTCCTCTGGGGCTGTTTTCTGGTTGAAAATGGGCTGGTTGATAAAGCCACTTACGATGCTGCTAACCAGCGATTTTATGCCGAGTACAAGGAAGGTACGCTAGACATTTTTGAGTTCCTGCGTTTTTCCCTTAAACCGCTAACACGATTCTCCATGGAAGAATTAGCCGAGTTACACCGCGATTTTATGCAAAAACACATACTGGCGGTGATGACTGAACAAGGTCTGGCGCAAATACAGCAACATCGTGAGAACGGTGACTATACGGTTATTATTACCGCAACGAACAGCTTCGTAACGGGACCAATTGCGAAGGCATTCAACGTTGATGCGCTGATTGCGACAGAACCGGAAATACGCGATGGCCGATACACTGGCGAGGTTGATGGCACCCCCTGTTTTCAACAAGGCAAGATAACGCGGCTTAACCACTGGCTAAAAAATACCGCACACAATCTAGAGAACAGTACTTTTTACAGTGATTCACACAATGACCTGTCACTACTAGAAATTGTCACCACAGCCATTGCGGTTGACCCTGACCAAGCGCTAAAAGGCATTGCCCTAGAAAGGAATTGGCAGATACGCAGCTTTCGGTAAGTGTGTGGCTTGGCTTGGTTTGGTTTGCTATTGAGCCGAAGATAACATCGTAAAATATTAGGTCTAGGTGACAAGATAATAGACACAGACG
>CAZYYW010000136.1:0-4758 GCA_964651445.1 uncultured Thiotrichaceae bacterium
CCAATTGTGCCTACGTTTACGTGTGGCTTGGTTCTTTCAAACTTTTCCTTAGACATGTCAAGTATCTCCCCCGGAGGTAATAATCTAAATTAATAATATTCAAACAACATAATATTCAAACAACTTATTTTTCTGCACTTCGTACTTACCAATGCACATCAACTGCATCCGGCAACAACTATATATGGAGCTCATAACCGGATTTGAACCGGTGACCTCTTCCTTACCAAGGAAGTGCTCTACCGACTGAGCTATATGAGCCAAAACCTAAACACCCTGCCTGACCACTGCCCAAAAACCAACACCCAATTATCCGAGCCTGTTTAGTTGAGCCTCTCAAACCTGGCATGCCAAATCTGGAGCGGGTGATGGGAATCGAACCCACGTATTCAGCTTGGAAGGCTGAAGTTCTACCATTAAACTACACCCGCATATACATTTGCGAGCGACCTCATAAAACAATAATCATGAGGAATACTCCAAACTTTTGGTGGAGGGGGGAGGATTACTCCAGACTCCTGTCTTCCGCCCTCCGGGCCGTTGCAAAAAACGCAACGTTCAAAATGCTCCTGGCATTTTAGCCAAACCGATCCAAACCAACTTGGCCTCTTATCGGTTCAAACCCTCCCTTGCCTTGCAGAGCCTGCCCGCTGAAAAGCCATTCAAACCTTACAGCACATCTGTATCTTTTGGTGGAGGGGGGAGGATTTGAACCTCCGAAGGTAGAACCAGCAGATTTACAATCTGCCCCCTTTGACCACTCGGGAACCCCTCCAAAAAATCAAGCCGTATATTTTGCTTGAGCATAGCGCAACTGTCAACCATAACACGCTAAACATTTTTTCATGCTAAAACACAACACCCTTCAAACAAACTCTACGAGAATGTACTTACTAAAAATTTCAACAAAAGCGATGCATAACAAATAGCGCTCATAGCAACGGTACTTCTTGGTGCGTTGCTATGAGTATTAATCTGGAGCCGGTGACAGGAGTTGAACCCACGACATCCTCATTACAAGTGAGGCGCTCTACCAACTGAGCTACACCGGCAAGGGGCGCAATTGTAGGGAATCAACCCGCTGAAAGCAATGAAAATTTAGCGGAAATAACGAATTTATTTTACAAACTTTCCTTTTTTCAGAAATTTCGGCGCTGCTAACAAGATTTTGAAGGCGAGTAACCGCCCTTTTTAGCTCAACAACCGTAATTTATGGGGCGCAAATTTCCACAACAATTGCAGCTCTATCAGGCTATGCGTCAAACCAAGACGCTTATCCCTAAGCATCACACTCCCGACGCAAACGACTGACTTTGTTGTTTTTATTTTTTTCAATGTGTGCCGCAAACACAGACTCGGGTATTTCAACCCCAGCAGCTAGTTGGTAATCCAGCCAGTAGAGAGTATGCGACCTAGTGACCGGCTCGACGATTACCTCAAAACCCAGTTTATTAACTTTTTCCGCCAATCCATACGCGCCTTTTTCGTTTCTAAAATAGCCCAATGACAGTCCATGTATTTTTTCCCCATCTCGAACGATAAAAAAATCTTTAATTTTTTTGGCCTTTAGTCGTTTACCCGTAGCAATAGCTTGTTGATGATTTTTTTCAGGCTTCAGATATACCCAGTGCAAAGTCGGCTCTTTTTCTTCACTACCACGAAAATCGGTGGTTACCGCATAAGGTTTTATTTCACGGGTTAATGTTCGAAGTTTATCCAGGTCACGAAACGGCCCCAAGGTATAACAACTTGCGGCTGGTGTAGAATGGATTTGCGCCGTGCCGGCAGGGAGCGTTTCCACTGTCTTAGCAGAGGTCTTAACCAAAACCTGATCGACAGCTTGCCCTGCAACCGACTTGGATGACTCCGCAGCAGTGGCGGCGATGACATTTTCACCCGTATCTGGGGCAGATATTTCTGACGGCTCAGGCGTTACTGACTTTATCGTCAGGTCAGCGATTTCTGAAACGGACGCTTCGCTAGAAGCTAGCGGTTGATTTAATTCACTAAGAAGAACGATGGATTGAACATTTTTAGGCTGCACAATTTTTATTGCTGCCACCTCAGTCAAATCATCATGTGAAGATTGTGTTATGTGCCATCCAGCGTAAGCCAGATTGAGTGTCAGTATAAATAGAAATAACCAGCGCATATTTATCCGTCTAAAACCTATTCATGTTGCATGATGAAACCTTTGCACGAGTCGCTTTTCCGCGATTACAGCGTTAAAAACAGGCTCAAAGTGCTCACTTACTTCGCGTAAGCTGCGCTTTTTCACCTATTTTTGCCTTGCCCTCACGAAAAATCGTTCTCGTGCAAAGGTCTCATGATATTAAAAACCCCATGCATAACCAAATCAGGTTCAAAAATCATGGCTGGTAACTCTGGATATTCAAGTATGATTTTTGCAAAACCACCGGTCACAATTATTTTCATGGGTTCGTTCATTTTGGTTTTCGCCAGTTGGCATAAGTCCGCAATGCCAGCCTGAATCAGTCTATGCAAGCCCTGATTAACAGCGTCATGGGTATTGGCAGGCACGCTATCTTTTTGAAGCTGCATATCCCATTCAGCTTCAACCGCAGCCGTATCGGCGATTAATGCTGCGTGCATAGTAGCGTATGACGGCAGGATATAACCACCTAAATGTTGTCCGTTTTTATCAATTAAATCAAATGTTGTCGCGGTGCCTGCACTGACAACACAAATAGAAAACCCTGGAAAACGCTGGTGCGCCGCGACCACAGCTGCCCAACGATCAGCCCCATGCTGCTCTGGGTTTTGATATGCATTGCTGATATTTTGGTAGTGTTTTTCTGTTTTCAGGTATTCCACATTCAGCGCCCAATGTTGCTTAACCCAATCATTAAGCGCAGTGACCACTTGTTTTTGTGCCACCGACACCGCAAAAACATGCCTTGGTGGCAGCGATGAAGAGGCACCTAATTCGGCGAACAACTGGTCAAAAACAGCAGCAGGATTTTTTTTATCGTATGCTGCAACACCGCGAGCGATAATGACAGACGCTTGCCATGACGCCCATTTAATTCGACTGTTACCGATATCGACGGTGAGTATCATTCGACCTTCACACTCACTGTGGCACTGTTAAAGGTACGCAGCTTACCGTCAACCAGCACCAGTAGTTCAGCATTGTCAGTTATACCCATCGCGGTGCCTGATATGACATCGTTGTTATCCAACCTAAGCTCAACTTTTTTCTGCTTGCAATAATCATAATGTCTACGAAATTTTTCAATACTAGGCTCAAACACTTGTGCGTAATCTTGACACAAAAGCACCATGTTTTTTAGCAACTGTGCCGCCAGCGCTATCCGGTCTGGAACAGTTAGCAGCACTTGCTCACGTGCCGCGGTAACGACATCGGTCAGCATCATGCCTTTTCGCTCCGTGTCATCAAGCTGGGACATATCGTGGTTCAAACCAATGCCAATGACCACCGCCGTCGATTGCGCTTCGGTCTCGGCCTGAGCGAGAGTCTGAGTGAGAGATAGGTCCCGACTACTGATGTTTTTTATAGGCTGCGTTTCAATCAATATGCCAGCAATTTTATTATCACCGACATAAACATCATTTGGCCACTTAATTTTCACCTCTATCAAACCAAAACTTTCCAGTGTTTCCGCAATCACTATTGCGCTCGACAGCGGCAAAAATTGAAGCTGCTGATGCGACACATCAAAAGCCCAAGCGATACTCATTGCGATATTGCTGCCTGCTGGCATCAACCAGTCTTTGCCACGCCGCCCCCTACCATCAGTCTGTGACTCTGCAAAGCAGGCAAAGGGCAAAGGCTTACGCATTTTACTCTGTCGCAGGCACCAGCTATTGGTTGAGTCGATGGATTGATGCACGCTAATCTCAAAGTCCATGCCAATTTCATCAAGCAGGTCTACCATCGTTGCTGTCGTTTTTAATCGTTCAGTCATCTCAGTTCACGTCAAACTCAACGACTATGCACTGAAAGTACATAGGTTGGATTAATAGCGACTAAAAGTCGCTGTGGATTGTGTCTTTAAAGCTAACATTATCCTGTATTTTAGTCACCAGAACATGCCCTACAATTTTTTCGACACAGAGACCACAGAGGCCACAGAGTTTTATTAAAATCTGTTTGCTTTTCTCTGTGACCTCTGTGACCTCTGTGGTCTCTGTGTCTAATTATTTAATTGTGTAGCAGCTAAAGCCTTGCACTGAAAGTGCATAGTTTTAACTAGCATACTGGAACAATAAATAACGCTATCGATTTAATGGCGTCAATAAACAAGACACTTTATAGCACGGCTACAATTATCGCGAGAAGCAATATCGGAAACTGTCAGCCACGGCTCATCTTCGCGCTCGAAACCGACACACTGCCGGCTTATAAACAAGCAATATCCCAGTCAAAAAAATCATACAAAACATGAATGCTTTAAATCGTGGTGATTAGCAGGCAAATTCTTCGTACGTTTTCGTACATTTTAATATCAAAAATTTTCTATCTTCATGAAATATAATAAATTTTTAAAAACACGAAATGCACGAATTTAAACGAATAAATGACTTGTCCCCTGCCTGCTTGCTGTCTATCTTACCCACATCGAATTTACTGGATTCACCACCTAATTGATTTAACAAACACACACCTTTGGAGCAAAAAACATGAACAAATACAGTACCGGAATATTAGGCTTGTGCCTGATATCAGCGCCTGGCCTAACCATGGCAGAGAAAGACAAGAGCAACGATGCCAAA
>CAZYYW010000137.1:0-4755 GCA_964651445.1 uncultured Thiotrichaceae bacterium
GCAACTGAAGGGGTTTAATATTCTTACCGTTGCATTCGCATTATCACTGACCCACAACAAACCTTGTGGATCGACAGCCAACGATTGGATTTGACCAGCAATGAGTTGTGCTACCGCGACTGGCGAAACAATGTTTTTTGCTACGTCCATGGCATACAGTGTGTTCTCAGAATGGTTCTGATAACCCACAAAATACAACAATTCGGCTGACAACACGGCGAGCGAAGTAATCAAACCGTAGGGATGGCTCGCCTCATCGCCATCATCAAGCAACAGGTTTTTTGAATAATCTGGCAATGAGATGGTTTCAATACCGCCAACATATTTCATCGGAATAAAACTGCCAGAAGCCTGCACATATAATGTTTTGTTGACTGGCAGATAAGTAATACTGTTCGGGTTTCTCACATCGAGGCGAATACCTTTAAAAGCATCTCCGCTAATATTCGCGTCAATCTCAAGATCGGTGGTCACATCAAAAATAGCGATATAGGCATCGTTTTCAACTTGTTGCAGGTTGCCTTCCAAACGCTGTAAAACAATATACAGTCGATCATCAGTAATTAGGCCCGTCGCCATTTCAGGTATGCCATCACCCGCACCATAAGCAGACAAATCCAGCTCACCAATTTTAAAATCGGCAGCATTCATCGCGGATGGATTGACTATCCATGCTTTAGTTTTGTTGTAACGCAGTACATAGGCTTTTGTTTCGCTGACGAAAATCATGTCATAGGGATTACTATCGACTGCCGCGCCAATTTCGTTAACGCTGTATTGCCAAATCACCTGCTGTGGATTATCGAAAGAATATTTTGTAATATTATTTCCACCTCCCTGGCGCCCAATTCGATAAAAGTGATCACCATAGGCGGCAATTGTAATATCACTGCCGGTCGCATCAAGATTGTTCAGCGTGGTGAATTGGCCACTGCTATCGCCATCAATTAGAGCATGTGCGCCACTAGAAAAATCTGCGGCAGTGGTGGCAACAACCGCCGTCACTGGCATGAAGCTGGTGATGACTGCATTCGCATCACACAAAATTAGATCAACGATCTGATCATCCTGGTTTCTAGTAGTATCGTCTTTGTTGCTGCTTGTTTCTGCACATGCTGGCAATAACACAACTAGCACTAACACGAAAATTCGTTTAAGCACTTTTTCAGAGTCGACATTGTTTAAAAGTGAAAGCATATGATTCAACTTAAAAAGTAGCACTGTAAGTCAGCGAAACATTTAAACCAGGCGTCGGTCGGTTACGAAAATACTCAATATTTTCATCAAGCAAATTATTAACACGAAAATCAATACTTGCCCGTTTAAACAGGTAACGTATGCCAGTATTCAACAAATTAACGTCATCACCCTTCAACAAATTAGCACGGTCATAAAAAATATTTCGTTTTATGTCTGCCTCAACGCTATACAACCATTTATGAAGCGAATAGGTATAACGTATAAAAAAACTTTTCTCATAATAACCCGGTAATTTTTTCTCTCTAAATGCAGTTATGTCCGCTTTGTTTACGCTATCAATCAAACTCAGATTGGCATTAATAGTCTGGCGTTTTGTTGGCGTTAGTTTTAACGTCACTTCAAGTCCCTGGATGACAGCATCGGAAATATTTCTCGGTATCCCAAAACCCTGTGCATTGTAAATACGAACAATCAGGTCTTCGATCTGATGATAAAAAACGCCACCGTATAACTCGGCATTATGTGCCCAGCTATACGGTTTAAACCAGGTATAGGTATATCCTGCGTCGGTATTAATTGATTGCTCTGGCAGTAGATCGGCATTGCCCAATAACTGACCGCCGCCACCGAACAGTTCAAGAAATGATGGAGCCCGATTATATTGACCAACATTGGCGGTTAAAAAATTTGATTGGTTAAACCGGTATTTCATACCCATTTGAGGATTAACAAATGTGTACCGCTTCTCAAACCCCGGGGTAACATTTAAAAACACATCGCGGGTGCTTGCCACTTCGTCAAATAGCGACTGATACCGCATTACCAGATTGATGATTAAACGTTGCTCATCAAAAAACGATACACTCTCCGCAGATACTTCAACTTTTTCCCGAGTATTGGTATCGCTTTGCACCGCAGCGACTGAACTGGTGATGTCGTACGTTTCCTGACTCAATGAACTTAAAAGTTTCCACTGTTGACGCGCATTTAGAATTTCAGCATACGCCTGCGTACCCAGTTTTTTTGTGCGACTTTCTGTGCGCTGATTAAAAAACCCAGTCTGCGCCAGTGAATCGTCAAACAACTCATCACGCTGCCGATAAAACATTTTTACGTTAAAATTAAGATTATTGTAGAACGCCTTGCGTGAGTTTAACTGTGCAAGAAAATTGTAATCCTGCGTGTCAACAAAGGTTTGTATAGCCGGGTTGTTGTTACCACTGGGTAATTCTTTGTAACGGTCAGAAATATCCAGCCTTATCTCCGTACTGTATTTTTCATTTATTTGATGCTTCCAGTTAGCCAGTGCCGACAAGTGCTTAACAGCATCATTCTGCCGTTTTTCAATACGATCATCTTCTGGGTTAGCTGGCGTACCGTTATTATTGACATAACTAAAATCATTGTCACTTTGCAGATAACTGGCAGCAAAATAAAATGCATTGTTCTGTCTGCGAATATTCGATGAAGCGCTTAATTTATAGGTCGCAAAGCTAGCAATTGTTGCCGATAACTGTGTATCTTCTGCCGAAGTTTGCGAAGCCTTACGGGTGATGATATTGACCGCGCCACCAATAGAAGGCTCACCGAGTTGCAGCGGTGTAGAACCACGGTATATTTCGATACGTTCAACATTGTTTAAAGAAATCAAACTAAGATCGACGCCACCGCCAGAAGCATTATTTAATGGCACGCCGTCCAAATAGACAACCACTTGCTCACTGCTCGCACCACGTAATACCACTGTAGCAAGACTTCCTTGACCACCACTGGCACGCACCTGAATCCCTACCTCCTGCTCAATGACATCAGGCAAGCTAACAAAGCTGTGGCGGAAACGCTCCGCTTCAATGACGGTGAAGGAACTGCTGGTATGTTGCCGATCAACCTCGCCAACAGTTTCCTCTATACGACCGTCATCGATCAGCACATTAAGCTTTCTCTGCGTATCTGATTCAGTTATTTCCTGTGGCACAACAGCACGCACAGCTGCACTGTGTAGCAGTACAAAAGATACTGATAACAGAAGGTAAAATAAACGGTTTGAGATTTGGGGTAACAACGCTTTTGCTATTCCAGTAATCGGCCGCTATATTTCTAAAAACATAGCCGCAATTAAAAAAAGCGAAGCGCAGACGAGGTGACGGCCGCCATAATAAAATGACGACACAAAATACCTTGCCAGCTGCCCTCCGCAACTACAGTATATTCATCTGGCCGGTCTCCGGGCTTATGGTGTGTAGTCGCTGCACTATCTGCAGCACTACCTGATTCATTCCCTTCCTGTTATATAGTCAAAGAAACTATGGACAGTGGTTAAACGAATCTCACCAATCACCGTTGCGGGGGCAGCGTAGGGATTAATTGTCCGGTTTGTATTAAATTCCGAAGCAATTTCACCAACTTCCCGATTATCCTTTAGCAGCAATTATTCTGCCAAGGCACCTGATGTGATAAAACTTTTATGAATATTACAATATAAACAGTAAAAAAATAACCTCCCATTTGGGGTGCGCGAATTTTTATATATTCCTATTCAAAAAAAGATAAAATACCCTGCTGTTTAGGAATGAACTTTTAGCAAACAAAAACATCCATGACTTATCAATATTAAGCGATTAAAAAAAGATATAAACCTATGCCTACACTGACCGCCGTACAGACACTAAAAAAACATATCCAGAACCATATTATCGGTCAGGAAAAACTGATCGATCGTCTCCTGATTGCTTTGCTTGCCGACGGTCATTTGCTGGTCGAAGGCGCACCCGGACTCGCCAAAACCAAAGCGATAAAAGTTTTGAGCGATGGCATTGAAAGCAACTTTCATCGCATACAATTTACCCCCGATTTGTTGCCAGCCGATCTGACCGGCACTGAAGTCTACCGACCACAAGATGGTTCCTTCTTATTTCAACAAGGACCGTTGTTTCATAACCTGGTACTGGCCGACGAAATAAATCGTGCACCGGCGAAAGTACAATCAGCTTTATTGGAAGCCATGGCAGAGCGCCAGATTACAGTAGGTAAAGTAACCTACCCCCTGCCCGAACTGTTTATGGTTATGGCAACACAAAACCCGATTGAACAGGAAGGCACCTATCCATTACCAGAAGCGCAACTTGACCGTTTTTTGATGCATGTCAGTATCGGTTATCCTGACGCGAATGCTGAAAAACAGATATTACAACTGGCGCGTGAAGAAGCGAAAAACCAACAGCAGGAAAATGACAGCATAGAAAAGATCAGTCAGCAAGATATTCTCGACGCACGTGCAGAAGTGCTAGATGTACATATGGCAGAAAATCTTGAAGAATATTTATTACAACTGGTACTCGCCACACGTGACCCATCACCTTACGGTAATGATCTCGCCAACTGGATTTTGTATGGTGCCAGCCCACGCGCCACCATCGCGCTGGATCGCTGCGCCCGCGCACACGCCTGGCTGGATCAGCGCGACTACGTCAGCCCAGATGATATTCAAGCCATTGCTTTTGATGTACTGCGCCATCGGATTATTCTAAGTTATGAAGCCGAAGCAGATGGCGTCAC
>CAZYYW010000138.1:0-4634 GCA_964651445.1 uncultured Thiotrichaceae bacterium
CGTTATACGAATAAAAAATAATCACAAAAGGCACACAATGTACTAACATTAAGCAATGAGCGCGGTATTTCATTTGAACGAGTTATCCAGCACATTGATAACAATAAAATTTTAGATATAATTAGATATCCAAATGCCTCTAAATACCCAAATCAGTACATGTTTATTCTTGAAATTGATAATTACGCCTATTTAGTTCCATTTGTTGAAAACGATTCTGAAATTTTCCTAAAAACCATTATTCCAAGCCGCAAAGCAACAAGAAAGTACCTTGAGGTAAATAGTGATGATTAAACTAGATAAAGAAGAAAAGGAAACGCTTGAATCATATGAAAATGACGAGTGGGTTTCTGTATCTACTGAACAAGATATTGCTAAATATAGAGCCGCAGCTAAAAACACTTTCAAAAAAGGCAAACGAGTAAATATCCGTATATCAAAACTAGACTTAGATTTGTTGCAGGAAAAAGCATTAATCGAAGGTTTGGCATCCCAAACTTTAATGTCTAGTGTTTTACACAAATATGTTACTGGTCGCCTAAAAGAAAAAAACGTATAACAATACGCTGCAGCTGCCAGTCAAAAGTATCTCGATTTTTGCAAAGTAAAAATACGCGCCACTTTCGCCTGCCACTACAACAGGTCTCGTGTTAATTATTAGGACAGATAACTTACTCCTAACATAGCCCTTAATAATACTTGACTGTTTTACTAGGTATTAGTAAAATTAACCTACTAAATTAGTCAGGAATTCTGAGGTTTTTTCCATGCGTTTATCAACCAAAGGGCGTTATAGCGTAACTGCCATGCTTGATCTTGCCATCCACGATAAGGCGGGGCCGGTGACATTAGCGGATATTTCGCAGTGTCAGGGCATTTCTTTGTCTTATCTTGAGCAACTGTTTGCTCGTTTGCGTAAAAGTGGTTTGGTAAAAGGTGTGCGCGGCCCTGGTGGCGGCTACCGCTTGGCAAGACCTGCTTCAGAAATCAATATTGCGGAGATTATTTGCGCTGTTGATGAAAATGTTGATGTTACTCGCTGTAAAGGCGAAGGAAACTGTCAGCATGGTTCTAAATGTTTAACCCATGAACTATGGGCTAACTTAAGTGTGCGATTGCATGACTTTCTATCGGGTATTACTCTGGCGCAGTTTGTTGAGCGCCCCGGTATTCCTGAGCTGTCGATGCAGCGAGATAAAATGATCGGTCGATTTATCCTGGCTAAAAAACAGGCGGCTGCGATCAATCAGGGCGTATTTCGCACCGATAAAGCGATGCATGGTTGATATGGGTATACCTATTAACCTAGGCACATTACGATAACTAACAAAATGTTGATGAGGTAGCGTTATGGCATATGGCGAAAAAGTTCTGGATCACTATGAGAATCCAAGAAATGTCGGCAGTTTTGAAAACAGTGATGATGTCGGTACTGGCATGGTCGGTGCGCCGGCCTGCGGTGATGTGATGAAACTGCAGATTAAAGTCAGCAGTGACGGGGTTATTGAAGATGCCGTATTCAAAACCTATGGTTGTGGCAGTGCGATTGCTTCCAGCTCGCTGTTAACGGAGTGGGTAAAAGGCAAAACGCTGGATGAGGCTAAAGCCATTAAAAACACTCAAATTGCTGAAGAACTGGCATTGCCGCCGGTGAAAATTCACTGCTCTGTATTGGCGGAAGACGCCATAAATGCGGCCGTCGATGATTATCGGAAGAAAAATAACTAGAACCGCTGGTTCTTGCTTATGTAAAGAACCCGCATTGTCGGGTTTTTTTATGCAGATTGGCTTTCGTTACAGGTGCAGAAGGGTTTGCCACTGCTCTGAAGCGTAATCAACAAACATATTGTCTGCCATTGGCGAGCAGCCGTTAATGTGCCGCCGTTAATGAACCGCCGTTAATGAACAATTATAAGGGTCAATTTATAGCGGGGATGGGCAATTCAGTTATAATACGCGGCTATATTTAATAGTGAGGAATTTCTGTGCTTGAATCATATCGTCAACATGTTACTGAACGTGAAGCGGAAGGTTTACCACCTTTAGCACTGGATGCAAATCAGGTGGCAGAACTGGTTGAATTAATTAAAAACTGTCCTGCTGGTGAAGAAGATTTTTTAATGCAGCTGCTGGTCAATCGTGTGCCACCCGGTGTCGATCAAGCGGCTTATGTAAAAGCCGCTTTTTTATCGGATGTGGCGAAAGGCAATATCGCCTGCGATCTAATCGACCCAGTTCGTGCCACAGAAATTCTCGGCACCATGTTAGGCGGCTATAATATCCAGCCTCTTATTGACTTACTTGATCTTGAAACCACTGCCGATGCTGCAGCCACGGCTTTGTCACACACTTTGCTGATTTACGATGCGTTTCATGATGTGGCTGACAAGTCTGCCAGTAATAAGCACGCGGCACGGGTTATTCGCTCATGGGCAGATGCGCAGTGGTTTACTTCAAAACCTGAGTTGGCGAAGGAAATTACAGTAACCGTCTATAAAGTGCCTGGGGAAACCAATACCGATGACTTATCTCCGGCGACGGAAGCTTGGAGCCGACCGGATATTCCATTGCATGCCAAGTCCATGTTAATTACCAAAATGGCGGCTGAAAATGGCAACGGCCCCTTAGAAGTCATCGAAGAATTGAAACAAAAAGGCCATGTTATTGCCTATGTCGGTGATGTGGTCGGCACCGGTTCCTCCCGGAAATCAGCCATCAATTCTGTGTTGTGGCACATGGGCAATGCCATTCCCTTTGTACCCAATAAACACGAGGGTGGTGTGATACTGGGTGGAAAAATTGCGCCTATCTTTTTTAATACCGCAGAAGATTCCGGCGCTTTACCGATAGAGTGCGATGTTGATAGCATGCAAACCGGCGACGTTATTACCATTCGCCCGTACGATGGCGTGATTGTTAATGAAGCGGGTGAAGATATATGCCCGTTCAAATTGAACCCGGCAACGATGGCAGATGAAGTCCGTGCCAATGGCCGCATCCCATTAATTATTGGTCGTGGTTTAACCGAACGTGCGCGTAATTTTCTTGGTGAAAACCCGTCAGATGTCTTCCTCAAACCACAGGTTGGTGACGACACTGGCAAAGGTTTTACGCATGCACAAAAAATTGTAGGTCGTGCCTGCGGTGTAGAAGGTATTCGCCCCGGTACTTATTGCGAACCTAAAATGACCACCGTTGGCTCGCAGGACACCACCGGTGCCATGACCCGTGACGAATTAAAAGAGCTCGCCTGTTTAGGTTTTTCTGCCGATTTAGTGATGCAGAGTTTTTGCCACACAGCGGCCTACCCGAAGCCAGTCGATATAAAACTGCAACATGAGTTGCCCGATTTTATGCAGACACGTGCCGGTGTTTCACTGCGCCCAGGTGATGGCATTATTCACTCTTGGCTAAATCGTATGATTATGCCAGATACCGTTGGCACTGGTGGCGATTCGCACACACGTTTTCCGATGGGCATTAGTTTTCCTGCTGGCTCTGGGCTGGTTGCTTTTGCTGCCGCGTTGGGCGTGATGCCACTGGATATGCCTGAATCTGTGTTGGTACGTTTTAAGGGAGAAATGCAGCCCGGCATCACCTTGCGTGATCTGGTTAATGCTATTCCCTATGTCGCTATTCAGAAAGGTTTATTAACGGTCGAGAAAAAAGGCAAGAAAAATGTTTTCAATGGCCGTGTGCTGGAAATCGAAGGCTTACCCAATCTGAAAGTCGAGCAGGCGTTTGAACTGTCCGATGCTTCTGCTGAACGCTCTGCCAATGGTTGCACCGTGCATCTTGCGAAAGAACCCATTATTGAATACATCAATTCAAACATCACCTTGTTGAAATGGATGATTGCCAATGGTTATGAAGACAAGCGCACATTAGAGCGCCGCATTACGGCGATGCTGGCATGGTTGGAAAACCCTGAGCTAATAGCGCCGGATGCGGACGCTGAATATGCTGAAATAATAGAAATTGATTTGAATGAAATAAAAGAGCCCATCTTGGCATGTCCGAATGATCCTGATGATGTTAAAACATTGTCGGACGTGGCGGGTGTTGACATCGATGAAGTCTTTATCGGTTCATGCATGACCAATATCGGACATTACCGTGCGGCTGGAAAAGTGCTGGAAAACGTCACCAGTCTGCCAACCCGTATGTGGATAGTGCCACCGACAAAAATGGACGAGCGCCAGCTAAAGGAAGAAGGTTACTACAATATATTTGGTCGCGCGGGTGCGCGAACTGAAATTCCTGGCTGTTCACTTTGCATGGGTAATCAGGCGCGTGTTGCCGATAACTCCACCGTGGTCTCGACCTCTACCCGTAATTTTCCGAACCGCTTAGGCAATGGCGCCAATGTTTATCTTGCGTCGGCAGAGCTTAGTGCTGTCGCTGCAATGTTGGGACATATTCCGACGATGGACGAATATCTGGATGGTGTTAAAAGTATTGAGCCGATGTCGTCAGATATTTATCGTTACCTTAACTTTCATTTATTGCCAGAATACAAACAGGTGGCAGATGAAGTAAAAGTTGAGCTGGTCTAATTTGTTTTTTGAGTCTATGCCACTTGAATAGGCAAGATAATTGACACAGAGACCACAGAGACCACAGAGACCACAGAG
>CAZYYW010000139.1:0-4633 GCA_964651445.1 uncultured Thiotrichaceae bacterium
TTAGCCTGTGACTACATCGTTGCTTCCGACCACAAGAAAACAAAAATCGGCTTACCTGAAGTGAAGCTTGGTATCCACCCTGGTTATGGTGGCACGGCAAGGTCCATTGAACGTTGCGGCCCTATTGCCGCCATGGGCATTATGCTAACAGGACGCGCCCTCACTGCCAGAGCTGCGAAAAAAATAAAATTAATCGACGAGATGGTGCCGCTACGGCAACTCAAAGCCGCTGCTGAAGGTTATGCTTTAAAGGCACCAAAACGTAAACCTTTGCCCTTACTTATACGGCTGACTAATACGTCACTTATACGCCCACTTATTGCCTCAAAAATGCGTAAGCAGGTTGCCAGCAAGGCTAAAAAACAACATTACCCTGCGCCCTATTCATTGATTGATTTGTGGCAAAAACACGCTGCCAACAAAAAAGTAATGCTGGAAAAAGAAGCCATTGCCGTTGCGGATTTAGCCACAACAGATACTGCACGTAATCTGGTGCGCGTTTTTTTCCTACAGGAAAAATTAAAAAGTCAGGGCAAAAAAATTGATTTTAAAGTTGAACATGTACATGTCATCGGTGGTGGCATTATGGGCGGTGACATTGCTTCCTGGTGTGCTATTCAAGGGTATTCTGTGACGGTACAGGATCAAAACCCTGAACAACTGGCTAAGACCATTAAACGAGCTCAGTACTCATTTAAAAAGAAATTTAAACGTGATCGCCGTGCTATTCGTGATGCCAATGACAGGCTTATGGCGGACCATCGTGGCAGTGGCGTGGCGCGTGCAGATATTGTCATCGAAGCAATTTTTGAAGACGTGGCAGTCAAACGTGCATTATATGAGTCCATTGAACCTGTTATGAAAGACAGTGCTATTCTGGCGACCAACACGTCAAGCATTAAACTCGAAGATTTAAGTTCATGCCTGAAAAAACCCGGACGCCTGGTCGGCCTGCATTTCTTCAACCCGGTCGCGTTAATGCCGCTGGTAGAAATCATTCGTGGCAATGAAACGGATGAAACGGTGGTGCAGCAAGCACTAGCCTTCGGCAAAAATATTGGCAAGCTACCACTCGCGGTAAAAAGTTCCCCCGGCTTCCTGGTTAACCGAATACTAATGCCCTACATACTGGAAGCGGTCACCATGGTTGATGAAGGTATCGCCCCAGAAGTTATCGACAAAGCAGCAATGGACTATGGCATGCCAATGGGGCCAATAGAGCTTGCCGATACCGTAGGCCTGGATATTTGTAAGTCTGTTGCCAATATTTTGTCTGATGCTTTAGGCATGCCTTTACCGGATAATCTTAAAAAACTGTCAGATAAAAAACTGGGTAAAAAAACCGGCGAAGGTTTTTATAAATATAAAAACAATAAACCGCTAAAAAACAAAAATGCCAGCTATTCAAACCCGCAACAAGTTCAAGATCGACTGGTGCTACGGCTAGTCAATGAAGCGACCGCTTGTTTACGTGAAGGCATTGTAGATGAAGCAGAGTTGATTGATGCTGGCGTTATTTTCGGGACAGGGTTTGCACCGTTTAGAGGTGGCCCACTGGAATACATCAGAAGTACCGGTATAGAAAAATTAAGCCAAACAATCGAACAACTGCACAGTAGCTTTGGCGAACGTTTCAAAAAAGATGATGGCTGGTCAAAAATAGATTAGGCACTGAGACTTTTGCACAATAAATCTATCGTTTGAAATAACTTGGCGGTTTTACACAGAGCATAGCGATAGCCGCGCTACGCGTAAAACCGGTCAAGGTTCATTGACTTGTTAGGACTTCGCCACTATTATGTACGGCGTTACAGTACATTTTAAAGGTGTGTAAGATGGATAGCATTAGTGTAAACAAATTCAGAGATAATCTAAAAAACTTTGTAGAACAAGTAATTAGCGAGCATTTACCACTTAAGGTGACGCGCAGAAATGGTGCTGATTTTGTCGTTTTAAGTGCGGATGATTGGGAACGTGAGCAAGAAACGCTCTATGTTTTGCAAAACAATGACTTAATGAAGCAAATTGTAGCTTCAGCTGCTACCAATGCAAAAAACAAAGGATATAAACCGACTGCCGGAGAGCTAGATGAGATCACTGGTATTTGAAGGTAATACCTGGGCAGTATATGAAGAACTTAGGCAAAAAGATAAAAAACTACACAAGGTGCTTTGTCGTTTGTTGAAAGAAATGCTCCGTGACGATCCACGCACTGGGACTGGAAAACCTGAGCCACTAAAGCATAATCTCTCTGCTTTGTGGTCTCGTCGCATAAGCCAGAAAGACCGCGTTATTTATAAGTACGATAAAGATTACATTTACATCTTTGCTATTGGCGGACATTATGATCAATTTTAATTTGCCCTAACGTACATTATCAGGAACCAATATTAAACCTAGAAAAATCAGTTGGCGCGGAAAAGACATGCCAGATATTGATGTGCATGGTGAATTCTAAAATTGCGTGGTCACCTTATTGGTGATGAGCAAGTTTTTGAATTATCCAGGTGCGTCAAGAGATTGCGTGGTCTTCCGTGCTCCAACTGATTGTTCTAGGTTAAACAGCCGGTAAAAATTATTACGCGATAATTCGGCGATGGATTCGACACTTGTGTTTCTTATTTCTGCCAGTTTTTCTGCAACATGTTGCACATAAGCAGGCTGGTTTTGTTTGCCCCGGTGCGGCATGGGGGCAAGATATGGGGAATCTGTCTCTATCAACAAGCGGTCGTCAGGAATGGTTTTGGCTATTTCCCGTAAGGCATCGGCATTGCGAAATGTCACAATACCGGAAATAGAAATCATAAAACCGAGATCGAGTACTTTTTTGGCAAATTCCTGCGTTTCCGTAAAGCAATGAATCACGCCGCCACATTGTGCTGCATTTTCCTGTTGTAAAATATCCAGCGTATCGTCACCGGCATCACGTGTGTGTACGATTATCGGTTTGTTAACTTCATTTGCAACCTGAACATGGGCACGAAATCGTTGCTGCTGCCAATGCGGATCACCTTTATGGTAGTAGTAATCAAGCCCTGTCTCACCAATGGCGACTACTTTTTCATGACTTGACAGCGACAACAAATGCTCAACTGAAAATTCGTCATCTTCATCTGCCATTGGATGCAAACCGGCAGAAACAGAAATATCAGGATAGTCTTTTACTTTGTCCAGCATGCTGGGATATTCTTTCAGGTTAATGGAAACACATAACATGTGTTCGACACCTGCGTCATGACTATGACGTACCAGTTTATCAAAACTGTTATCAAATTCAGACAAATCAATACAATCAAGGTGGCAATGAGAATCGACTAACACGGGTTATTCCAGATTGGGTAAAGTAAACTATTCAAAATGCAGCCAGACCCGTAAAAAATTTCAGCGCGTCTTCACATAACTTCATAACTACATGGTGTGCGTTATACGGTCAGACTTCAACGCACCGGCGAGGTGTGTTTCTATTTTTCCACGAGTAACACCCTTATCCTGTGAAGCAAATTGTACGCCGATTCCGTGAGCACGGTTACCTTGCGCACCTTTTGGCGTCATCCATATTATTTTTCCAGCAACGGGAAGACGCTCGCCATCATCCATCAAGGACAAAAGCATAAACACTTCATCTCCCAGGCTATAGTTTTTGTTGGTTGGAATAAAAAGCCCGCCGTTTTTAACATAGGGCATATACGCAGCGTATAAAGATGCTTTATCTTTGATACTTAAAGAAAGCATTCCGGGGCGTGCACTTGGACTACTCATAAGTTATACCTGCCATAATTTACACCTGACACTATTTTTTTTATAGGTTGTCCCACGATAATAGCAGGTTCTCCCACAATAACTGTTCATTAACCGCGATTGAGGAATGTAGGATATTGAAATTAAGCTGTTCGTGAAAACGAAATAAATGCTGCGGGTTTACTTTTTTTGCCAGTAACTGCAGTTTGTTACGATATTGCTCATTAATAATATCGGCATCGGGACCGCAGGCAATCATTTTGCTCAAATCAGAGACCCAATTCACCATGTTTTGTAACATCTGAATTTTACTGAACTTTGTCAATTTCGCAGCATAGGGTAAGGATTGATTGCCTGATATTTTCGCTACCATAGCTTCACTCAGCAGCTGTAGTTGCTCCGTTTCCTGTAAATAGTGTAAGGCTGCTAGTGGCGAACCAAAGGCATGTTTTAAGGCTTGTTTTAATTGCGTTTCTGAGGCTCTGTTTTCTGCCACTTGATTGTTGTTCAGCCATTCCAGCGACTGACTTTGCGACGGCAGCGTAAAACGCAATAACTGACAGCGGCTACGAATCGTCACTGGAAGGCGGTGCGAACGCGCACTGGTTAAAATAATGAGTACATCCCTACCCGGTTCTTCCAGTGTTTTCAACAGGCTATTAGCCGCTGCTAAAGTAAGTTGGTCAGCTTGTTCCAATATCGCTACCCGGTAGCCACCATACTGACTGGTCTGGGTTAAATTTCTGCATAATGTACGAATAGTTTCTATGCGAATATTCAGTACAGGTTTTTTACTCTTGCTGTTTTCTGCCGGTACCGGTTTTAAATAATACAAATCTGGGTGAGTATTCGCTGCCAGTAATTTGCACGAAGCACAAATACCACAGGCTTGATG
>CAZYYW010000140.1:0-4519 GCA_964651445.1 uncultured Thiotrichaceae bacterium
TTTAACCCTTTTCTGAATTCTCTACGTTTATAGAGGTGTAACTCATAAAAACACTGGAGAATTTCATGCAAAACAAATATTCAATCTCAGCGCCGCGTATGCTGTTAGCCGCTGTATTAACAACTTCTGTGCTACTGGCATGTACACAGGGTAATCAACACCATATCGAACAGGCAAAGCCATTACCACTAGTCAAGCAACAAGCAAAGCCTATAGAATCGGTAGCTCAACTACCAGAAACAAGGGCTATTGAGAATATAAGAAAACACAAATTGGTAAAAATAGACGCTGTGGAAGATGCTACATCTACGACAAGTTATTGGCAGGAAGAGCGTTTACGACATGTTGAGAAAAATGTATCAGGCATGGCGTTTTCAGTGTTGGCAGCGCCGTCTATTCATGCTTACAGTGAGCCAGTTAACCGAGAAAATTATAATGCGTTTGAAGATAATCCGATAAAGTTGGTGATGGAAACGCCTGTTTCAACGTTCAGTATTGACGTGGACACGGGGTCATACAGTAATGTACGGCGCATGATTAATGCCGGTAATTTACCACGTGAAGATGCTGTACGTGTTGAGGAGTTGATAAATTACTTTTCATATAACTACCCACTGCCAGAAAACAGCGGCATTCCATTTAGTGTAAGCACAGAAATTGCAGTCACGCCGTGGAATCCTAATAGCCATTTATTGCACATTGGTATCAAGGGTTATGACATCGCAGCACAAGACCTGCCAGCGTCCAATCTGGTTTTTCTGGTCGATGTATCCGGCTCGATGAATTCCCCCAACAAACTTGGCTTGCTTAAATCAGCACTTAAGTTACTCAGTAAACAAATGCGCAGTGAAGATCGTATTTCCATCGTGGTTTATGCCGGTGCCAGTGGCGTGGTACTGCAACCCACTGCCGGCAACCAGAATGCAAAAATTGCCGAAGCACTGAATGCACTCTCAGCGGGTGGCTCTACTAATGGAGCAGCGGGTATTCGCAGTGCCTATCTGCTCGCAGAGCAAGAATTTATCAAAGGTGGCATTAACCGCGTTATTCTTGCCACTGACGGTGACTTTAATGTCGGTATGGTAAATTTTGAGGCACTGAAAGATCTGGTTAAAGAAAAACGAAAAACGGGCATTTCCTTAACGACTTTGGGTTTTGGTACGGGTAATTATAACGATCACTTGATGGAACAATTGGCGGATGCCGGTAACGGCAATTATTCCTATATCGATACCTTGAATGAAGCACAGAAGGTACTGGTTGATGAAATAAGTTCGACCTTAAATACTATTGCTAAGGACGTGAAAATACAACTTGAATTTAACCCAGCAGTGGTCGCTGAATATCGCCTAATTGGTTATGAAAATCGTGCTCTGAATCGTGAAGATTTTAATAACGACAAAGTTGATGCGGGTGACATCGGTGCAGGTCATACTGTTACAGCACTGTATGAAATCACCTTAACCAACAGCAACAAGAGAGCAATCGATATATTACGCTATGGTAGTGGTGAGATTAATGTTAAGGACAATAAAAAGTCGGTTGCTAACCAAAATTTATCGAAGGAGTTAGCTTTTTTACGCTTACGTTATAAACAGCCGGATGCCAATACCAGCAAGTTAATTGAGCAAGTGATAAAAACCTCTGATATTGAAACCCGTTTATCAAGAACCAGTGATCGATTCCGTTTTTCTTCGGCAGTCGCCGGTTTTGGACAACTTCTGCGAGGTGGAAAGCATACCGATGATTTCACTTTTGAAGATGTACTTGAACTGGCGAGACAAGCACGTGGCAGAGATAATTTTGGCTATCGGGGTGAGTTTATATCTTTGGTTAATCTGTCAAAATCATTAGCATCACAGTCTGAATCTGAGATTCAGGCGTCACGATAGGCAAAGTGCTAGCTGTGCAAAAGACACAGCTAGCACTTTTCTGCATTATGATAATGGCGTAAGCTAACAGTATGGAGACTAAAATTTCTGACGAGGACTTGATGATGAACTACGGTGCAGGTGATGCAGCAGCCTTTGATGTTTTGTATCAACGCTACAAAGCACCTTTATACCGTTTTGTTCTCAGGCGAAGCGGTGAGCAATTTGTCGATGAATTGTTTCAGGATATCTGGCTCAAGGTGATTAATGCCCGTCACAACTATCAGGTTAAGGCAAATTTTAAAACGTGGCTATATCATCTGGCACGTAATCGTATTATTGATTTATACCGTAGAAACAGCATACGCCCGGTTGATAATAATATGGATGATCTTGAATCTGTCGTTAATAGCAATATCGTACAACCTGAAAAACAGCTACAGAAGCAATCACAATATGAGGCCCTATTAGCAGCAATTTCGGCTTTGCCTGCCGATCAGAAAGATGCATTTTTACTGCGTGAGGAGGCGGGTCTTAGTATTGAACAGATAGCTGAAACCTGTGGCATCAATAGTGAAACAGCAAAAAGTCGTTTGCGATATGCGATGGATAAGTTACGTCATAAACTTGGCATGTATTCTGGAGAAAACGAATGACCAACGATGACAAAAAAATATCCAGCCTTTATCAGCAAGGAAAAAACCGGCAGCCACCTGAACATTTGGACAATATTATTCAGAAGGCAGCGCATGATGCAGTAGCCGCGGCACAAGATAGCAAAGGTGTAAAAGCTAAAAGTCCCTTCTCCGGTGGCTGGCCTGTGATGGCATCTATCGCGGCATTAATATTGATCACGGTCATATTGGTGCCTGTTTTAGAGCAGGAAACAGCACCTGCTATTGTTGATATGGCTGACGACGAAACACTGAAAAAAAGCAAAACAGCCGAGCAAAAGCTGCGCAGCCAGCCAAAATCAGGACAGCCACAATTAGAGCGCTCATCTACACAAAAGATAACATCGTCATTTAAACAGTCTTATCAATCAGCGCCAGTAACGTATATGGATGCAATCGAAAAACCAAACAATGCACAGGAAAGTGCAGAGACGTTGGAAGTGATGACAATGTTCGCAACACCATCCGTGCGCACGGATAAAAATGTTGTAAGAAAGGACGGTACAATGAAAGTGCTAACTGATGCTGAACCTCATCATCAAAAAACAAAAATATTGGCTACCGAACTGCCTTCTTTTAAAATCACTGCAGAACGTTGGCTAGAAAAAATACGTTTACATATAGAACGAAATGAGCTTATTTTAGCTAAAGAAGAACTGAATAAATTTAAGAAAAAATATCCAGATGAAAAAATTGATCAGGCTATTTTGGATGGTTTGGATTTGTAGTGGAAGTGCTATATAAGAAGCAGATTATCGAGCCAATGAAGAACTTAAAAATTAATCAGCGGCTGCTGTATTCAGCTTATTTGGTATTGCTGTTGTAAATAATCAAGCACTTCGTTTTGTGTCCCTCTGAATACTACACGCTGCTGTTTTTTTTCTGTCTGGAAATCATACATGGGGTCGTAATAGTCGATTAAAAGCACTTTAATCCAGGTTTTGTGCTGCGTACTGTCTCCCGTTGTTACTTGTTGGTTAATAGCATCGGTGAGTATGGTTTTAATTTGTTGGTAGCGAACCCCACCCAAGCGGCGTTGAATTTTATCAATAGAGGTCTGCAGTTGTTCTGCCCATGTATTAAAGCCAACCGTTTTTCCATGATGGTTTTGGTGCTCAGCTAATGATTCGGTAATATATTCTTGATAAGTAATATCTATCCGTTCATCAACACTGGCTTGCAATAGTATGAGTGGAGATTGTTTCATTTGGTTAAATAAAACGGCGGGAATATCTCTTGAGCCAATATTGGTGCCTTCATCCTCTAGCGCAATATTCGTGTGTTCAAAATTTTTCTGGTTTAGCAATTTTAATAATTCGATGGATAAATTATTTTCGATATTAATTTGAGAAGGCTGTGGTGTTACATGATTGCCAAAGACAGAGCCGCGATGATGAAAGATGGCTTCGAGGTCGATTTGCTGTTTTATCTTTTGCAGTAGGCGCGTTTTACCAATACCCGTTCTGCCACCAATCATTACCGGCTGTATCTGCTGCGCAGATTTTTCTAGTTCATCGATTAAAAAACGGCGCATGGCTTTATAGCCGCCTTTTATTCGGGGATAGATGTTGCCGGTTTGTTCATATATCCATTGCTGCGATATTTTTGATCGCATACCGCCACGAAAGCAGTACAGCACTGCTTGTGGATTGTGTGTAAAAAAACTCTGCCAATGGCTTACACGCTGTTTTTTTGTTTTTCCTTGCACCAGTTGGTGGCCCAGCTTAATTGCTGATTCTTGACCCTTTTGTTTGTAGCAGAGACCTATGGTTTCACGCTCTTGGTCATTGATGAGTGGATGGTTTTCGGAAAATGGGAAAGCACCTTGGGAAAATTCTATAGGCGCACGAACATCCAGCAACGCTGTGTCGTTTAGTAAGATTGAACGAAAATCATCAGTTTGGGGAAGTTCCATCAGACTATTATATAATTAATCAGAGGCTTCTTAAACCGATGATTGTTTGATGAGTTTTA
>CAZYYW010000141.1:0-2987 GCA_964651445.1 uncultured Thiotrichaceae bacterium
CTGCAATTGTTCGTTGGCCTGCTACTGTTAAATGCTTTCATGTATTGGCAACAGCCATCCATGACCTTTTTTCCCCATACTACGATTACGCAAACACCACAGGATTGGGGACTGGCATATGATGATGTGTACTTCGAAAGCTCAGATGGTGTGTCCCTGCATGGTTGGTTTATCCCGCATTCTCTCCCTCACCTGAATGACGCTGGCAGCAAAGCTGAAAATGCAGGACAAAAGACCTTGTTATTTTTTCACGGCAATGCGGGCAATATTTCTCACCGCCGCAGTTCCATAGAAATTTTTCACCGCCTGGGCTTGAATGTTTTTATTATTGACTACCGAGGTTATGGGAATAGTGAGGGAAAACCTGATGAGCAGGGTGTTTATCTCGATGCCCGAGCAGCCTGGTTTTATCTCAACCAGCAGCGCAATATCGACGCAAACAATATCATTATATTTGGTCGCTCACTCGGCGGTGCCATCGCTGCTCATTTGGCTGCTGAACTGACAGCCAAATTTGCAGCAGAAGCGTTAGGCGAGAAAACAGCCAACCAGCAACTTGGCGCTTTAATTTTGGAATCAAGCTTCAGCTCTGCCAAAGATGTAGCTAACGCAATTTTTCCTGTACTTTCGCGACTGGTATTTCTGCGCTTTGACTTCAACACGGTGGCACACGTCAGCCAGGTAACAGCTCCCGTTTTGGTGATGCACAGTCCAGACGATCAAATCATTCCCTTCTCTCTTGGTGAAAAAATATATCAGGCAGCGAATCAACCTAAATATTTTTTCACCCTGCAAGGTGGTCACAATAACGGTTTTATTATGAGCCAGCCAGCGTATGAGCAAACACTGCGAGCATTTATTTTTCCTGTCACTTACCCGCTGGCAACACAGTAACAAATAATGGCATTCTGGCAGCGAAAAATTCAGCGATATATTTTTATCACTTTATTGCTGAGTGCAAACCCTGTTTTGGCAATGGAAAATATCAATTGGATTAAAAATTATGAACAAGGTTTGTCGCTTGCCGCCAGCAAACAGAAGCCTGCTTTTATTTACTTTCACGCCTACTGGTGCAGTTGGTGCAAGGTTTATGAACAGGGCACGCTGGGCAACCAACAGATAATAAAAAACATTAATCAATACTATGTACCGGTACTGGTGAACTTCGATGCACGTCCCGATCTAGTCGAAAAATACCGAGGTTTCGGCCTGCCGTTTACCGTTATTGTTTCTCATAAGGATGAGCTACTGGCACGTCTACCCGGCATTTTGAATTCACAGGACATGCTGAAAGTTCTACAACAGACGAGTAATTTACCAACCGAGCAGGCTTTATCAAGGTCGGTAAGCCAGCTAAAAACGACCCTTCCCCTCGCTACTCATCTCCAAGAGGATCGCCTTAACAAGCAGTCTTACCAAAAATTTCTTGCTAGCTGGTTAGAACATATTGAAAATCTGTATGATCCAATAACTGGAACCTTCAGCGGTATACTAAGCAGTGGTGCAACCTTAAAACGACCCGCGCCACATGCGTGGACGTTTCTGCTAGAACATTTCCTATGGAAAGACCGCACAAAACGCGCTGCTCTGGTAACACTTAATAATCTTTACGACAATAAACACGGTGGCTTTTTTTATTTTCGAAACCCCCATCGCAGTGATAAACATTTAGAAACGGCAAAACTACTGGATGCAAATGCCTGGCTTATTTACTGGTTTACACAAACGGGTAAGCACTATCAAAATGATCCATTAATAACGGCAGCAAAGCATGGCAGTCACTACTTGCAAAGCACATTATGGGACCATAAAAACGGTGGTTTTTTTCAGGCACAGATTTCTGATGCTGAATATTATCAAACAGCCGAAACTCTGAATAAGGCGACAAACAAGGCTCCCGCCATCGATAAAATTAAACGGACAGATAGCAACGCGCAAGCAGCCATTGCCTTATTTAAAGTCGGCAGATTAACCAACAGCCCCGCTGAAATTAAAATGGCTAAAGAGACCCTTCGCTATATAATGACCTTGCACTTGCGTGGTGACCGTCTTTATCATTCAAGCAGTGAGGCGAGCAATAAGGCCAGTAATGAGGCTGATAAGAAGGCGGCTAATAAAATAGCGCAAGACGTTCTCTTAGGTGATGCGGTTAATCTTGGCGGGGATATTTTCTGGTTATTGGCGGCACTGCAAATAGTTTCTGAGGAAAAAAATAACAGCAGCCCCCTATTCGCAACGTCTGAACAGATAAAAACCATTTACCAACTGGCTAATCAATGGCTCACCACCGCTCAACAAAATGAATCATCTCGGCGTCTGTCTAACCCGCTTCTGGGAATCATTGCATGGACGGCGGTGAACAGTAATAATACGCTTTTGCCAAAGCAAACGGCTGCTTGGGCGCTACAACAAATTCGTCTCGAAGTTAATACCCGCCCCGATGATTTGGTCTACGCGCTAAAGGCGTGGCAACTTTATCTGAAAGATACCACAATTGATTCAACAACCGAATAAGCGCCGTTTTTTGATATACTAATCTGTAACATCACGCTTAAAACCATTCAACTTATCAAAGATAATATGAATAAGAAAACGTTTTTCAAACATTGTCGATATGCCTGCTTACTACTGGCATTTGTCAGCACGCCATTACTGGCTTTTTCGTCCGCGCCCGAAGCTTATACACCAGCGAATTGGGCTGAAAGTCACTCAGCAACAAATGATGCAAAACATGCCATCGATAATGATGATAGTCGTTTACTAGGATTTGCTGGCCGAGGTTTTAACATACCAGGTGTTAACAATGAATATGTAGAAGCATTAATCAAAAAATGCGGCGTGCGCTATTTTGAGGAATTTAGTGATGTCATACGCGATCGCAGTGAAATTCAGCAGAGGCAAAAAGCCAGTGCTTATGCCGTAGAATATAATCAGCTTATACTAGGAGCCTGTCGACTTTAACGTAGTTTTCTACGCAACAATGCCAG
>CAZYYW010000141.1:3087-4506 GCA_964651445.1 uncultured Thiotrichaceae bacterium
GCATCACTATTAGCTTGCACATTTTCGCCAAGGCAAATACCCGCATACGCCATAATGGTGCTGCCACTGCCTGGTTCAACAGCGGTTTGCGCTGTACGGCTAGTACCGAGACAGCTACCAGAACTACCGTTAAACGTATGGTCAGCACCAAGCTGATGGCCGATTTCATGCGCGACAAAGTCAATGTAAAACGAGTCACCCTCTGGATTTTCACTGCTGGTTACGCCATCGGCTTTAAAGCCACCACAAGCAGAAGCAAATGCCGCCAGACCACCGCCACCTGTGGCAAAGACATGACCAATATCATAATCAGTCGCACCACCTGTAAGCTTTGGATTGATAAAGGGAGCGACTTCATCAATTAGCAGAGCAACATCATTGTCGGTAAAAGCTGTACTACCGTCTTCCTCTACCAGTAAATTATTATCGCCAATCAATAACAATCGAATCGCCAGGTCCCGTTCAAAAATTTCATTTACGCGATTAATGGCAGTGCCGATTGCCGATTGAGTATTCGCTATAATGTCAGTTTGTGTAACAGCGGCACCAGGAGCTAGCAAACTGTATTCACGTGTCGCCGCTACGGCTAATCGATATGTGCGCAGTTCACCGCTACTTCGCGCAAGCAGATTTCTTGATAACACGGCTGGCAGTGCGATAGTGGTTTGTACTTCGGCTTTAACCCCACAACTAAATGTTGACCGTTGTCCGGCAGCCATATCCGCCTTATACGCACTGCGATAGGCAGTAATAGAACCCGGTTGAGGATCAATAAAAACCACGCCTTTGTCGGTAGTCAAATAACCATGAAAACCTCTGTTTGAAAAATCCAGCCGCCCGCTGAAGCCGGAATTATTGGCAGAACGTACTCGGTAACTTTTAAAGTCTGAAAATTTCGCTGCTAGAGCCGGTGCCATTATCGGTGATTCTTCAATAACAAATGTATGCATTTCGCCGTTTGGCAGAGGCAAATCGATAAGCGATTCCAGTGCTGACATTCGCTCCATCGGCGCGGCAGACAACACCGTTTTCAATGCTGGGACATCGGCACGTAACGCGCGATAGACAGGCTGTGCTAGCCCATTTTTTTGCACCTGCAATGTACTCGTCGACTCGTCTGTCCAAACAGTCGTATCAGCAACACTGGGCGTTGAAAACAGCGATAATACAAACGAGGTTAAAAAGAAAAATTTTGTAAAATTCATAATCGTGCCGCTGTATATTAAGTTTATTAACTATTTATAGACAACAAACAGTCAATTTATATCCTTTTAAAATTTTCTCCGCAAATACACGCAAATAAAAGCTATAAAAATTTATATTTGCCTTTATTTCAGAGTTCCCACGCTCCCGCGTAGGAACGATAACTCAACGACTATGCACTGAAAGTACATAGGTTGGATTAATAGCGACTGAAAG
>CAZYYW010000142.1:0-4476 GCA_964651445.1 uncultured Thiotrichaceae bacterium
TCAAGTGGCTAACCACAATATAACTTGAGCATCAAAGCCAAATCTGTCAATCTTCGCGCAATAACCCTAACTTCTGTCGTGAAACGTGTCTGAAAAAATCCGTTATCAACATGGCCCCCAGGAAAAACTTGGCATCCTGCTGGTCAACCTTGGCTCACCAGATGCGCCAACACCATCGGCTGTACGGCGATATTTAGCGCAATTTCTCGCCGACCCGCGTGTCGTCGAATCTAACCGGCTTATCTGGTGGTTTGCCCTGCATGGCGTCATTTTACGCATACGGCCACCACGCGCGGCAAAGTCATACAAAAAAATCTGGTCTGAAAACGGCTCGCCATTAGTTCACTTCACTCGTCTGCAAACACTGGCGATACAAAAAAAACTGGAACAACGTTTTCGCGGTCATGTTATTGCTGACATGGCAATGACCTACGGCAACCCGTCTATTAAAAGCGGCCTCGAAGGTTTACGCAAAGCCGGTGCCAGGCGTTTATTAATATTGCCGCTGTACCCGCAATATTCTGCCACCACCACTGCCGCGGTTTTTGACCAGGTCACCGATGTACTCAAAGGCTGGCGCTGGTTGCCCGATCTGCGCATGATTAACCACTACCACGACCACCCGAAATATATCGAGGCGCTCGCCAATAGCCTAAAAGCACAGTGGGCGCATACACCGCGCAGTGATTTATTGCTATTTTCCTTCCACGGTATTCCCCAGCGATACATTAATAACGGCGACCCCTATTACTGTCACTGCCTGAAAACCGCGCGGCTGGTTGCTGAGAAACTGGAATTGAACGATGCCGACTGGAAAGTAGTGTTTCAATCACGTTTTGGCCGCGAGCCTTGGCTGGAGCCCTATTGCAGCGTTACCCTGCAAGAACTCCCCAGCACTGGCGTGAAGAAAGTGGACATCATTTGCCCCGGTTTTGCCGCCGATTGTCTGGAAACGCTGGAAGAAATTCAAATGGAAAATAGAGAACTCTTTATGCAAGCGGGCGGTGAAAGCTTTAACTACATCCCCTGTCTGAATGACAATGATGACCACATGGACGCGCTCTGCGAAGTGCTCACAGCACATATGTTCGGCTGGCCAGAAACTATGCCGGGATGGGATGCCGGTAAGCTGGCAGTGCAGGCGAACAAATCCAGGCAACGCGCTCTTGATATGGGCGCTAAAAAGTAAAACAACGCCTCATCGAAAGACAAGTTAAAGAATGATCAAAAAAAAGCCACTGGTTGGCGTGAGTCAATGTTTATTGGGTGCTGCCGTTCGTTATGATGGCAGATCAAAAGCCAATGGTATTGTACTAAACCAGCTAAATAGCCTGTTCGAACTGGTTGCTATCTGCCCAGAAGTCGAAGCGGGGCTTTCCATCCCGCGGCCACCGGTGCAACTCACTGGCAGTATCGACAAGCCGAAGCTGATAGGTCGGGACGACCCATCCATTGATGTAACCCGCATCATGCAACAATACTGCAATACGAAACCGGCGACTCTGAATAACCTTAACGGCTTTATCTTCAAAAGCCGCTCGCCCAGTTGCGGCTTAAACAGCACACCCGTGTTTATTGATGGCTCTTGTGTTAGTGAAACCAGTCGCGGGTTTTTTGCCGGTGCTTTATGTAATCACTTCCCAGACTTAGCCGTTATCGAAGACTCTGCATTGGAAGACCCGCAGCAGTTGCAACATTTTATACAAGCCATCAACGAATCTCTTCAATAGAAAATTTCTTATCCATTATTACTGGCGTAATCAGCGCATAGCCTTGTTGCTGCCAATGCACCAGTTCGGTGATGGCGGATGGTGCAATTTCAATAAATTCGTAAAAGTCTTTGACTGAGTAGCCATAATCTTCAGCCGCTATTGCGCACACCCTGAACTTGACACCCAACGCAGCATAATAACGCATACGTTCGACCGCATCTCTGTATTTATCGTAGTTGTTTTTTGCTACGGTGACAATTTCTGTGCCATGAATAACCACCACAATATCCATGAATTCTGGTGCAAAATTATATGGATCGTCACCCAGAGGAATCATTAGTGAACGAATCCAGAACAAGGCAGAATTGATTTTAGCGGGATTATCAAAATAGAAGTCGTAAACAACCTTCGGATCCTCATAAGGCGTCTGCACATAGCGAGCGACTTCCCTTTCATCATCAAACCCGTCATCAAATCCATCGTCAATCTCGATGTCGGCATAGCCGCCAAAAGAGGCTAACAGTAATACTAAAGCAACCGTGAATCGCATATTTCTTCCCCGTTTATATTGTCCAGTTTAATGAAAAAAACAACAATAACAACAAAATAAAAAGCTAAATAGCAATGCTGCTCATAGCACCGATAACAACAATTCAAACCACAAAAAAACTCTACTGCTTGCCTGGCTATTGCTTGCTCGGCCAGTTGTGCTAATGTTGAATAACACCTTTGACTCTGCGCAGGTAATTTCGATGACAAAGCAAACCATCAGAAAATATACAACCGCCGTTAGTTTGTTAGTCGGCGGCTTATCCGTAACGCCGGCGTTCGCCCAATGGTATGTAAACCAGTCTGAAGGACATGGGTATTACCGAGCACAGGAATATCATAATGAAAAATACGGTGATTTTGCACCGGCTGATATCAATGAGAAACTGCTCGGCCACCTTGCCACCAATAATGATTTTGACATAGACAAAACAGTTAAGCCTCCTCTCTCAACAATACCCAGCAACAAATTCTCCGCGACTACCAGCCCTCCACCAGCAACCACAGCGCCACGAAAATTCGCACAGAATCAGCCTCCATATGTGCAAAATAACCAGCGTCAAGATAGCTATAATCAAGCCCGATACTATGCGCAGCAAGGTAATCAGCGGCACACCCGCCACACAAAACCCCAGCGTCAATGGCACAACAAGCAGAGCAATTTCAGCCCGCCGTGGAATAATCAGGGCGCAAATTTCAGCAGCCCTTTCAACGGCCCGTGGAACAACCCTGGCTCTAACTTTAAAATGCCGTGGGGAAACAGCAAGGGCTCTAACTTCAGTATGCCCTGGGGAAACCATATGGGAAGCAATATGGGAAACCATATGCAAAATAACCAGGGAAACAATAAAGGCTACAATAATCGTAACCGTTACAGTTGGGGCCGGTAACGCCACAGCTACAAACTAAAGTCTGCCACAGGTAACGCTAAATTAGTTAGCGCTTGCTGAAGAAATGTTGGAATAATTATAATTATATTCTATAACTAATAGGTATAAACCTAATACTACTCGCTCGATGCACATCATCAAGCACCGCTTCAGTTATAAAGCATTGCATAAAAATTAATACAAGGTACTCTATGAATGGAACCAATGCCCTAAAGCCTGCAATACTTTTTGTAGACGATTCCAAAACTGCACGTAGTGCCGCCAAAAAAATCCTTTCACAACAATACACCGTACACGAAGCGGTGAATGGTAAAGATGCCTGGCAACAGTTAGAAGACAACCCTGACTACTCCGTGGTGTTTGTCGATATCCAAATGCCTGAAATGAATGGCCTGCAACTGCTTAAACATATCCGTACCTCACCCGACAGGCGCATCGCACAAAAACCCATTATCATGATAACCGGACACTCGGACTCACATGCTGCCATGCGAGCCGTGTTCGAAATGGGCGCCACTGGATTTATCTCAAAACCTTTTTCTGACATTGACCTCATCAGTTGCGCCTGTTCGTACATAACGTTAAACCAGAGACTAAACAAGCTAGAGGAAACACTGGGTATAGACCGACAATCGGGACTCTACAATGCCTCACGCTTTAACAGCGAAGGCAGTAAGGCTCTTTCCATGGCTCAGCGTCATAAGCTGGAGCTATCCATTATTTATATCGAACTTAAATCCCTGTCGGCAATTAGCGAAGAGCACAGCAACAAAGCCGCGACACAAGTGGTGGTCGAAGTTGGCAAACGGATTCAAAAACATCTCCGCGATGAGGAACTGGTGGCACGTATCGACCGCTCAAAATTTGCTCTATTGCTACCAGCGACCAGCAGCAGTAATTCTAAAATAGCCATCACCCGTGTGCAGCAAATAATCAAGAACATGACCTTTGTTATCAACCAGCACAAGATACGGGTTGACATTGCCGCCGGTATTTCCAGCATTAGTGCCGACGACAATGAACTGGCTTTTCAAGATCTTTGTGCACGCGCTGAATCTGCCCTACAACAATCCATGAATAGTAACAGTACTACTATATCAAGCTATTTCGACGAGACAGCTGAAGAAAGCAATGATGATAAAACAGTGCAGCACGATTATTTCCTGAGTAAATCATTGCCTTTTATTGTGGAAGGTAACTTTCATAAAATCTCCGACAAACACCTTGCACACGTAATGGGTATTTTAAAACCATTTATCCGATACGCCTCGCTTAAGGAACCTCTGAATAAGTCGTGAATCGGCATCTTGCAGGTTAGCTTATCC
>CAZYYW010000143.1:0-4442 GCA_964651445.1 uncultured Thiotrichaceae bacterium
ATTAATCGTTACCCCTTAATCAAAGGCATTGTTGAACTTCGCAGCGCTATTTGCAACTGGCTAAACCGCCGTTTTCATTTGACTGAAAACACTTTAGACCCTGAAAAAAACATTCTCCCCGTCACTGGTACTCGCGAAGCATTATTTTCATTTGCCCAATGCATGGTTGACCGCACACAAAACGCGCAAGTTTTAATGCCTAACCCGTTTTACCAAATCTATGAAGGCGCTGCTTTATTGGCCGGCGCAAAACCCGTTTTCTACAACACCACTAAAGAAAATAACTACCTGCCCGACTTCGACGCCATTGATGATGTCACCTGGAAAAATTGCCAGATTATTTATATCTGTACACCCGGCAATCCGACGGGTAGTGTTATTTCAAAACAGGTGCTCATAAATTTAATCGAGCTTTCGTTAAAACATGATTTCATTATTGTTTCCGATGAATGTTATTCAGAAATATATTTTGACGAAAATAATCCCCCCACAGGTTTGTTAGAAGCTGCCCAAACTTGTGGCAATACACACTTTAAAAACTGCATTGTTTTCCATAGTTTGTCTAAACGCTCCAACCTGCCCGGTATGCGCGCTGGTTTTGTTGCCGGTGACGAAGCCTTAATTAAGGCCTTTACGCTTTACCGCACCTACCACGGAAGCGCCATGCCACCGGTACACCAAATAGCAAGTATCGCAGCATGGAATGACGAGGCACACGTCAAACAAAACCGGACGCTGTACGTTCAAAAATTTAATGCTGTGATTGAAATATTAAAGCCCGTTATTAACATTAGCTTGCCTGACGCTGGTTTCTACTTATGGCTGAACACGCCGGTGGACGATGAAATTTTCGCCAGAGATTTATTTGTCCAACAAAACGTCACTGTACTGCCTGGCAGTTATCTGTCGCGCGAAAGTGACAATATTAATCCTGGTAAAAACCATGTCCGACTAGCCCTGGTGCCACCATTCGATGAATGCGTAACAGCGGCAAATAGAATTAAACAATACATACAAACACTAAACTTATCTCCAGAGGAAACTCCACATGTCTGATCTACAGAGTATTATTGAAGAAGCGTTCGAACGCCGTGCTGACATCACACCACGCAATGTTGAAACACATATTTCTGATGCGGTAACCCAAGCCATTAATAAACTTGATTCAGGCGAACGACGTGTTGCTGAGAAAATAGACGGTGACTGGGTGGTTAATGAATGGCTTAAAAAAGCCGTACTGCTTTCCTTTCGCATTAACGACAATGAATTCATTAAAGGCGGCTTTACCAATTATTACGATAAAGTAAATTCTAAATTCGCTGACTTAAACACCAAAGAATTTCGAGAGTCAGGTGTGCGTGTAGTACCTCCTGCAACGGCTCGTTTTGGTTCATACATTGCGCCCAGCGTTGTACTAATGCCGTCTTATGTAAACATTGGCGCTTATGTCGATACTGGCACAATGGTAGACACTTGGGCGACTGTCGGCTCCTGTGCTCAGATCGGTAAAAATGTCCATCTCTCTGGTGGTGTTGGTATTGGTGGTGTTCTCGAACCCTTACAAGCCGCACCAACCATTATCGAAGACAACTGTTTTATCGGTGCTCGTTCCGAAGTGGTTGAAGGTGTAATTGTAGAAGAAGGCTCAGTCATTTCTATGGGCGTTTATATTGGTCAGAGCACCAAAATTTTTAACCGCATGACCGGTGAAATTTCTTATGGTCGCGTGCCTGCTGGTTCTGTTGTTGTTTCTGGCAACCTGCCATCAAAAGACGGTACTTATAGTCTTTACTGCGCCGTCATTGTGAAACAAGTCGATGAGAAAACTCGTGGCAAAGTTGGTTTAAACGAACTATTACGTGACATCGACTAACAAACACCTTACGCAAAGCTAAAACCTCATGATTAAACTATACGGCATCGCCAACTGCGACACCATGAAAAAAGCCCGTAAGTGGCTAGAGACAAACAAGCTTGACTATGAATTTCATGATTATAAAAAACAGGGTGTACCCGAAAAAAATCTACAGCAGTGGGTTAAAAAAGTCGGTTGGGAAATCCTGCTTAATCGCAGAGGC
The DNA here is from genome assembly GCA_964651445.1 of uncultured Thiotrichaceae bacterium. Lineage (GTDB taxonomy): Bacteria > Pseudomonadota > Gammaproteobacteria > SZUA-229 > SZUA-229. Next base: position 2,079 of record CAZYYW010000143.1, read on the forward strand.
ATGACCTGGCGAAAAGTGCCTGATGAAGTCAAAACATCCATTAATGAGTCTTCTGCCCTTCAGCTAATGCTTGAAACACCGAGCATTATTAAGCGTCCTGTGCTGATCTTTGGAGATAAATTAGAAGTCGGATTTAAGCCAGATAAATATGAGTCCCTGCTGAAATAATGAAGCTGTAAATAGTCGTGCTCCGGTCATGAACGGACGATCAATAAGTTTATTCCGAATCGTCACTATCCACACATAGCTGACATTGAGCGGATTTTTCAAACAATAGAACATTTCGCCAAAGGAGACCTTCAGCGAGCTGATGGTTTTATTTATAACGTTGGGAGATTCCCCAAATGGTTTACACAGATAAATCAAATCGTTCAACAGATTCCAGCAGTCGATGTCCGTGAATTACACCCAAAATTGTGACTTCAGTTTCTTTGATTTCATAAATCAGTCGATAACTATAAATAAAACATTCCCGTACCAATGGGTCATTCAGTTCGGGTACTTTCCGCCCTGATTCAGGTTGCTCTGGCAGCTTATCGCCGCGCTCAAAAATATGATCGACTACCTGCTGTGCATGGTAGAGAGAATCACGACTGATGTATTGTGCAATGCTATCTATGTCGTCCAGCGATTCCTTTGACCAGATTACGGTTTGAGCCATCGACTTAAATGCTCCCTGGCTTGCTCCGTCGTGAAATGGCGACCATTGCTAATGTCATCACGTCCTTTACGAATTTTTTCTAGCACGTACAGATGGTATTGCACATCTTCAATACTGGCATCATCGGGCAAATGATTGACTAGCTCTTTTACATCATGCATAACAGAAGACATAATTATCCTTCCCTTAATTGGTTATTCTCATTGTCTGTCGTATCAGCTTTAATCGCTACTTTAATAGTAATACAAGCATACCACTTATGCCGGATTTTTTACAAAAACCTGCCTCACGCCAAACAAAAACGACAAATAGGTACTCGTCTACGCACACCGCCAAGCACACTGGGCTGCTCACTAATAATCAGCACATTGTGACCTTGAAGCAATAAAGTGGTTAATTTCTGCCAAAGCAGCTTTACCGGAAAGCCGTAAAGACACAATGCAGCACAATGCAGGACACCCATAAAAACAAATTGACATAACCGCATCAAATTTGTAACCTCAACTAATCAATTAGCAACGGATAGCTATCATGCCAAAACCAAGGAAGTCTCTGGTGTCTCTCGATGCCACACCCTATTACCATTGTATTTCTCGCTGTGTTCGTCGTGCCTTTTTGTGCGGTGAAGATACCTTTACTGGAAACAGTTATGAGCATCGCAGACAATGGATTGAAGACCGCTTATTAACCCTCTCTACTATTTTTGCTATCGACATTGCAGCCTTTGCGGTGATGAGTAATCATTATCATGTGGTTCTGCATATAAACCACGCACAAGCATCAAGTTGGACAAACCGTCAGGTTGTTGAACAATGGCATCAATTATTTAAGGGCAGCCTGTTATCGCAACGCTTTGTTGACGGTGAAATACTAAGCACCGCCGAGCGCGATGCCCTGTCCGACCAAATAGAAGAATGGCGCAGCCGATTAATGTCCATTAGTTGGTTTATGCGCTGCACGAATGAACCCATTGCCAGAGAAGCTAACGTTGAAGATGATGTAACTGGTCGTTTTTGGGAGGGGCGTTTTAAGTCACAAGCATTGCTCGATGAAAAAGCATTGCTTGCCTGTATGGCGTATGTTGATCTAAATCCGATTAGAGCAAGAATGGCAAAAACACCTGAACAATCTAATCATACTTCGATTCAGCGACGTATAAAACATATTCTCAATCCTGAACAAAAAGATTCTCTTTCATTATTTCAATTTGCAGGTAACCCTCGAAATAACATGCCAGAAGGTATTCCTTTCTCTGCTTCTGATTATCTGGAACTGGTGGACTGGAGCGGCAGGGTTATTCGGCAAGATAAAAAAGGCGCGGTTCCAGAAAATCTTCCCCCTATCCTTTCACGGCTAAACATTGATGCAAGGCATTGGCTCTACCTCACTAAAAACTTTGAAAAACCATTCGGCAATTTAGTCGGTTCCGCCCATCAAGTACGCAGCGCTTGTGAAGAAATGGGGTTGAATTGGTCGCACGGCATTCGCCAATGCGATGTGTTTTTTTCTAGCAGCTAATAATCAAAAGCACATTATTTTTTGAATGGTATTACTCCGTTCACGGGCGGCTATGCTTGCAAACTACCCTTTGCTTATAATCGTTAAGCATTTTATAGAAACTAAGAACAACGCCAATATTATTACGCACTTTTTAAATCTTGGCTCATTGGTTATGCGATTTATTGTTTTTAATCTATGGGTGT
>CAZYYW010000144.1:0-4264 GCA_964651445.1 uncultured Thiotrichaceae bacterium
TCTTCGGCGACATGATGAATGACATGGTTGGTGATATGAATATGGATATGAATATGGAAATGAAATTTAAGTTGAAAGCTAAAGGTCGCGGTAATGCAGACAATTACTGGAACAGCAATAACAACCACGCTTACAACGTATCCGACTACAATAATGCCTACGCTTACCAGCCTTACGGTAATACGCCATACGGTCACAATCAACACAACTTAGCACCTGTACAAGCTGCACCAGCAGTGGAAACAAGTGTCCGCTAGTGGTCTCTAAACATTCAACGTTAAAAAATATTGGAAAAAAGACAATGAGTAAAACAAATTCTTCAAACAACAACTGGGGCATTCCGCTGGTTTTATTACTGGTTTCTGCGGTCGTAATTGCTGCCACTTTCTACACAGAAAACGACAGTGAGCAACTGGCACAATCTGAAAATCAGAACAGCGATACGCAAGCAAAGTCAGAACAAACCATGACTGATGACTTGGTGACTGCTGAGGTGAAGGCTAAAGAAGTAACGACAGCCGAGTCAACAGAAGACAATAGCGCACTCACAGATGAGACAGCGTTGAGTGCCGAGCAAGAAAACAAACTAGACGCCCCTAAACAGCCAACAAAGCTCTCCGTGGTAACGGAAACAGCAGAAAACCCTGTAAATGAAAGCCCTGAAAAAGAAAACATAGGGAAAGAAAACACAGTGAAAAGTACTGTCAATACAGCACTCGTCAATCACAGCACAGCAAAGCAAGTACCGCTGGTTACAGCCCTGGATAATGAAACAAAAGAACCCAAAAGCGACCAAAAAGCAGTCAGTACGACAACTGAAACACCGGCAACAGAAATAACCGCTACGGACGCCCCTGTCGCTGAGGTAGTCGTTGAGAAAGTAGCCGTTGCTGAAAATAGTGCGCCTTCGACTCTACAGCATGTGGTCGATGCCCGTATCAATAAGCAACAGGCAAATACCCAACAGACCAATACTAAAGCTGCAAGTGCCAAAGTTACAAGTACCAAACCTCTCGTTGTTACTACGCAAAACCAAGCATCTAACCAAACGCAAGCGCAGATTAACCATGAAAATAACATTGCCATGATGCAGCAGCGCCGTCACGCTTATCAACAAAAAATGCAGCACCGGCACACCCAATATGTTGCTGCCATGAAAGCACAGCAACAACAACGTGAAAATATTGCTCAGGCAAGAAAGGCCGTGTACCAACGCGCCCAGCAAAGCCGTATGGAAAGCAGACAAAGGATTCAGGAAATACGCAGCGAAATCTCACAATTACATCAAGAGATGCACCAGCTAATACGAAAATCCAATCAGACCGGCACCCCGCCACACCTACAAAACATGTAACGCACATGTCTTAAACAAAAAAAAGGGCGCTACTTGCGCCCTTTTTTATTAAAAAAACAAATACTTACTGAAATAAACCCCTGGAATCGACTTCTTTCGTAATATTGTGTTTGACTATATCATTACTTTCTAATATAATAATTTTGCACTGTACTAATATATTAGCTTTTTTATCAAAATCATATATTAATCAGATCATCACGATGATGAAAAAAACCATAGGTTAACGGAATGACATCAATACAAATACAATCATTACTCGCAGAACGGTTATCTGGTATGACTATACCAACAACCCTGTTAGCGAGGGAAACTGTTAAAGATGCGCATAAAAATTATGGGACTGGTAACGTTGTCGGCAATGCTGACCTTGCTAGTAATGCTGACTGTAACGTTTGCCTTGCTATGAAACCGCTGGCAATAACAAACGCTGACCGCAGACAAATAATCAGCAGTAACGCGGCTTATCCTTCGAAAATATGAAAGCGCTACAGGAAACAGCCTCAGACGCCGATAGAGCAGATGATGTATCAACATCGTCAAGCAGCAATAAGACCCATGCGATGCTGCACAAAATGTACCAAACAAAAAAACAAACCAGAAATGGGCAATAGAACCTGACTTAGCACGTTAGTGACTTGACGACTTCGCCACGCCTACAAGCGGGACGAACGAAATAATTTGAACGTAGTGTGATTGCTAAATCACCCCGTCTGACCATCATTTTCTAGGTCGGACAAAACACCGAATTAGCGGCAATCATGCGCTGCTAGGGCATATAAACTTCGGTTTATGTGCCCGCCTTATTTCTGGCTATAGCTTTTTGGGCTATAGCCTTTTTTTTCGCTGTCCAAATATTGAACTGCCGACTCTGATCAGAGTGGCACCCTCTTCTATCGCCAGGCAATAATCATCACTCATGCCCATTGAAAGCTGGTCAAACGCGGGCAAGCTAAATTCTTCTTGACAAGACTGCTGCAGTGCTCGTAATTGTGCAAAACAGTGGCGTGTTTGTTGCTCGTTGCCGCGCACACCAATGGTCATTAAGCCTCGCCATTCCAAACAGGGCAATTGTAAATCGAGTATCTGCTGTAAGAATGGCTTTAGCGCATCGTGTTTTAACCCCGACTTGCCCGTTTCGGCGCTGGTATTAATTTGTATCAAACAATTAAGCCGGGCATTTTCAGATTGGCTTTGCATCGCATTCGACAGTTTTTGGGCAAGCTTAAGGCTATCAATAGAATGCACCCACTGGAAATAGCCAGGAATTTTTCCGGCTTTTTTTGATTGCAGGTGACCAATGAAATGCCATTGCAACGCTGTATTGTTTAGCTGTGGAATTTTACTCATGGCATCTTGAATGGTATTTTCAGCAAAATGCTGTTGCTGCAATGCAGCCACCGATTGAACTTCATCCAGCGATCTGGTTTTAGAAACAGCGATTAGCTGAATCTCATCACGATTACGTCCGGCGGCTTGTGCGCACTGCTCTATATTTTCTCGAACCTGGCGTAGTTTTTCTTGGTGCAAGTTGTCTTGGTGCAAGTTTCCCTGGCGCGGGTCTGCAACGAAATCGTTTGCCACACGCTTACTGCTTGTAGTGTGAGAAAAAATGATTGATAGCGGTCATCGCTGTTTTCAGTTCATCCACATACGGTAAAAACACTATTCTGAAATGGTCAGTACCTGGCCAGTTAAACGCAGAACCATGTACCATAAGAATTTTTTCCTGCAGCAGCAGATCTAACACCATTTTCTCATCGTTATGGATGTTGAATTTACGCTGATCCATTTTGGCAAACAGGTACATCGCACCTTTGGGTTTAACACAGCTAATGCCCGGGATGTCGGTTAGCATGTCAAACGCCAGATTGCGCTGCTCATACAAGCGGCCACCCGGCACTATCAGTTCATTGATGCTTTGATAACCACCCAGTGCAGTTTGTATAGCATGCTGCCCAGGCACGTTTGAGCACAGTCGCATCGACGCTAACAGTTCAATACCTTCAATATAATCCGCCGCATGCGACTTGTCGCCGCTTAGTACCATCCAGCCAGCGCGAAAACCCGCTACTCGATAGGCTTTTGATAAACCGTTATAGGTAATGCACAAAACATCTTCCGCCAAAGACGCAGTGGAAATGTGTTTGGCTTCGTCGTAAATAATTTTGTCATAAATTTCATCTGAAAAAATGACCAAATCATGCGCTCTGGCAAGCTCAATAATGCTTTGCAGTATTTCTACCGGGTACACAGCGCCCGTAGGATTATTGGGATTAATAATAACGATGCCACGAGTATTGTCGGTTATTTTCGATTTAATATCGTCAATATCAGGATACCAGTCTGATTCTTCATCACACAAGTAGTGGACGGCTTTGCCACCGGACAGGCAGACCGCAGCCGTCCACAGCGGATAATCGGGCGCGGGTATCAGTACTTCATCGCCATTATTGATCAGTGCCTGCATCGACATCACAATCAGCTCACTGGCACCATTGCCGAGATAGACATCATCAATTTTGACATTGGCAATGCCTTTTTGCTGCGCATATTGCATCACCGCTTTACGCCCAGAAAACAGACCACGAGAATCACTGTAACCTTGCGATACTGGCACGTTATGAATCAAGTCCTGTACGATTTCTTCCGGCGCATCAAAACCAAACGGTGCTGGATTGCCGATATTCAGCTTGAGAATTTTATGCCCTTCTTCTTCAAGACGACGTGCCTCACGATGTACCGGGCCACGAATGTCGTAGCAAACAGCATCCAGCTTGTGAGACTTCTTCAGAGTACGCATTATTTTAATTTCAGTGACTTAGCTTAGTGCCTTAATGTTCAATTAAGTATATATGAGACCTTTGCACGATACAATCACGAGTAAAAATGTCTAAAATTTCACTGCTT
>CAZYYW010000145.1:0-4261 GCA_964651445.1 uncultured Thiotrichaceae bacterium
TGGCGTTGAAATTTCATTTAGAGATTTAGGCTTACAGGATTCGCTTTTAAAGATTTTAGATGAAGTGGGTTATGAATCTCCTTCTCCCATTCAAGCACAAGCCATTCCATTATTACTCCAGGGCAAGGATATTATCGGTCAGGCGCAGACTGGCACTGGTAAAACAGCGGCATTCGCCTTACCGTTAATTTCAAAAATGGATTTAAAGCAACAAGACCCGCAGTTATTAGTGCTGGCACCTACCCGCGAACTGGCGATTCAAGTTGCCGAAGCTTTCCAAAAATATGCGACCCACATAAAAGGTTTTCATGTGCTGCCGGTTTACGGCGGATCCGATTACGGTGGCCAGATTCGTGCGCTAAAACGCGGCGTTAATGTTGTGGTCGGCACGCCGGGCAGAGTGATGGATCACATCCGCAAAGGCACGTTAAAACTGGGTAATCTTGGTGCTTTGGTATTGGATGAAGCCGATGAAATGTTACGCATGGGTTTTATTGATGATGTTGAATGGATACTTGAGCAGACGCCAGAGGATCGACAAATTGCATTGTTCTCCGCTACCATGCCACAACAGATTCGTCGTATTGCAACCCGATACTTAAACGACCCTGAACAGATTACCATCAAGACAAAAACGACCACGGTTAATACCATTCGCCAGCGTTTCTGGCCGGTTAGTGGAGTGCATAAACTTGATGCCCTAACACGTATTTTGGAAGCCGAAGATTTCGATGCCATGATTGTTTTTGTGCGCACCAAAAACTCAACCGTGGAACTAGCAGAAAAACTTTCTGCACGGGGTTATGCTGCGGCTGCACTTAATGGTGATATTGCTCAGAACCAGCGCGAACGCACTATTATCAATTTAAAGAAAAGTAAAATTGATATTCTGGTTGCCACTGACGTAGCAGCGCGTGGGCTTGATGTTGAGCGTATTAGCCACGTGATTAATTACGATGTACCTTATGACACCGAAGCTTATGTGCACCGTATTGGGCGCACCGGTAGAGCGGGGCGTCAGGGCGATGCTATTTTGTTTGTTGCACCGCGTGAAAAACGTATGTTGTTTGCCATTGAAAAAGCGACGCGGCAAAAAATCGAAATGATGGAACTGCCATCGACTGAAATTATTAATGACAAACGTATTAATAAATTCAAGCAACGCATAACGGATACACTGGCGGCTAACGATCTGTCGTTTTTCGCACAACTTCTTGAGCAATACGAACAAGAACATAACGTGCCAGCAATCGAAATAGCGGCAGCCCTTGCCCATTTGTCGCAAGGCGACATGCCGCTGTTGTTACAGAACAAACCACAGCGTCAAACGAAAAATCGTGACGATTGGGATAATAATGACAGTGCAGGTCGTGATCGTGGCCGCGGTAGGGATAGAGATAAGCGTTCACAACGTGATCGACCAGAGCGTGATCGACCAGAACGTTCACCAAGAAGAGAACGTCCTAGTGAAGACACAATGCCGGATGAAGGCATGCAACGCTACCGCATCGAAGTCGGGCATGATAATAAGGTGAAGCCTGGAAATATTGTTGGTGCCATCGCTAACGAAGCGGATATAGAAAGTAAATATATTGGTCGTATCAATATCTATGATGATTACAGCACGGTCGATTTGCCCGAAGGCATGCCCAAAGAATTGATGTATACCTTGAAAAAAGTTTGGGTGTCCGGCCAGCAGCTTAGAATTTCTCCAGAAGAGACACCAGGTAAGCCGTCAGGTAAGCCACAAGCGTCTTCTGAGCATCATGCCGCTGATCCTAAAAAACCGGCGAAGCGACATTCAATGGCAAGCAATGATAAGGGTCAGGACAAAGGCCGTGGCAGCGATAAAAAAGGCAAGTTGGGCTTGAAAGACAGGTCAAGCAGGACAACAAAGAGTAGGCAGCGTTAGGTGTATTGTCTAAGGGCTGTTTTTATTCGTTGTGCTTAGCGACGGCTGCATTGGTGTCCATTTCACCCGTGTAGTCAGTATCCATTTCTTCCCCCATACGGCGCACACCAAAGGTAACGGTGGGCGGTATGCCCATGCTTAATTCAAGATCAGATACACGGTAGTTGCAGCCTTTTTGAATCAGTAGGGTGTTAACTTTTTCTTGTTTTGCGACCGCTCTTATAATAGTGTTGGCGATCATCTCGTCACTACTAAAATCAGTAACTGACTCGGTGACTTTGTTGCTTAACTCTTTTGCTTTATCTAAAATCCCCATATTGCTCGACTCATATAAATTGTGTGTTGTCAGATATTGTAACTTTATTCGTGCACAACATAAGTGCCATTAAAAATCACCGCATCTTGGTCGTTACATTTAATTCTTGCTTCCAATTGTATCCTTGCGAGGGCTTTCTTTTTGTACATGTGTAGAAATCTTTCATATTGTTTACTGGATTCATAAGAACATGTTGCTGTTATATCGGTAGTGACAGGTTTGATGAATTTCGTGTGGCTTTCTTGAATGACAATATGCCCTGTTAAATTGTGTTGCTTTAAAAGCAAATAGACTAAGCTCCAGCCGGATAAAACGGAGACAGAGTAAATGCTGCCGCCAAATGCTGTGCGTTTATGATTGATATTTTTGTGTAGAGGTGCATAGAGTGATAAGGAAAGATCCGTCTTCTCTATGACTTCTATGCCAATCTCTTTTGTTAGCGGAATTTCACAATGCAGCACTTCCTGTAGTTGTTGTAGCATATTTTTTTTGTTTCTTTTGTTACAAAGCGGGTGAGCGAATGACCATCATCTTTTCTACCTGCATGTCCTTGAAGGTGTGGGGAATACCGCCTACGCCATGTCCGGAATGTTTTAAACCGGCGAATGGCATCCAATCTACGCGGAAGGCGGTGTGGTCGTTGACCATCACTGCGGAGGCGTCGAGTTGTTTGAAGGCGTGCATGCAGGTATCGATGTTTTTTGAAAACACGGCGGCCTGGAAGGCGACATCTAAGCTATTTGCCTGTGCGATGGCATCATCAATATTTTCGTATTCATAAACGCAAATCACCGGACCAAAAATTTCATTCTGCGAAATGATGGCATCTATTGGTGGGTTAAATAACACGGTGGCGGGGTAGCAACTGTCGGATATTTTTTTTCCGCCGCTAAGGAGCTCAGCACCTTTATCCAGCGCATCTTGCACCCATTCGGCTATGCGTTGTGTTTCTCCGTGACGAATTAACGGGCCTATCTCGGTATCAAGCAGAGTGGGATCGCCTATTTTCATGTTGTTGCCAGCGCTGGCAATTCTTTCAGCCAAGGCTCGGGCGATGCTTTTATCGGCATACACACGTTGCACAGAAACGCAGACTTGTCCGGCGTGATAAAAACCGGCTTTGGCAAGCAGTGTTACTGTGTCGTCAAGATCGGCATCGTGAGAAACGATGACGGGCGCAACGCCGCCATGTTCTAACGCGCAGCGTGTGCCGGGTGATAGTTTGGAGCGTAACATCCAGCCGACATTGGCACTGCCGATGAAGCTAAAAAAGGCGACACGATTGTCGGTCACCAGTTTTGTTGCTGCTTCGTGATTGGTGGTAACGATGCCTTGGCACCAACCTTCTGGCAGACCTGCTTCATAAAAGATATTGATTAAACGAAAGCAGGAAAGTGGCGTGTCTTCTGCCGGTTTGATAATGACCGGGCAACCGGCTGCTATTGCGGGGCCTATTTGGTGAACCGCCAGATTAAGTGGGTGGTTAAATGCGCTGACGGCAGCGACCACGCCAATCGGCTCGCGAGTGGTGAATGCCAAACGATTCATCGACGCCGCATTTCGGCTCATGGGAATTTCTTCGCCATGTTCACTGCGAATGACTTCCACGCAATTCTTAATGCCATCGATGGCACGTGCCACTTCCACTTTTGAATCGGCCAGCGGTTTACCACCTTCGCGTGCGGCTTCAATGGCAAGTTCGTTAAATCGCGTTTGCATGATGCTGGCTGCTTTCTCTAAAATATCAATGCGTTGCTGTGCAGTCAGCCATTTCTTTTTGTCGGAAAAAAGTTTGTATGCGGTACTGAGCGCAATTTCGACAGCAGTGGTGTCCCCCGTTTCAATGGTGGCAATGTGCGCGCCATCGAAGGGTGCGGTTACATTTTTAGTCGCCGCCGCAGTGGCACCGGGGACGAGAAGTTTGAAATGTTCAGGCATGTTTATTCTCTAGTTTTTTTAGGGGTATATGCCACATTGTATAATAGACACAGAGACCACAGAGTTCACAGAGCGTGTTTAAAGTTAACACGACT
>CAZYYW010000146.1:0-4255 GCA_964651445.1 uncultured Thiotrichaceae bacterium
TTAACGAAAAACGAACAACGAATAACGACCAACGTCTCTTCCTGCCCATAAGCAGGCATCCGTAAGTTCAGGTTACACAGATATGCAGGAACTGCAAAAATTACTAAAAATCATGGAGGCGCTTCGTGATCCTGAGACGGGCTGCCCCTGGGATATCGAGCAATCTTTTTCTTCGATTGCGCCCTATACCGTAGAGGAAGCCTACGAGGTTGCCGATGCGATAGAGCGTGGCGACATGGACGATCTAAAAAATGAGCTTGGTGATCTGTTGTTTCAGGTCGTGTTCCACGCACATATGGCGGCAGAAAATAAGAGCTTTGATTTTGTCGATGTGGTGCAGGCGATAAATGACAAACTGCTGCGCCGCCACCCACATGTTTTTGGCGATGATAAAAGCCGAAACGATAAAACCAGGGATAAAGATCAGCTAAACCGTGACTGGGAAAAACACAAAAAGCAGGAGCGTGCGCTAAAAAATGCGCCTGAAAATCGACAAAATAGTTATCTGGATGGCATTGCGAGCACCATGCCGGCGCTGCGATGGTCTGAAAAAGTGCAGAAACGTGCCGCATCTCATGGTTTTGACTGGCAACATTTGTCACCAGTGTTTGCCAAGCTCAATGAAGAAATTGCCGAGTTAAAAGCTGAGCTAGACATCGAAAATAATCAGCAACGTATTAGCGATGAGATGGGTGATATCTTATTTACCAGTGTAAACCTGTCACGACACCTGGGGATAAATCCAGAGCAGGCACTGCGTGATTCTAATCGAAAATTCATTTCTCGTTTCGAAGTGGTTGAGCAGTTACTAAAGGCTGACGGCAGGCAAATGGAAGATTGCAGTGTGGCGACACTAGAAGATTACTGGCAAATAGCGAAGCAGCAGTTAGCCAGCGGTATACCTTAGCGATAAGCCCAAACTTCCCGCACAAAAAAAGGTCGCTATAAAAGCGACCTTTTTCGATATACGATGTAGATTTTTTACTAGATAAACAATGACTGCGTAGCGTCTGCTGATTCTTCAAAGTAAGTTGCCGCGCCGACAAAATCAACATCGTCGATGAATTTATCGGTGTCGTGACCGAACAGTTCAACGGTCATCTGGCAAGCCATGAATTTACATTCTGCTTCCTGACAAAGTTCACGTAGTTCTGCAATAGTTGCTACGCCACAGTTGCTGATAGTTTTCTTCATCAGGCTTGTGCAGATTGGATCCATGAAAGGCATGTTCCACATTATGTTGGGTACTTTAGGGCCGAAGTCGATTTTTTGTAACCACTTAGGGCCAAAAGGCATCTTCATTGGCATGTCAGGTGCAGCAGTCGGGGTAATTTTTAATATACTGGTGTCTTTCATTAGCAAGTTCAGGCCGTAGAAAGTAAAGAAAATGGAGACTTTCATGCCTAAAGCTGCTGCTGTAGAAGCCAGAATGAAAGGAGGATAAGCCCAGTCTAGGGTACCCTTGGTTGCAATGATTGTAAGTTTACGATCAGCCATAATTTTTATCCTCGTTTAGTATTTTTTAAGACAGTCTTCTGACTATTTGGAATTTAGACGGTTTAACCATACTCCTAAAGTAGCCCGCGTGGCAAGTTTCTAAATGGATGTTTAAGGGCTGTTGTTTCGTTTTAATCAATATCAAATTCAAAGAATGCCGTGGGGTAGCCACTTTTAGGCGCTTTTTAGGTATTTATTCCAAAACGCGATAACTGTTATTCAGGGCTGTTTTGTTGCAAATATTTCTCTAACTCAGCTGCGTTGTGGATGCTGTTGTGGCATGTCATGCCTTGGCAGGGGTAAGCAATGGTTGTGTTTGCACTCGTTTTGGCCGCCAGTGTGAGATGCAGGCTCAGCTCTGCTGGTATGTTAAATACCAGAGTGAAGGGTAAATAATACTGCTTCGTGAGCGCCTCCCATTGAGCGCCGTCATCGCGCTGACTTCTAATAATAAGGATGTTGGCTGGCGTGAGGTGTTCGCCGAGGGCGGTGAGTAGTGCGCAGTGTGACACAGGGCTGTGATTCATTGCTGTCCAGCCCGATGTTAGGCAGTTTTTTGCGGCGTCAATGTACTTTTTTCGACCTGACAAATATCCCAGACGATTTAAAGTGAGGGCTGCAATGGCGTTGCCCGACGGAATGGCGTCATCGCTAAAGATTTTCAAACGCTGGATCAGCGTCTCATGATGATGGCTGGTAAAGTAAAAACCGCCGTAGTCGGTATCTTCAAAATCGCTTAGTAATTTATCAGCTAGTGCAAGCGTCCATTCGTATAACTCGTCGTGCCACTGGCTTTGCAGTAACGCCAGCAGGCCGTGCATCATAAATGCGTAATCATCAATGTAGGCATTAAGGGTGCTTGTGCCGTCTTTGTAATTGGCAAACAGTTGCCCGTTTTGCCAGCAATGCTGCTTTATAAAGAGTGCAGCTTGTATGGCTGACTGAATATAATCTTCATTGTTTAGCTGCCTGCCAGCGTTTGACATGCCATGAATCATCAGGCCATTCCAGGCGGTTAGTACTTTAGTGTCAGTTTCGGGGTGAACACGTTGTGCGCGATGCTTGAACAGTTGTTGTCGGATTAACTTGAATTGTTGGTATAAGTGCTGTTCGTCTTGCGGGTTGTTGGCAAGCGTGTTCACAGGGTGGTAACCGTGCAAATGCCAAAGGCCTTCAAAATTTTCTGCCTTGTCCAGGCCAAAGCGCTTACGAAATAAGGAGACGGATGATTCGCTAATTTGTGGGTTCTTTGTGCATTGTTTTAGCAGTGTTGCTATTTCAGCTTGTGACCAAACAAAAAATTTGCCCTCATGGCCTTCAGAGTCAGCGTCTTGTGATGCGTAGTAGCCGCCACCCGGCGCTTGCATTTCCTGCATTACCCAATTGGCGGTTTCACTGGCGGTATCAAAAAATAAAGGCTCAGCAGTGATTTTCCATGCCTCACTATAGAGTGACAATAACGGCCCGTTGTCATACAGCATTTTTTCAAAGTGCGGAATCATCCATAACTCGTCAGTTGAATAGCGACAAAAGCCACCGCCGAGGTGGTCAAAAATACCACCGTCAGCCATTTTTTGTAGACTAAAAAGAGCGCTATGTAATATGGCGTTGTCTGGTTGTGGTGATCCCGATCCCGACCCCTGTGTGTGGTTCGTTCTTTTAGTATGCGCCCAATGTTTGAGCGCAAAATCGATAATTGACGGGTGCGGAAATTTAGGTGTGCCGCTAAATCCACCATGCTTACTATCAAACTGTTTCGTCACTTGGCTCCGTGCGATATCGATGACAGCATGGTTGAAATCGCTAGGTTCAGGTTTCGATGACTGGTAGAGCCGTTGGTAGCTTGATTGCAAGGCATTTGATTGTTGCTGGATGTCGTCTTTGCGTGACAACCAGATTTCACTGATCTGCTGCAATAAGTCAGTAAAAGCAGGCAAGCCATGTTTGGCGGTGACGGGGAAATAGGTGCCAGCAAAAATTGGCATATGCTCGCTGGGCGTTAAAAAAAGTGTCAACGGCCAGCCCCCGGGGCGTTCGGTGAGCAGTGAGTGAGCATTTTGATAAATTTTGTCCAGATCGGGGCGTTCTTCCTTATCAACTTTAATACATATATAGAGTGCATTCATAATATCAGCCGTGTGCGGATCTTCAAAAGACTCATGCGCCATCACATGGCACCAATGGCAGGCCGAATAACCGATGGAGAGTAGTATCGGTTTGTTGCTTTGTTTTGCCAGCGCCAGAGATTTTGCATTCCAAGGCAACCAATGCACAGGATTGTCAGCATGTTGCAATAGATAGGGGCTGGTTTCGAGGCGCAGTAGGTTATTAGTGCTATTCATTGATGTATTCATAATGGCGATAGTATAAGGGCTTAGCCGTAAGGCTGAGTGTAAAGCGGGAATAAGAGCTAAATTACATGAAAAAAGCCAGTGTTTTAGCCTTCTGCAAAACTATTTTCAATTTTATTCAATTAGTGCTGTACACCACTAGGAGTTTTATGTATTATTCGCGCCTGCGTTGGGAGGCAAGATTTTTTTGAAGGGAGATTAAGACTTGGAAACAAGAATTAATTTTAAATAAACTCAAAAATCTCTTGCCATAGAGTCTGAAAGACTGCTAAACTTCCGCTTCTTTGCTGAGCAGAAATATTTAGATAGCGATTCGCAAGAATTGCTAACAAATTCAAGGCTTAGCAAATGCTCTTTTACAATTTGGATTAGATAGTTTGTGTGGGTGCTTGCGTTGGCGAGGTCAA
>CAZYYW010000147.1:0-4241 GCA_964651445.1 uncultured Thiotrichaceae bacterium
AGAATTTTTCCTTGATGAATGGCGATACAATGATCCGCTAAATAACGGTTTTTGTTATCTACTGGGATCACCCATCGTGCCTGCAGCAGCGTGTCGATATTTTTCATCACGCGACCATACCTGTTGCGCAGGACGAGCGCAACCTTGCCGAGTAGTGGTTAAATTTTCAGCACAATATTGTGGCAATTAACTAAATTTTAATGAAAGCGGTTGTTAGACTAGCCACCTGACAGAGTTACATGCTATAACCCTCAAGTCATATATTTTCTTTATAAAAAAATAAAAACGTTAAGTTAAGGAGCCTTAAAAAATGAATGCAACACCACTGATAACCAGACGTCTCTCACTCACTGTACCATTGCTTGGCCTAGTATTACTGCTAACAGGCTGTAACCCCACCGTCACTCGGGTAGATTCCGACACGGTTACTGATTTAAGCGGTAACTGGAACGACACCGATTCTCGTCTGGTTGCAGAGGAGATGATTCAAGATGTTCTTTCACGTGGCTGGCTCAGTAAATTCAATCGCAGCAGTGGCAAAGCACCAACGGTTATCGTCGGCACGGTTCGTAATCTCAGCCATGAACACATTAATACTCGTACCTTCGTAGCTGATATGGAACGTGAATTAATTAATTCTGGTGAAGTTGAGTTTGTTGCTTCTGCTTCAGATCGTGAAGAAGTTCGCAGTGAAGTGAAAGACCAGGATTTACATTCCACTGAAGAAACACGTAAAGCCATGGGCAATGAAGTTGGTGCCGACTTTATGTTACAAGGTTCAATTAATAGCATTGTTGATGCAGTCAGCGGTGAGCAATCACGTTTCTACCAGATTGACCTGACACTGATTGAACTGGGCACTAACCGTAAAGTCTGGGTAGGGCAGAAGAAAATCAAAAAGACAGTTGAAAAGGGTGGCTTCCGCTTATAACTTAAATCGGGTGGTCGGCAGGTAGAGGTTTTATCTGCCAGACCGCCTGTCTCCAAGTTGTAATGGAATGTCTAGGGAGCCTCTGATTAAGTCGATAAGAATCAGGCGCAGAAAAAAGTGTCGCTATTATTCTCGAAGTGAGCCGTAATAGTTATTCTATTGCGGGGATCTTCGGGGATAATAGCGACTCTTTTAGCAAGTCTGAAATTATTGGACTTGATCAGAGGCTCCCTAGGAATAAAAGCTTAATAAGGAAGATGTATTGTGACTGTAAAATGTGATGGTTCTTTATGCTAAATAATCAAAGATCGTGTTTCAATAAATTGGCTGTTGCTGGCTGCTATAAAAGTAACGGTTATCTTAATTTATACCTAAAACTTTGCTTTCTCTTAACGCTGGTTTTGCTACTGCAATCCTGCGCCAGTTATGGCAGCCATGCGCTTACCATGCGTGATGGTCTATTGACGGGTCAGCCAGAATTATCACTGGCAATCGCAGAAAAACGCGATCTCGATCAGGAAGAAGTGATTGCTTCACTTGATAAGGGTATGCTGCGACGAATCAATAAGGACTATAGTGGCAGTAACCAAATTCTTGAGGTTGCCAAGCAGGAAATCGAACAACTGTACGGTGTCAGTATTACTGAAAATCTTGCAGCGGTTACCATCAACGAAACCTTGCGCGGTTACCAAGGTGACCGCTATGAACAGCTATTAATACATGCCTATATGGCGATGAATTACATACAGCTAGGGCAAATTGATGGTGCCCGTGTGGAAATGCTGCAGGCAAATGTGAAAATGATGGAGTGGGGCGATGAGCCAGAAGAAGATGCTTTTTTGCGTTACCTTGAAGGCATTATCTACGAAAACATGGGTGAGAAAGATTCAGCTCTGATTTCATATCGCAAAGCCTATCTCACCTATAAAGAAAAAGGCGGCGAGCAGTTTCCGCTTCCACCCGAGCAATTGAAAAAAGATTTATTACGGCTGTTGGCATGGAATGGTTTGTGGAGTGAATACAAATCTTTCAAAAAAGAATTCGATATGCCTAATTTTAAAGCGGCTAAAGCCAGTAAGAAATTTGGTGAGTTGGTGGTTATTTTAAATAATGGATTAGCGCCAATTCGTGGTGAAACCGCTCTTCCTATATTTTCTACTGAAGTACAGAAAAATTTACGCATTGCCTTCCCAGTTTATAAACAGCCACGTAAATCGTTACATAGCGCACGTGTCAGTGTTAATAATAAACAGCAATCATTAGAAACGGTCGAAGATATCGATGCCCGGGCACGCCATTCTTTGGAGCAGGCGATGCCAGGTATTATGGCAAGAGGCGCAGTCCGTGCAGTGATTAAATATAATACACAGCAAACGGCAAATGAAAGTAGCGGAATCGCCGGTTTGCTGATGACCATCACTAATCTGGTAACAGAGCGGGCAGATACCCGAAGCTGGACCACGTTGCCGCAGGAAATTCAATTAAAACGAATTCTGCTGCCCGTTGGCGAGCACAAGATGCAAATACAATTAGTGAATGCAGCCGGTAATATCGTTGACACAATTGACGAGAAAATTATCATCAAACCCAAAAAATCCAGCTTTGTGATCAAACATTGGAATACGCCAATACCGAAAGTGTCTAAAACATTGGCAGGTCATAAGGTGGACAGCAATCAACTTAGTACTCAGAGCAATGACCCGAGTAATGCCGCGAGTAATGCGCTGAGTAATGCTAAGGACAATGCCCAAAAGTAAAATAATATAAAAAGTGAAAAATACTAAAATGAAAGCAGTTTATAAATTAAAAATATTTTTAAGCGTGTTCTTGATAAGTGCCTGCATGCAGTCAGCACCGGTAATGAGTACAGGTGATGCGCCGCAATGGGTTAGTGGTGAGCCCGATATGTACCCTAACTTTAAATATTTATCAGCCACCGGATCGGCATCAAGAGCCGAACAGGCAAAAGCCCGCGCCTTGTCCAATCTGGCTAAGATTTTCGAAGTCCAAATTCGGGAAGTTTCAACCACTTCACAGGACGTCAAATCGACGCGAAAAGGGGGTGTTGAGACGGTTGAATCCAGTGCGCGAATCGCTAGCACGGTAAATCTGAAAACGGATAAGATGATACAGGGCGCACGAATTGCTGAGCAATGGCAAAGCAGTGCAGACTTAACTTACCATGCGCTAGCGGTATTGGACCGTACGCATGCGGGTAACAATATTCGCGGTGAAATGAACCGTCTGGACGAAGAGACACAACATGCGCTAAATCAGGAAAAAAATCGCAGCGATAAGCTATTAAAAATTTCCGACCTACATAAAGCTAATACCCTACAACAAGACCGGCAAACATTGCAAAAAACGCTAAAAATAATCGACGTAAAAGGCAAGGGCGAACCTTCACCCTGGAACCTCGCACAGCTAAACGAGCGCTTACAACAAGCGTTAAGGGCATTGCCACTGCAAACAGCAGTAACGGCCGATAGCATTGGTGGGTTAAATAATATTTTGCAGGGAGCAGCCGCCAAAGCCGGTTTCAATGTCGGTGCATCCGGTTATCAATTGTCTGCCAGCCTTGAATCGCAGACTCCGATTAACAAGAATGACTGGCACTGGTTACGCGCCACATTAAAAATTGAGTTAATTGCGATGGACGGCGTCACTGTCGTTGGTTATCAATCATGGCCGTTAAAAGTGTCCGCCAGTAGTCCATCACAATTAGATGCGCGTATGATGAAAGCCGTCGATAAAAAGCTCAAGCAGGAATTACTAAACAGCGTCCTCGCATTTGCTACATGACACTTGGAGATTAACCAGAAACGCCTTAACGGGTTTGTTTAAAGAGTCAATGGTACTGTTGATTACCGCATCGATAAAGCACAGCAGAAAAATTACCTGCGAAAAAGCAGGCTACATTGGCGTAATATTGGTATTGCGGCAATTAAACAGCACGCTGAATCTGTTGAAAGCTTGATAGAGCAAGCCGATACCTGCTGTTACATCGCCAAGCAAAAAGGGCGTAATCAAATTCATCTGTATTCGGTGACGTAAATACCCTTAACCTTTCTTTCTCAGGGTTGTAGCATCAGTGTCTTCTAATGTAAAATCACAGTAAATCCCACTCACTGCGTCTAGTCCGTTGTGCCTAGTTGCCGTTTAATCAGAGCTTGCTAGTAGACAAAATGCGCTTTGTAAATCAACCTGACTTAAATATTTTATTGATAAAAATGATTCCTGATTTCGAAAAAACAAACAGTTTGTCCTACACTGAAGGTGTGGCATGAGTGAACTCGTGAAACAAAACCAA
>CAZYYW010000148.1:0-4144 GCA_964651445.1 uncultured Thiotrichaceae bacterium
ACCTCTATTAATTAACAGCGTTTGCTTTCCCCACAAAATAAATGATCACTTTACATTCAGCCATGAAAAATATTTTTAATGTTCCGATACCCGTCATTATTTTATTGCTTGCTTACTTTTGCAGCTCTCCGACTATCGCCATGCCACAACAAGCACTGGTGCCCGGTGGCATTGCCTTGCTAACGCTACCGGATTTTAAACCGGACACCAAAGTGTATTTCAATAATAAGCGTGTGGCTGTGTTCCCTTACAACAACACATGGGTCGCGATGGCAGGGATAGGTCTGTCAACTAAACCCGGAAATTACGAGTTTTCCATTAAACGCGCTGACGGATTAGTTCTTAATACTCAAATCACCGTTAAGTACAAAAAATATGACGAGCAACGTCTCATCATTAAAAATAAACGCAAGGTCAACCCAAACGCTGTAGACAATAAACGCATTGCCAGTGAAAGTGTGCGCAAGAAAAAAGCCAAAAAACAGTACAGTGACATCGAACCACAGGTGAAGTTTATCTGGCCGGTCACCGGTCGTATCAGCAGCGTCTTTGGCCTGCGACGTTTTTTTAATGACCAAGAGCGCCGACCTCACAGAGGATTGGACATTGCAGCTGCCGAAGGCACACCAATCAAAGCGGCAGCAAGCGGCACAGTGCTTGATGCCGGTGACTTTTTCTTTAGCGGTAATATGATCTATCTGGATCACGGTCAGGGCATTATTAGCTTGTACGCGCACCTCAGTGAGATTGCGGTAAAACCCGGCGACTTCGTTAAACAAGGCGATATCATTGGTAACGTCGGGCAAACCGGACGGGTAACCGGCGCACATCTGCATTTCGCGGTGTTTGCCAACCAAGCGCTAATCGACCCGATATTCATGCTGCCAAAAGACGGCAACCCGCCTGTACAAACACTCTCCGATAAATAATGACAGAGAAAGAAGCCGACTAAAACTGGCTTAATCTGTCTAAATCACCACAAAACGAATAAATAACTTGCGCTTCACCTGAAAATAACGATAATTGCGCAACATTATTAAAAGTCATCTGCTCATTTGTTGCACCTTGATGTTGCTGCAGTCCGTTTTTTACGATCAGATTTCTTACCTTCAATTTACTTAACAAACTGTTTACTTATGGCTAAAGAAGAAGCAATACAAATGGAAGGCACGGTTACAGAAACCTTGCCTAACACTATGTTCCGTGTAGAACTGGAAAACGGTCACAACGTGATCGCACACATTTCAGGCAAAATGCGTAAGCACTATATTCGTATTATGACGGGCGATGCCGTTACTGTCGAACTCACCCCTTATGATTTAGAAAAAGGCCGTATTATTTACCGCGCCAAGTAACGCCCTAGGAGCCTGTCGAACTTAGGATGAATCGACTAAGCCCAACAGACTCCTAACCATAAAAAAGGCCGCTGATGCTCAGCGGCCTTTACTTTTTTGTGCTGTTGCTTATGCAACAATTAATACGAGCGATACCGCTAGTTCAGGCGTTAAGCCTTAGCCGTTTCAGACAGGACTTCGATAGCAATTTCATGCTCTTTAGAAACGCTGACATTCACATGCCCTCCTTTCCTAAGATCACCAAATAACAGGTCATTTGCCAATGGCTTTTTCAGCAGGTTCTGAATGACCCTAGCCATTGGACGAGCACCCATTTTGGGATCGTAACCTTTTTCAGCCAGCAGTTGTCGTGCTTCTTTATCGACATTGATGGTGACTTTTTTCTCGTTAAGTTGTAATTCCAATGCCACCAGAAACTTATCGACCACATTCGATAGCGTATGCGCGTCAAGCGGGCCAAAGTTAACGATAGAGTCCAGACGATTTCTGAATTCTGGGGTAAACATTTTCTTGATCTCTTCCAGCCCATCCAATTCGTTCTGTTGTTCGGTAAAGCCCATAGAACGACGCGACATTAACTGTGCACCCGCATTACTGGTCATTACCAAAATCACATTTCTGAAATCTGCCTTGCGGCCATTGCTGTCAGTTAAGGTGCCGTGATCCATAATTTGCAGCAAAATATTAAACACTTCGCTATGTGCTTTTTCGATTTCATCGAGCAATAAAACGCAATGCGGGTGTTTGTTGACGGCTTCGGTCAACAGACCGCCGTCATCAAAACCGACATAACCAGGAGGCGCACCAATTAATCGTGATACGGTGTGACGCTCCATGTACTCAGACATATCAAAACGCAGTAGCTCGACACCCAAAATACTGGCAAGTTGTTTACTAACTTCCGTTTTACCGACACCTGTTGGACCCGCAAAAAGGAAAGAACCGATCGGTTTTTCAGGATCACCCAAACCCGATCGTGACATGCGTATTGCGGTAACCAGTGTACCAATCGCATCATCCTGACCGAACACAACCATTTTCAAGTCGCGTTCTAGATTTTTTAGCGCATCGGTGTCTGACGTGGATACAGTTTTTGCTGGCACCCGTGCTATTTTCGCAATTATATTTTCTATATCATGCACACTGATTGATTTTTTATTCGGCTTGCCCGTATTCGCCTGCAACTGCCTGTGCGCACCGGCTTCGTCGATGACATCAATTGCCTTGTCCGGCAGAAAACGATCCATAATGTAACGTTGCGAAAGCTCTACCGCCGCACGTAATGCATTATTGCTGTACTTCACATCATGATGTTCTTCAAAACGTGTTTTTAAGCCTTTTAAAATACCGACGGTTTCATCGATACTGGGTTCTTCAATATCAATTTTCTGGAAGCGGCGGGCCAAAGCATGATCTTTTTCAAAGACGCTTCGGTATTCTGCATAGGTGGTAGAACCAATGCATTTAAGTTCACCATTTGCCAGCATGGGTTTTATCAGGTTAGAAGCATCCATTACGCCACCAGAAGCTGAGCCAGCACCGATAATGGTATGTATCTCATCAATAAATAAAATGGCACCCGGGCTTTGTTTGAGTTGTTTGAGTACACCTTTTAACCTTTTTTCAAAATCACCACGGTATTTTGTGCCTGCAACCAGTGAACCAAGGTCCAGTGAAAAAATAGTGCTATCGAGTAAAACCTCGGGGACTTCCTTATCGACTATGCGTTTTGCCAGACCTTCGGCAAGTGCGGTTTTACCAACGCCGGCCTCACCAATCAACAACGGATTGTTTTTACGACGACGACATAAAATTTGCACAGTTCTTTCAACTTCAGCGTCACGACCGATCAACGGATCGATTAAACCCTGCATCGCACGCTGATTTAAGTTACAGGTGTAATTGTCTAAGGCTTGTCCTTCTGCATCTTGCTTAGCCGTCTGCTCGGAATGATCTTCAAGCTTTTCGGTTTCGTTTGGCACTTTGGTTATGCCATGAGAAATATAATTAACCACATCCAGTCGGTTAACATTTTGTTGATTCAATAAGTAGACAGCCTGCGATTCTTGTTCACCAAACATGGCAACCAGTACATTGGCACCAACAACTTCTTTCTTGCCAGATGATTGCACATGAAAAACAGCACGCTGCAAGACACGCTGAAAACCCAAGGTAGGTTGTACTTCACCGGCAACCACATCACCAAAAATCGGCGTATTGCTGTCCAGATATTCTTTAAGCTCTATGCCTAATAAATTTAGATCGGTACCACAGGCCTGAAGCACGACATTAGCGCTGTTATTATCCAGCAACGAAAGCAATAAATGCTCGACTGTTATGTATTCGTGCCTTTTTTCTCGGGCTTCATTAAATGCATTGTTTAATGACGATTCAAGTTCTTTACTTAACATGGCGATACCTGCACATTAGCATTAATAAATATATCTTAAATTTCTTCCATGGTACACATCAAAGGATGCTGATTCATACGTGAATATTCGTTTACCTGATCCACTTTTGTCTCGGCAATTTCGTGGCTAAAGGTGCCACAAATACCCTTGCCCTTACTATGTACTGACATCATCACCCGCGTTGCTTTTGCATTGTCCATGGCAAAAAACATCATTAATATCTGTACCACAAACTCCATAGGAGTATAGTCGTCATTATTCACAATAACTTTATATTGCTTCGGCGGTTTCAGTTTCGGTTTTTCTTCCTCAACTGCAAGACCGTTGTCATAATCATTATCCCAATCTTCGTCACCACTGTTGTTTACGATGATTTGG
>CAZYYW010000149.1:0-4140 GCA_964651445.1 uncultured Thiotrichaceae bacterium
CTAAATTTACTGCATGAGTTAGCGTATAATGCAGCCTCTTTAGTCCCCTTACCGTCTTACCGCTATACATGACCGATACACCCACAGCTCGACTTCGTGAAATCCCCTATAACTACACGTCATATTCTGACCGTGAAATTATTATTCGCTTTCTTGGCAAAGATAGCTGGCACATTATTGAAAACCTTCGTGGTAACCGCCGTACTGGACGCTCCGCACGCATGTTGTTCGAAGTTCTGGGTGACATGTGGGTTATCCAACGCAATCCTTATGTAAAAGACGATTTACTGAGCAATGGAAAGCGCCGCAAAGCGTTAATCGATGCCCTCAAGCACCGTTTAAAACAAGTCGAATTACGTGCCGATGGAAATGCCGATGCGCTAACGCTGCACCAAAATTGTCTTGATGCCGTACTTGAATTTGAACAAGAAATGCAAACGCAGATAGTACTGCGTCAAAAATCTCGGAAAATCTTCGGCAAGGTAACGGCAACAAATAATGTTGATTTCAGTGCATTGGCGCGTGTTTCACACTCAACCGATGCCACAGACTGGCGCATTGCCATGCCGTTTGTGGTTATCAAACCTGACCGCGAAGAAGAAATAGCCGCCATCGTTCGCGCCTGTATTGAATTAGGGCTGACCATCATCCCGCGTGGTGGTGGTACCGGTTATACCGGCGGTGCGATTCCCCTGCATTCAAACACAGCAGTAATCAATACTGAAAAGCTGGAACGACTGAGTACCGTTGAGCACATTGAATTGTTCGGCATCACTGGAAAACATCCCGTTGTTGAATGTGGCGCTGGCGTTATTACTCGTCGCGTATCCAATCTGGCGATAGCCAATGGCTATGCTTTCGCGGTTGACCCAACCTCACAGGATGCGTCTACTATTGGCGGCAATATCTCAATGAACGCCGGTGGCAAAAAGGCTGTTATCTGGGGCACAACACTGGACAATCTAGTTTCATGGCGGCTGGTCACACCGGATGGTTTGTGGATGGAGGTCGAGCGTTTGAATCATAACCTTGGCAAGATTCATGAGCAAAAAGATGTTTCCTTTAAGATAACGCGATTTGCCGCTGACGGTAAAAGTATACTGGGTGAAGCAGAAGTTTTGTCCATGCAAGGTGGCGATTTTCGTAAAGCCGGGCTCGGCAAAGATGTCACCGACAAATTTTTATCGGGCCTCCCCGGTATTCAAAAAGAAGGTTGTGATGGGTTGATAACATCCGGGCGATTTTTGCTGCACAAAATGCCAAAACACAAACGCACCATCTGTCTGGAGTTTTTTGGCAACGACATTGCTGAAGCGGTGCCGGCGGTCATCGAAGTCAAACAACTACTGGATGATAACCAACAAGTGTTGCTGACAGGTCTTGAACATCTGGATGAACGTTACATCAAGGCCGTTAAATACACCACAAAAGCGAGCCTTATAGAACAAACCACAAACCAAAGTGCTTCTGGCAGTGTTCTTGGTAGTGCTACTGCAAGTATTTCTGGCCGCCCTAAAATGGTATTACTTGCCGATATTTCCTCAGATGATGAAGCGGCGGTAAACGCGGCTGCCGATCAGGTTATTGCCATCTGCAAAAAAAGAAACGCACAGGGTTTTATTGCGGTCAGTGCAGAAGCCCGTAAACGATTCTGGTCAGACCGTGCCCGCACCGCTGCCATTTCTGCGCATACCAACGCCTTTAAAATAAATGAAGATGTGGTGATACCGTTGCCACGTTTAGCGGAATATAACCGTGGCATTGAATGTATCAACATCAAGCAGGCAATCAGTAATAAAATTAAAATTTGCGATGCGATAACCCAATATCTCAAAAATAATCTCAGTGGCGATCTCAAAGACATGCCACAAGATGATAACTACACAAGCAGTTCGGAAGCACAACAGATTATCCAAGATAAGTGCCAGGTCGCTACACAGTTTATCGAAACCACTCAATCGCGCTGGGTAGCTATACTGGAAAATCTGGAAACACCAGCCATTAAGGTAAAGCATCTACTGCTCGAACACGAACAATCAAACATCAGTGACAAGGATGTTTTAATCGACTTGCTACTGCGCCGTGAATGCATCATTTCTTACAGCAATGAAATATACCAACGTTTGAGTGAAATGTTTTCCGGCATGGATCTAAAACCAGTACGTGAAAAATTCAAGGAAATTCACTACCACATTAAAGATTCAAAATTATTTATTGCCCTACACATGCATGCAGGTGACGGCAATGTACACACCAACATTCCGGTGCATTCCGATAATTACACGATGATGCATGAAGCAGAAAAAATTGTTGACCAGATTATGCTACTGGCACAATCCTTAGACGGTGTTATTTCTGGTGAGCATGGTATTGGCTTAACCAAAATACAATATCTGGAAACCGAAAAACTTGAAGCCTTCGCCGATTATAAAAATAAAGTTGACCCGCAGCAGCATTTTAACAAAGGCAAGTTATTGGCAAGTTCAAGTCTTGATTTAGCGTATACCCCGTCACTTCGTCTGGTGCAACAGGAAGCGATTATTCTCGAAGACAGTGAACTGGGCGCATTAAACGATGAGATAAAAAATTGTCTGCGCTGTGGTAAATGCAAACCTGAGTGCATGACACATGTGCCACGGGCGAACTTATATTATTCGCCGCGCGATAAAATTCTAGCGACTGGCTTAATCATCGAAGCCTTTTTATACGAAGAGCAAACCCGACGTGGCATTTCTCTTTCTCATTTTGATTCAATGAATGATATTGCCGATCACTGTACCACCTGCCATAAGTGTTTGCCGCCCTGTCCGGTGAATATAGATTTCGGTGAGGTGTCCATGCAGATGCGCCACCTGCTAACTAAACACGGGAAAAAGAAAAGTAATCTTGGCGCAAAAGCGGCGATTACTTTTCTCAATGTGAAAAACCCGTTAACCGTAAACGTCATGCGTACCGTATTAGCACGCGGCGGCTTTGCGGGTATTAATTTGGGGCATTTCTTTGCCAAGAAATTGGGTTTGTTAGGCAGAAAAAACCGTATTCCGCCAAGTACCACTGGCGCTGTTGAACCGTTACAGCAAGTGGTCAATCTGGTTCGTAAACCGATTCGTGTTGCAGTACCAAGAAAAACCAGCCGCGCCTTATTGGGTTTGGAAGACAGCAATTATGTCTCCATTATACGCAAGCCAAAACTAAACCTTGATAAAGCTGACGCAGTTTTTTACTTTCCCGGCTGTGGTTCAGAACGTCTGTTTAGTCAAATTGCAATGGCGACACTGCACATGCTTTATGAAGCTGGCGCACAAACGGTTATGCCGCCGGGTTATTTATGCTGCGGCTATCCACAAAGTGCCGCAGGTTTACAGGAAAAAAGCCGTGCCATCACAACGGAAAATCGCGTTTTATTTCACCGTATTGCAAACACACTTAATTACTTGGATATAAAAACCGTTATTGTGTCCTGCGGTACCTGCATGGATCAATTGCTGAAATATGAATTTGAAAAAATATTTCCAGACTGTCGTTTACTGGACATACACGAATATTTAATGGAAAAAGACATCACACTAGAAAGCGCGTCTGCTGTTGATTATTTATACCATGAACCCTGTCACGATCCGATGAAGCAACATAATTCGATCACTGTGGCTTCAAAATTATTAAATAAAAACGTAGCGAAAACTGACCGCTGTTGTGGTGAAGCCGGTACGCTGGGCACAGCAAGGCCGGATATTGCGGAACAACTACGTTACCGTAAACGCGAAGAATTAAGCGCCAATATCAACAGAATTACGGGTAAAGATAAAGTAGAAAAAAATGAAGTAAAACTATTAACGTCATGTCCCGCCTGTCAGCAGGGTCTGGCACGTTACGCAGACGACACAGGATTAAAAACAGATTACATTGTTATAGAAATGGCAAACCAAATACACGGTAAAGATTGGGAAAAGCAATTTATTGAAAAAGCCAATAATGGCGGTATCGAGAAAATACTATTGTAGAAATATTCTTAGAGACCTTTGCACGATAAATTTATTATCACTGCTACCCCGTTAACTATGAGAGACATGAATTGCAATTTGTTACTGTGACCGTATGCCGCATGGACGCGGCATTCGAGCGCACATGGATGTGTTTACA
>CAZYYW010000150.1:0-4129 GCA_964651445.1 uncultured Thiotrichaceae bacterium
GCTATTAACGAAAAACGAACAACGAATAACGACCAACGTCTCTTCCTGCCCATAAACGGTCATAAAGCGATATGGCTATAAACTGTATTTCTTCAGGCGATATAAAAAAGCATCTCGTGTGAGCCCCAGTAATTTAGCTGCCTGAGATTTATTACCGCCTGAGTAATCCAATGCTTGTTTGATTAAATCTATTTCCAGTGATTCTAGATTAATACCCTGTTCTGGTAATGTATAACCGTCAGGGTTTTTTGTTTTGCATTCGCGAATATCCAGCGGCAGGTTTTCCTTTTCGATGACTTCGCCTGGCAGCAGTGCAGAGACATGCTGGCAGACATTTTTAAGTTCGCGGATATTGCCCGGCCAGGCATATTGCTTTAATAGCTGTAGTGCATTGGAACTGAGTACACAGACTTTGGCATGGTTATTTTGTGCTGCCTGCATCAAAAAATGTTTTGCCAGTTCGGCAATGTCCCCGCGGCGTTCGTGCAGTGTGGGTAATTTTATGGTTACTACGCTAAGGCGATAGTAAAGATCCTGACGAAAGGCACCGGCATTCATCAGTTGTCTTAGGTCTTGATTGGTGGCAGCCAGTATTCTCACATCGACCTGTTCAAGCTGGTGTGAGCCTACACGCTGGCACTCACCGTTTTCGACAAAGCGTAATAATTTAGCCTGTTGTGGCAGTGGTAGTTCCGCTATTTCATCGAGAAAAAGTGTGCCGCCTGCGGCTTTTTGAACATAACCATCTTTCCTTGCATCGGCACCGGTAAATGCCCCCTGCGCGTGACCAAAGAGCAGTGATTCAATTAGATCAGCCGGCAGGGCGGCGCAGTTAATGATTATAAAAGGTTGATCGGCACGCCTGCTACTTTGTTGCAGTGCTTGCGCCATCAGTTCCTTGCCGGTACCGGTATCACCTTCTATTAGAATATGTACATCAGCCGCTGCCGCAATTTGAGCAGTACGCACGATCGCTTCCAACGCAGGAGAGTGCCCCACAATGGCAGTAAAAGCGTTATCGTTGTGCTGAAACATATGGAACGAATGTTTTAATGGTGATGATGTGACATGGGAATAAACAGGCTGCCGATAGCCATAGCAATAATCAGCAAACCTACCACCTGCCTGGCGCGAGTTGAATGCGCGAAGCGGGTAATCCACGATGTCATAAAACCGGCAGAGATCAAGGTCGGTAAAGTGCCCGCGCCAAAGGCAAGCATGATTAACGCGCCGTTAATTGCATCACCTGCAGACAGTGCCCAGATCAAAACAAAATACACCATGCCACAGGGTAGCCAGCCCCAGATCAAACCGTAACTTAGTGCTTTGGGGATTGAGGTCACTGGTACCAGTTTTCTGCCAATGGGTTCCAGCCGCTTCCATATCGGGATACCTATTTTTTCGATACGCGCGAGCTGTGGCAACCAGCCAGTAAGATACAGACCGATAGCGACCATCATCGAAACACCGATCATTCTTAAAACGGCGTTGCCCTGTTCAAAACCTGCAGATTGTAAAGCAGTGGCCCCAATCGCACCGGCGATTAAACCGGCAATGCCATAGCTGCTTATACGACCAATATTATAGGACAGCACAAAGCTAAACAGTTTGGCTTTGTTGTTGCGGGTTTCAAGCGGCAAGCTAAGGCTTAGTGCGCCGATAATGCCGCCGCACATTCCGATGCAGTGCATGGTACTGAAGAAGCCGAGCAGGAAGGCTGCCGTAAGGGTGATTGGATCAGACATCGTAAAAACAGTGAATGGTTAATAGTAAAGACTGCAAACAGTCGCGTTAGTATCTTCCTGATCTGGATGGCATGGGTGCAGATTGATCGGTGGTGCTGGCACCAGAGTCTTTTGTTGTGTTTGAGTAACAGCCGCTGCTGATTGCGGTGATTGTAAAGACTAATGCTATTAAATATATTTTCATGTTTACCCCAGATTATTGACCCCGATTATTTATCGGGCTCTAGCAGAACTGCCTGCATATCATACTCGTCAGTAGCAGTGATTGTCACCTGTGTTATATCACCTACCTGACAGGTGTTTTTGTCAGGTAGGTCGATGTATACCAGACCATCAATATCGGGTGCATCCGATGAGCTACGCGCGATGATAAGATTTTCTTCTGTGTCAATTTCATCAATGATGACATCACGGGTTTTACCAATATTGCGCTTTAATTTTTCTGCACTAATGCCGGCTTGTTTTTCCATAAAACGGGCAACACGTTCCTGTTTTACTTCTTCGGGCACCGCGCCTTCGAGTTCATTGGCTTTCGCACCATCAACATTGGAGTATGCAAAACAACCTACTCGGTCGAGTTGCGCTTCATCCAAAAAGTCCAGCAGTTGAGAAAAATCGTCTTCAGTTTCACCGGGGAAACCGGCAATGAAGGTACTGCGTATAGTAATGTCTGGACATATCTCACGCCATTGTTTGATGCGTTTCATGGTGTTTTCGGCAGACGCGGGTCGTTTCATTGCTTTTAAAATCTTCGGGCTGGCATGTTGGAAAGGGATGTCCAGATAAGGTAGAATTTTTCCTTCTGCCATCAATGGGATAATTTCATTGACGTGCGGATAAGGATAAACGTAATGCAAACGCACCCAGATGCCAAACTGACTTAACGCTTCGCACAGTTCAGTCATACGGGTTTTAACCGGCTGGCCGTTATAGAATTCGGTTTTGTATTTAACATCAACGCCGTAGGCACTGGTATCTTGTGACACCACCAGTAATTCTTTTACGCCCGATGCCGCTAGCCTTTCGGCTTCTACTAATACCTGATTGACGGGGCGGCTAACCAGATCGCCGCGCAGTGATGGAATAATGCAAAAAGTGCAGCGGTGATTACAACCTTCAGAAATTTTTAAATAAGCGTAATGTCGAGGTGTCAGGCGAATACCCTGTGGCGGTACCAGATCAAGGAAAGGATCATGCGCGGCGGGCAATTGTTGGTGAATAGCCTGCATGACTTCGGCAGTGGCGTGGGGGCCGGTAACTGCAAGCACTTTGGGGTGCGTTTTTTTCACGATATCACCCTTGGCACCGAGGCAGCCGGTGACAATCACTTTGCCATTTTCAGCCAATGCTTCACCAATAGCGTCCAATGATTCTTCGACAGCGGCATCGATAAAACCGCAGGTATTAACCACCACCAGGTCAGCATCTTGATAGCTAGGGCTCACCTCATAACCTTCCGCGCGAAGTTGCGTTAGGATATGTTCTGAGTCAACCAACGCTTTCGGGCAGCCGAGGCTGACAAAGCCAACGCGATGGGGTACTTTTTTTGCAGGGGGTGAGTTCATATGAAGGCAGTTTCCTTAGTAGACTGTCATTGGTAAACGGTCATTGGTAAACTGTCATTTTACCTTAAATGACAGTTGGACGTTTGCAGGCAGAGGTTTCTTAGTGAAAAATATAACCGTTTTAGAGCCTTTACTGTTAACTAATGACTGCCCACTGGAATCTATGTTTTATGAATGAAGAACGATTTGGTAGTCTTGCGAGGGTTTATGGCGAAGACAATTTGCAAAAAATTCAACGCGCTAATATCTGCGTGGTTGGCATTGGCGGGGTCGGTTCATGGGTGGTAGAAGCGCTGGCTCGCAGTGGTGTGGCTAAGATAACGATCATTGATGGCGATGAAATATCACGCAGTAATATTAATCGGCAATGTCATGCATTGGAATCAACTATCGGGCAGATGAAAGTGAAGGTGATGCAACAGCGGGTACAGGACATTAACCCAGAGTGTGATTGCACGGTTATCGAGCAGTATTTAAATGAAAAAAATCTTTTTGAACTGTTATTGCCCGATGGCGCACAAGTCTTTGACTGCGTCATCGACGCCATTGATCGCATCAAATATAAAGCCTTAATGATTTATTTCTGTAAACGCAATAAACTGCCTATCGTCACAACAGGGGGTGCCGGTGGTCTGCTTGACCCTTCACTGGTAGAAGTGAAGGACTTATCGCGCACTTGGAATGACCCACTCGCTTCTGCTGTGCGCTTAGCACTTCGTCAGCTACATAATTTTGCGCGCAACCCTAAACGAAGCTTTGGTGTGCCCTGTGTTTATTCCACTGAGCAACAACGTTACCCAGACAAAGATGGCAATGTGG
>CAZYYW010000151.1:0-4127 GCA_964651445.1 uncultured Thiotrichaceae bacterium
TAAATGAGGCGCTTTACAGCCCTGAAAAACCAACATGGGATGGCAGCAAACTGTTGCCTGTGTTTAATCAGGAGCAGTCGCTTTATAAAACTAGACCCGACAAAGAAAAAACCGCGCTAAAACCGCTATATACCAATTAAAAACGCCTGATAAATGTGCGCCTCGATCAGCAACACATGAGGAATGGACATCATTGATGAGAATGATTATAATTCTTATTTAAGAATCAGCATAATCATCTAAGGAGAAAAAAATGCGCCAGCCTATAACAACCCGTGCCATTACGATCACGGTATCATCTCTGTTAATTTTCAGCCTGAGCACAACCATGGCTTTCGCCACAGATATCGAACACTTTAAGGGAAAACCATCTACCACCATCGAGGAAGCACGGCTTAACCTTTCAGAACAAAACCGGCAGATGGCAAAAATGCTATCGTCCAAAAACAAGCTAAGCCCGCAAGACATGGTCAAACTCCACCAGATGTCCTACACAATGGAGAATGCGCTGGAGCGTCTTAGTGATGAGCTAGAAAAATTAGAGGACGAACTAGAAAAAATCCACCTAGCTTCAGAAAACATAAACGGTGGCAACAAAACAATACGTGCTATCGCACCGAACTACCTCGACACATCAAAGCGACTGTTCGAATAATAAAAGTGAAAAACCGGGTCAGGAAAACCGAGTCAGAACGCAATTGTTTCTAATGTTAGCGTAAATTGATCTCTGACCTGATTTTGAGAGCGCGGCTCAACGAAAGCAAGGCTTTAGCTTTCCGTTTATTTTTTTACCGCGTATACTATCCTAACAACAAACACGGGAAAAGGATGCCTGTCACGCAACACTAGCCTCAACAGGTGATTCTATGGTTTTTGAAACATTCGCGGAAAGCCTTACTTTCTTTTTATGGTCAACTTTCATTATTTCGATACTGCTTGGCATCATCGTTAATAAAACCAATTTCTGCACCATGGGCGCGGTTTCCGACATGGTTAATATCGGCGACTATAACCGTTTCAGGGCTTGGCTGTTAGCCATTGCTGTTGCAATTATTGGTGTTAGTCTGCTGGAATTCATGGGCATGGTTAATGTCACTGATACTTTCCCCCCTTATCGTGGTTCGCAATTAATTTTTGTGGAAAATATTCTTGGTGGTGTGCTGTTTGGCATTGGTATGACCTTCGCCAGTGGCTGCGGCAATAAAACGCTGATCCGTATCGGTGGTGGCAATATAAAATCTATTATGGTGTTTATTGTTATTGCGTTGATTGCGTATTACATGACTACGCCCTTCCCAAACTCTGATAAAACTCTGTACAGCGTACTATTTCATGGCTGGGTCGAACCGCTTTCGATCTCTTTGCAAAGCCACCAGGACATCGGCGCACTGATTGGCAATGCTGAAAACACGCACAGTTGGCGGTTGATAGTAGGTCTGCTGGCAGCTGCCGGTTTACTATTTTATATTTTTAAAGCGGCGGATTTCAGAAGCAGTAAGGACAACATTCTGGCAGGTGTTGTTATTGGTTTGATTATTCTCGCTGCCTGGTTTACCAGCAGTAATATTGCCGTTAATGCTGACGACAGTCACTACTCATTGACGGAGTATTATGCTGAATGGGACATGCTGGCAGATGATGACGAAGGCAAACCGGCCACTGGACGCGCACTTAATTCCCAATCGTTTACCTTTATTAACCCTATCGGACAAACCTACGGTTATATCAAAGAGGGTTTTAATTCCAATCTGTTAACCTTTGGATTGATTTCTGTATTTGGCGTTATTTTGGGCTCTTTAATCTGGTCGCTTATCAGCCGTTCTTTTCGCATCGAATGGTTTTTTGATATGAAAGATTTCCTCAACCATTTATTGGGTGCGGTATTGATGGGCTTTGGTGGTGTGCTGGCACTGGGTTGCACCATTGGTCAGGGCATTACTGGGGTTTCGACACTGGCGCTGGGTTCGATATTCACCTTAATTTCGATTATCTTCGGCAGTGCGCTGACCATGAAAATCCAATATTACAAATTGGTCTATGAAGATGAAGCCAGTTTCGGCAAGGCCTTTATTACGGCTTTGGTGGATATGAAATTGCTACCGGCTTCGATGCGTAAACTTGACGCTATTTAAAGAATGCCGGCAAAACCTTGCCAGATGACAGCAGGAAAAAAAGCAGCCGACAAGAAAAAAGCCGAGCCGACAGTCGCTATCACTGCGCCGCTATGGTCGGTGTACATTCTGCGCTGTGCGGATAACAGCTTGTATACCGGCGTTACCACGGATGTTCAGCGGCGTTTGCTGCAACACAATGGTGCTTTAAAAAACGGCGCTAAATATACCCGTAACCGACAGCCGGTAACACTAATTTATCGGGAACATTCGAATTCACGCTCGGCTGCATGCAAGCGTGAATACGCTATAAAATGCTTAAGCAAATCACAAAAAGAAAACCTGATTAAAGTTAATCAAAAATAAATACAAATAAGAACCATTTCTTGACTTCAATCAATTACAAAAAAGCCAATAACACTTATTATTTAACTCGTCGCAGGTTTTCATAGTTCCTGCGGCGGTGCCTCCGTAAGTCTTGCTCTCCTGGAGGCTTACACACGGCGTGAGTTGGTTACTCACGCCGTTTTTATTTGTGAAATAAAATCTGTCTTTGAAACGCCTAATACGGTAGTGTACGGGTTGGCAGTCCTTATCCATTTATCTAATTATCAACCATTGCCACAATTCATATACGCCATCCATGTACGCCGTCTGTTAAACAGGAGATACCATCGCCATGCCAACAATCGCTACCTCGCTTTTAACTCGCATCAGTTTTTTTATCGTTACAGCTCTTTTCTTCAGTCAGGCACTTTACGCCACAGTAAAATACGCGCCTAGCACGGTCGAGATGGAAGTCAAAAAACTTTCTGAACACGTCTATTATGTTGGCGGCGTACCCGGCATTGCCTCCGATAACCAGGGTTTCATCTCCAATGCTGGCTTTGTTGTTACCGGTGAAGGTGTCGTGGTTTTTGATGCTTTAGGTACACCTTCGTTGGCACATAAACTGGTAAAAAAAATCAAAACCATTACCGATCAGCCCATTAAAAAAGTGGTGGTCAGTCATTATCATGCTGACCATATCTACGGACTACAGGTATTCGAAGAACTGGGGGCTGAAATCATCGGGCCTTATGGCGCACAAAGATACATTAATTCCCCGGGTGCAAAAGACCGTCTTGAAGAACGCCAGTTCTCACTTGAACCTTGGGTCAATGAAGATACTCGCCTAGTATTACCCGATACGACTATTTCAAAATCCACTGCGTTTACTATGGGCGGGGTAACATTCACCATTAACTTTATGGGCAAGGCGCATTCGGATGGCGACCTCACACTGCTGGTCGAACCGGATAAAATCCTGTTTTCGGGTGACATGATTTTTGAAGGCCGCCTACCCTTTGTAGGCAGTGCCGATTCTAAAAAGTGGCTGGAAACATTAACCAAACTTGAAACACAGGGGCTCAAGGTACTGGTTCCCGGTCATGGCTCCGCCTCCACTGACCCTAAAAAAACCATCGCCCTAACCCGACGCTATCTGGCATATTTACGTGAAGTAATGGGCGCAGGCATAGACGATCTAGCGCCCTTTGATGAGGTTTATGGCGCAGCCGACTGGTCAGAGTTTGAGCACTTACCCGCCTTTGCAGAAACCAATCGCGTTAACGCATTTCAGGTTTATATCTCCATGGAAGCCGAGGTTTTTGAGTAACATTTGAGCAAGAAGGAAACCTTTACACAAATCACCTCAATCACAGTTAATGCCTTTTTGCTGAATCAGATGCTCATACTTGGCGTCGGTTAAAGTACGCAGGAAACACACCATATTGGCAATACCTGCGGGGCTATCCATGTCGGAAATACGCCCGGAAGAAAGCTCGGCATCAGCAATATTATCAGCCACCTCAGGCGGCAGCCAATCCGTGCCTGTTTCAGGGTTCAACTGATGATCGACATTGCTACGATCAGCAATATGATTATAAAACTCGATCACCGTGGCTAAATCACGAAACACACCATTATGCATATACGGCTCGGTGACCGCTATATTTCGCAGTGTTGATACCTTGA
>CAZYYW010000152.1:0-4066 GCA_964651445.1 uncultured Thiotrichaceae bacterium
GAGACCACAGAGGTCACAGAGTTATCTGTTTATAACGTTTAATACCGTTCACCAACCTTAATATATTAAGGTTTATCTGCAACCCTGTAGTATTCCTGTTAACTTTAAATACCCTCTGTGAACTCTGTGGTCTCTGTGTCTATTATCTTTCCCACTCAATGTGGCTGTGAACCCTTCTTACAACTGGCACAATATAGCGGGTAACGCCCGCAGGCTAGTGATAGTGGCATCTGGCTCACAATCTGACAACAGCCACGGTTTTTGCTTGCGATTTAACCAAACGGCAAACACCCCCGCAGCCTTCGCACCGGACACATCGTTTAGCGGGTCATCACCAATATGCAGCATTTGCCCAGCATCAATATTGCCCCATTGCAACACTTGTCGGTAGATTTCAGGCTCGGATTTTGACTGACCGACCGTGGCGGAATTTAAAGAGAAATCAAACCAGTGAGAAACACCGGTTAGAACCGTATCCGCATTGCCATTCGTGAGACTCACTAGCGTGTAGTCATGACGAAGTTCATCGAGTACGGGGTTCACGTCATCAAACAACGTTACTTGTTGACGCGCCTGATAAAAAACGTCAAAGGCAGGCCTTTCCCAGTCATCACACAGCTTAAATTCTTCGCTTAATAGCGCAAACGATTTAAGCCGTAAGCGCGTTAAATCATGAACCAGTTCTGGGTATTGTTTATACAAAACACAACGTTTTTCACGTAGTTGAATACTGTCGTATTTATTTGTTATCACGGCCACATGCTCACTCAACCATTGGTATAACAACGCCTCTGCACGCACAATAGTCGGCTTGCATGACCATAAGGTATCATCCAGATCAAAACTTATTACTTTGATTTTTTGCGCCATGTTAACAACGCCTCGAATAGCGTTTAGGCATAAACACTGCTGAGGTTAACGACTGCCACTAACGACTACCACAAACGAGCACAACCACTAGTAGACAGTGACAAGCTGCGCGGTCACAGAGAATTGGTTGATGACGTCAACTCTGGAGATTTTATTTTCATCAGTCATCGCTGGAACAAGCTGAGGACGTATGCCCTGTTTACTTTTCGCAGGCAAAACAGTTTCATCCACGGCATCAATCGCGTCCGCGACTTTAACGATATTTTCAGCAGAAAAATTCACCAGATACCCATCGCTTTGTTGTGAGATTTTGAATTTTTTTAATGCTGTGATTGCGGTTTTTTTATCCATAAAATAACCAAAACGAACGTTATATCGAACTTCATTATTTTTATTTGTGAAGTCTGACACATAGGCGCTGTACTGCTGCGCTTGCAATCGTTGCATCTTTTTTTCAGCATTAAGCAAACGACCAAACATCCCTACCTGAATCGAATACTTTATTTTGCCCAGTTCATCAGAGGTAAAGGCGCTCACGATCTGAGATTCCGACTGACTCGACGGTGCAGTATTGTCAGCTACTTTTACAACCTGCGTAGTTGTCTGGACTGCAACGGTTTCTGGCACGCCATCGGCATCGAGTGAGGGATCAGACACGACAGCAGATAGTAAGCTGTCTGCGCTTTTGTTTTGGGTATTTTTGATACTCTCTGGACGATCAACATCAATATTTTCACCCGCAACGATTACCGCTGACAACTGTCGCCCATTGATCTTTTCGGTAGTCACTATCGGCTGCGGCAATGACAGAGCATGTAATTCACTACCTGCCTGATAAAAGCTGGCAGCCCGTTGATGCCCCAGTAAATAGCCTGCGGCAAAAATCACGGTCACAAGCAACACGGCGATAAAACCAAGTTTTAAAAAATCACGACTGTCGATTAATATTGGGGGCATTATTCTGGTCTAAATTGTCTGCTGTCAATTGCTGATATTGTGTCAATGAAGAGTGAAACTGGATATTGCTTATACAGATATTACATGAGGCCTTTGCACGAGAAGGTAAAAATAATTTTGCCAACTAGCGTAAACGTTAAAAGTATTATCTCCCATTAATGCACGCTAAATTTATTGCGCAAAGGTGCCTACATAAAACATATTTTAGCTGATTAAAGTGCTAATGGTTGTAAATATAGGGTCACTGTCCAAACTTTCTACAGACAATTCCAGCGCTTTTGGTCACAGCAAGTAACACCATTCCATATCACTACATTAGAGAACAAATTAACAGTTCATTATAAGTACTTGAAAAAATATAAAGTTTTTAAAAAAACGGTGATTTGCGATGTTATATACCGATTTCTTACTGGTAACTGCTACAGTAATACCAGTTGTTGGAAGAGTGGTATTTGTTTTCTAAGCCACTATTTTTCGCACAATACCTAATTGCTCCAAATTACCAAACCCTCAAATAATTTAAAACAAGCGCTGATAAACCAATCACTCACATTGGTTTTGGAAGCGAGTTTTAATGCCCCTTTGAATTGGAGTTGCTTATGTTTTCCTCAATATTACGAACCTCGCTAACGATTCTTGCACTGTATGGATTTTTAGGCAGTGGTGCCGCTTATGCTTCGCCAGCACCGGATTTTAAACTAGAAGGCCAACAGCAAGCGATACAACTGAGTGACTACCGTGGGCAGATTGTGTATCTAGATTTCTGGGCATCTTGGTGCCAACCCTGCCGAAAATCATTTGGCTGGATGAACAAAATGCAGGCTTTATATGGCGAAGAAGGTTTTACCGTTATTGCGATTAACCTTGATGAAGAACGGCATAAGGCTGATAAGTTTTTACAGAAAATACCGGCAACATTTGATATTGCATTTGACCCACGTGGCAATACCGCTGAAAGTTATCAGGTGAAAGCAATGCCCAGCTCATATTTGATCGACAAAAATGGCAATGTTGTTTATGCCAATATGGGTTTTCGTGGCAACGACGAAGTAAAACTGGAGACTAAAATTCGCCAGATGATTCGCCAATCGACCGTCGCCAGCAGGTAAAAGCTAGTTGGCAGTTAAAAGTTAGAAACAAAAAATAAAGCCTCGGCAAGTCCGAGGCTTTATTTGTTTTAAAACGTCTTTTTGGGTGTCTATATTCACTGCTAAATTCATATACTTTTACTGATAACTAATAACTAATAACTAGCTTTTAATACCTATCCATTGATACCAGTAATTAAAAAGTTTGTCATCAAAACAGGCTAATACCGAGCGGGTTTCCAACTGGCCACGAAACACATCTTCATTGTCCAGCGATATTGATCGCCCACCCGCCTCAGCAAAAATCAAACTACCCGCCGCGTAATCCCACAGTTTTTGACCACCGTGCAGGTAAATATCGAAACGCCCTGCTGCCATCCAGCACCAGTCGATAGCGGATGAGCCAATGTTTCGTTGTGAGGCAAAAATACTTTCGCTGACAAGTTTTATCGCAAGTTCTTTGGGCAGTCGCTTCAAATCGATTTCGGCAACAATCGGTTTGTTGTCACTGAATTTCATTGTTGAATAATCTAAAATTTTATTATTTAAGAATGCACCCTGATCTTTAATAGCACTAAACATTTCATCACGTACTGGGTCATAAATCAGACCCAGACGTTGTTGTTTATTGATTATTAAAGCGATGGACACCGCAAAAAATGGCAAGCCCACAGCGTAGTTACTGGTGCCATCTAAGGGATCGATACACCAGTAAGCTTCACCGCTGTCAATGACCGACAGTTGCGCCTGTTCATCCATCTCCTCGCCGAGCATGCCAATACTTGGCCATAGCCGTTTTAATTCCCGTTCCAGGCGATCTTGCATCGCAATATCTGCGGGCGTAACAACGCTGCCATCCTCTTTGTATTCAAATTCAGTATGGCCAAAATCAGCCATTAGAATATCCTGTGCGGCCGATTTCACCAGCAACTTCAATTTTTCTATATCAGGTAATATCATTTTTCTTACTTCAAGTTGTTTAATCAGAGGTTTCCTAGGGAACCTCTGAATAAGTCTGGATCGAACAGATTGCGATTCAAATGTTCTGGTTCAAGGCGTGGAATGCGCGTAATAGCAGGGCTATTGCGAAGTTTTACAACGCAGAAACAGGATATTTGAATTGTAAGATGTCGATTCATGACTTAATCAGA
>CAZYYW010000153.1:0-4053 GCA_964651445.1 uncultured Thiotrichaceae bacterium
GGACTCTCTTGCTGGATTCATTCATTCCAAAATGGAATAAGTTATACTCATACATACAGGAAGCGCTTATTTTACGGGGTTTTTATGGATGTAATGAGCAGTATGGCGATATTTCGCCGTGTCGTCGAGACTGAAAATTTTTCTGCGGTGGCACGTGAAAGCAATATGTCACAGTCGACGGTGAGCAAACATATTGCCGCGCTGGAAGAACGTTTGGGTACAAAATTACTTAACCGCAGCACCCGCTCGCTGAAACTAACGGAAGCTGGGCAGGAGTATTACCACCGTTGCATCCGTATTCTCAATGACTTTCAGGAAGCGGAAGCCAGTGTTGGCAAGGGCAAGATCAAGCCCACAGGCACCCTTCGTATCTCTACCAGCGCTGCCTTTGGCCGTATCTGCATGCTGCCCCATTTTGGTGATTTTTTCGCGGCTTACCCTGATATTAATATCGACCTAGTATTTGATGATGATTATATTGATCTGGTAAAACAAGGCATTGATCTGGCGATTCGCATCGGTCCACTGGCAGACTCGACACTCATTGCAAGAAAAATCGGCACGAGTGCGCGCGTGGTGGTTGCCAGCCCAGATTATCTGGTCAAACACGGGCGACCGAGAAAACCTGCCGATTTAATCAAACACAATTGTCTGTGTTATAGCCTGCAAAAAACACCTGACCTTTGGTATTTCAACAGCACACAGGAAGGCGATGAATCCGTTCAAGTCAACGGCCGCTTGAAAGCCAGTAGCCCCGATGCCTTATGCGATGCAACTCTGGAAAGTCTGGGTATCTCAGTTTTATGTGAATGGTATGTACGAAAGCACATCAAAAGCGGAAAGCTCAAGGTGATACTACAAAATTACCACCCAACGGCCTTTGACATCAACGCAGTATATCCTGACCGAAATTTTATGCCGCAGAAAGTAAAACGCATGATTGAATTTCTGGCAGAAAGAATTCAACCATAAGGTTCGGTTATTCTGCCAGCGGCAAACGAATCAGGAAATAGCACTCATCATCGACCTCTCCCTGATCAACCAATGCCAACTTACGCTGCTGACAAAACGCTGGAACATCAGTTTTCAGCATCGCTTTGTTCGATACCGCCATTAAAGTCTGCCCCGGCAGCAGTGCTGCGATTGCATCACTCAAGCGCGAGTCTGGTTGCGCACAATCTACGCCGGAAATATCCACGTATAGATCACAGGGTATGGAATCAGTACTCATAATATCTAAGCCATCTTAAAGACTGAAGTTGATGGGTTTCAAATGCTCTTTATGCTTGTCGAATGCCGACCACAACGCCGCATATGTGCTGCCCGTTTCAGGGTGTTTGAGTTCTGGCGAAATTTCGGCAAGTGGCCACAGCACAAAAGCATTTTTTAAAATTTCATCCCGTGGCAGCTTCAAACTGTTTTCATCCAGTATTAACGCATCGTAAAGTAAAAGGTCAAGATCCAGTGTTCTCGATGAAAATTTTGGGCCACTACGGTCACGACCATGCGCATCTTCGATATCGCGTAAGGTTTGGTTGGCTGCAAACACCGGTGACGCCACTTCGCAGGCAATCACCATGTTGTAAAACGCATCGCCATCAAAGCCCACCGCCTCACTTTCATAAACGGAAGACAGGGTTAAACGACCAAACGCCTGCTGCAACGCGGCTATGCCACCGCGTGTATTTTCATCACGATTAATATTGCTGCCAAGACTGATATGGATAAGTGCCATTGTTACACGCTGATTAATCTGAAGATGGCTTCTCAGCAGCCTTTTGGGTGCGCTCAATAATAACGCCCACCGAACGTGAGCCCGTTACTGCGCCCAGTTTTCGAAGTTTTAAGCGGCACCATTGAACGTTGAACTCATTCAAAATAATTTCTGTCAGACGCTCAGCCAAAGTCTCGACCAGCTGAAACTGGCTTTTTTCGGTGAATGCGATTAATGCTTTAGCCACCGCTTTGTAATTTAAGGCATCCTCAATATTTTCTGTACTGGCAGCTTTGGCATTATCGGATGCCATCTCAATATCAAGCGCAATGGTCTGCTTCACTTTCCGCTCCCAATCATAGATACCGATAATGGCGTCTATCCTTAAATCTTCAATAAAAACAATATCCTGCGACATGCCACTAATCTCTGAGAGTAAAGTCGCTATTATACATGGCTGCCAGTTTCAAGTGTATGGCTGGATTTGGCATTAAGAGAAGTTTGCAGTAGACAATTGTTAGTCCTCAGTTAAAAACATAAAAGTAGCTACTTTATAATGCTTGCAATGGCTATTTTTATAGCTGCCAACTTATTTTTCATGCCAAAATATACTTCCAAGCATAAAATTATAGCCTTGCAGGTCTTGCCAGCACGCAAGTTCTCCGTTAAAATCACCGGCTCACAATTTCAGAGGCCTCGTTTTTTACGGGGCTTCACTTAATTAATAGTTGGTTTGGAGTAATTACAATGTCTAGAGTATGTCAGGTCACTGGAAAACGCCCAGTCTCCGGTAATAATGTTTCTCATGCTCATAATAAGACAAGACGTCGTTTCTTGCCTAATTTGCATACACACCGTTTTTGGGTTGAAAGCGAGAACCGTCACGTTAAACTGCGGGTTACGGCTAACGGCATGCGCATTATCGATAAAAAAGGTATCGATACTGTGTTATCGGATATGCGTTCACGCGGCGAAAAAGTCTAACTGTAGGGTTTAGGAGAACATTATGCGCGAAAAAATTAAAATGGTTTCATCGGCTAAAACCGGTCACTTCTACACCACTACCAAAAACAAACGCACCATGCCTGAAAAGCTGGAAATGAAAAAGTTTGACCCTGTGGTTCGTAAATACGTAATGTACAAAGAATCCAAGAT
The DNA here is from genome assembly GCA_964651445.1 of uncultured Thiotrichaceae bacterium. Taxonomy (GTDB): domain Bacteria; phylum Pseudomonadota; class Gammaproteobacteria; order SZUA-229; family SZUA-229. The sequence goes on from CAZYYW010000153.1 coordinate 2,870, forward strand.
TAAGTAATTAATCAGCTCATAAAAAAACCCGCCTAAGGAGATTCCTTGAGGCGGGTTTTTTTTGGCCTGCATTTTTTGACCTGCGCCTTGACCTGCGTTTTTGGCCTGCGTGTAGTGGAACGCGCCTTATTTTTTAACCACCCGCAGCAAACCAACTTCCAGTGTCACCACCTTCACGCGCTCACCTTTGGCAATAACATCATTATCACTACTGCTATCAAGCTCGACCTTCCAGTCCGTGCCCGAATAACGGTGACTACCTGGCGAGGTGTTGCTAAGGTCCTGCTCCAGCACGAATTCCAGACCAACGAAATCACTGGTCGGCTTACGCTTCAAGGTGGATTTTTTTTGCATTGCCATCAATGGCTTCCATAAAACCGCACTGCTGATGCCAGTAGTAATGCCAAAGCTGGCAGTGCCTGCAAGCCAGGTTTCCGGCACTAGGCCAACACTCATCAACAGACCCGTTAGCAGTGCGCCTATGCCCGCAAATAAAAAAACAATGGTGCCAAAACCAAATAAAAGCACTTCTGCAGCCAATAGTGCAAAACCCAACCCTATCCAAAAGCCGGGTAAATTATTATTGATGTATTCAATCATTACTCGGCAGTCCCTGCTGCGTTGCTGCCACCCTTGTCAGCGTTTTTGTGATTGATGGCATTAATAATGGTCATGGCTTCAGCAACGATATTCGAAGCGCTGGTTTTCTCATCGCTTAATAAAACCACGGAAGATTCTCTGGCAATCGCCGCTTTGGCTTTAATGGCACCCTCCGCCAAATCCAGTTGAATGGCTTTCTGCCCCTGTTCCTGTATAGCGATGGCACCGACCACTTTCAGCGCTGTGGCGCGAGCATCGGCGACTGCAACGATGGCTTTCGCCTCACCTTCAGCTTGTAATATCTGCTCTTCCTTATCAGCCTCAGCCGCCAGCACGATCGCACGTTTTTGACCTTCGGCAACATTGATAGCAGATTGGCGTTCGCCTTCGGACTCTAAAATTACCGCGCGTTTATCACGCTCGGCTTTCATCTGTCTTTCCATGGCTTCCAGCACCGTTCGCGGTGGTTCAATATCTTTAATTTCATAACGCAATACCTGTACGCCCCAAGGCTCTGCTGCCTCGTTAATCTGCTGTACAATATTAATGTTCAGTGATTCACGCTCTTCAAAGGTTTTGTCCAG
>CAZYYW010000154.1:0-4004 GCA_964651445.1 uncultured Thiotrichaceae bacterium
CACCAGGTTTTGATCCTGGCATGCGCAGGTTCGAATCCTGCCGGCCCAGCCAAATTATGAAGAGTCACACTGCGTTGAATTGTCGTGTTGACTAATACAACTGCGTAGTGATTAAGATTTCTGTCTGCAAGCATACTCTATAGAGTTCGTTTGTAGTCCATCCACAACTTAAGTTAGCATTGCTAACAATGAGGCAGGCAAGGTGAATCAAGCAGGCGAAAGTCGGATGATGATATTCGCAGGGAATGCCAACCCCGAGTTAGCGCGACAAATAGCTGAAATTTTAGGTACCGCGTTGGGTAAAATAGGCGTAGAGACCTTCAGTGACGGAGAGATCTGCGTAGAAATACTGGAAAATGTTCGCGGTCGTGATGTCTTTATTATCCAGCCGACTTCGCAACCATGCAATGATAACCTGATGGAATTAATGGTGATGATCGATGCCATGCGCCGTGCTTCGGTTCGACGTGTGACAGCGGTAGTCCCTTACTATGGTTATTCGCGGCAGGATCGTAAACCACGATCTGCCAGAGTACCGATTACTGCTAAAGTAGTCGCGAATATGCTGGCAAGTGTAAAACTCGATCGTTTATTGACGGTTGATTTGCATGCCGATCAAATCCAAGGTTTTTTTGATCTGCCGGTCGATAATGTTTACGCCTCACCTATCTTGCTGAAAGATATTTGGCAGCAGCGGCACGAGAATTTGCTGGTGGTGTCGCCCGATGTTGGCGGTGTGGTCAGAGCCAGAGCATTGGCGAAACGACTGGGTGATGCCGACTTGGCTATTATCGATAAACGCCGACCAAAGGCCAACGTGTCTGAGGTAATGAATATTATCGGTGATGTTGTCGGTAAAAATTGTGTGATCGTGGATGACTTAGTCGATACTGCCGGTACCTTGTGCAAGGCTGCCGCAGCGTTAAAAGAAAATGGCGCGATTAGTGTTTCGGCTTATTGCACGCACCCGGTTTTATCGGGTAAAGCGATTAGCAATATCAACGAGTCAGTGCTAGACGAGCTGGTGGTAACCAATACCATCCGGCTATCGGCTGCAGCACAAAAGTGTGACCGCATTCGCCAATTGTCGGTATCGGAAATGCTAGCAGAGACAATACGACGGATTCATATGGAAGAATCAGTCAGCGAGATGTACATCGATTAACGAGCGGATACTTTGTCCCACTCGGCGTTAAAAATTATTTCAAAATATGCACTTATTTCAATAAGCGGCTTTTTTCAATAATTTGCCTTCTAGTGATAACAAAGTATTCACTATTAAAATTTTGGTGGATTAAACACCGAAAAGTGAAGTTTATAACTTCCTGCCAGGTTTCATTTGGTCGCGAATGAAACATTTTTTTATTTATTGGAGAAGACCATGAGTTTAGAATTAAACGCTACATTGCGTGAGGATCAGGGGAAAGGTGCGAGCCGCCGCCTGCGTCACGCAAACAATTTACCTGCCGTTGTTTATGGTGACGGAAAAGAACCCATATCGATTACCTTGTTACAAAAAGATGTGCAGCGTCACCTGCCGGATGAAAGTTTTTATTCGCAGGTATTGTTACTCAACATTGAAGGTAAAATCGAAGACGTACTGATTCGTGATATACAGCATCATCCTTTTAAAATGGATGTTATGCACATGGACTTTATTCGTGTTGATGCGAAAAAAGTGATACATGTATTTTCACAGTTGCATTTCTCTGGTGAAGATGAATCTCCTGGCGTTAAAACCGAAGGTGGTGTTGTTAATCACGTTATAACAGAAGTAGAAGTAGAATGTTTACCCGCCAATATTCCTGAGTTTATTGCGGTGGACACTTCTGCTATGCATGTTGGTGATATTATTCATCTGTCTGACCTGAAAATGCCTGAAGGCGTAGAAATCCTTGCCTTAAAACAAGGTGATGAACATGACACCGCCGTTGCGAGCATGCACATTCGTAAGATTGCTGAAGAAGTTGAAGATGGCGCTCCTGAAGCACCTGCTGCACCTGAGTCTGACAGTGGTGATGCTGGCGAAGATGGTGATAGCGAGAAAGACTAGTCTGCCAGAACAGGCTAGTTGTCATAGTTATGGCTGTCAGATCTATCGACCTTAAAGTAATCGTCGGACTGGGTAACCCCGGTAGCAAATACACTGAAACCCGGCACAATGCCGGGTTTTGGTTTATTGAGGAAGTGGCGCGTCAATATGGCGCTGCGTTTCGCCTAGATAAAAAGTTTCATGGTGAAGTCGCAAAAATCACCGTGCAAGGTGAAAACATCTGGTTATTAAAACCCGATACTTTTATGAACCGAAGTGGTTTTTCGGCGCAAAGCCTGCTGGCATTTTATCGTATAAACCCCGATCAGTTACTGGTGGTACACGACGAAATCGACTTGCCGCCGGGTACCGCTAAAATAAAATCGGGAGGTGGTCACGGTGGCCATAATGGTCTGCGTGACATTATCAACCAGCTAGGCTCGAAGGACTTTTTCCGATTAAGAATAGGTGTTGGTCATCCCGGCAGTAAAGACCTGGTGGTCGATTATGTTTTACACAATGCTTCGCGTGATGATCGACTACTGATTGACCGTGACATTGATGATGCGGTTGCTGTGCTGCCCGATTTGGCATCGGGTGCTTTAGAACAGGCGATGCAGAAATTGCATAGCCGGTGATTATTTCAGGAGTTAATAGTGGGTTTTAAATGTGGCATCGTTGGCTTACCGAACGTCGGTAAATCGACTTTATTCAATGCGTTAACCAAAGCCGGAATACAGGCAGAAAACTACCCGTTTTGTACCATCGAACCAAATGTTGGTATCGTCATGGTACCGGATGTGCGTATCGATAAACTGGCAGAAATAGTACAGCCTGAACGTGTCGTACCAACGTCGATGGAATTTGTAGACATCGCTGGTTTGGTCGAAGGTGCTTCTAAAGGTGAAGGGCTGGGCAATAAATTTCTGGCGAATATTCGTGAGACTGACGCCATCGTACACGTGGTTCGCTGCTTCGATAATGACGACATTATTCACGTCAATAGTAAGATTGATCCCATCAGTGATATTGAAATTATTGATACTGAACTGGCGCTGGCAGATTTGGAATCAGTTGATAAAGCCGCTGATAAAGTTGGTCGTGTTGCCAAGAGTGGCGATAAGGACGCGAAGATTAAATTCGAAATATTGGAAAGAGTATTAGCACATCTCAACGAAAGCAAACCCGTGCGTTCTCTGGGTTTGAATGAAGATGAACTGGCAGCCCTTTACGACCTACATTTACTCACCGTTAAGCCGGTGATGTATATAGCCAACGTCAATGATGACGGTTTTGAAAACAACCCGTATCTGGATGTGGTGAAAAAACGCGCGATAGACGAAAAGGCAGAGGTGGTAGCGGTATGTGCGGCTATCGAAGAAGAGCTGATCGAATTGGATGCGGATGAAGCGAATGAATTTCTTGAATCGTTGGGTCTTGAAGAGCCTGGCTTGAATCGCGTTATTCGCGCTGGTTATACTTTACTGGGACTTCAGACCTATTTCACCGCTGGTGAAAAAGAAGTGCGAGCCTGGACCGTGGCGGTTGGTGCTACCGCACCAAAAGCTGCCGCTGTCATTCATACCGATTTCGAAAAAGGTTTTATTCGTGCAGAGACCATTGCTTATCAGGATTTTGTTGATAACAATGGTGAACAGGGCGCGAAAGAGGCAGGAAAGCTGCGTGTGGAAGGCAAAGATTACATCGTGAAAGATGGCGATGTCATGCATTTTCGCTTTAATGTCTAAATTTTGTAACTTTTTTCGCATGGCAACAGTGGATAGTGAGTAAGTTGTTAAAAAATTCACCGCTAGAGCCGTGTAAATATTGACATTAAGTCAATAAAACGGGAGAATCCCCGCCCTTCATAGAAGGTTCAAAAGCAATCCGTCTGGATAGCTTTTAAGAAAATTGAATAAAGGTCATGTAGCTCAGCTGGTTAGAGCACGGCATTCATAATGCCGGGGTCGGT
>CAZYYW010000155.1:0-3979 GCA_964651445.1 uncultured Thiotrichaceae bacterium
CACAGAGTTCACAGAGTGTGTTTAAAGTTAACACGACTACTACAGCAGCAGGGTTGCTGATAAACCTCAATAACATCAAGATTGGTGAATCTATTCAACGGTATAAACCATAATTCTGTGACCTCTGTGACCTCTGTGACCTCTGTGGTCTCTGTGTCTATAAAAAATAACTGTGTATCTATTCGATATGGCATAGATACACGTTTTAACTCCAGTGTAATTTTGCGCGTAGAGTTTCATAGTAACTGTGTTGTTTAGGATGCAGCAAGGTTATGGTATCGGCTTTACGTTTAACTTTAATGTGGTCACCAACGTGTACATCTGTTGATGAATGTCCATCGCAGGTTGCTTGTGCGATGCCTTGTTTGGTGTTGCAGACTAATATGTCAATCTGTGAATCAGCGTGTACCACTAATGGTCGATTACTGAGAGTGTGTGGAGAGATCGGCACCAGTGTTATGGCATCGAGCGTGGCATGCAACAGTGGGCCGCCAGCCGACAGGGCATAAGCGGTGGAACCTGTGGGTGTGGAAATAACAATCCCATCGGCTCGCTGGTGATTCACAAATTCATCATTAATGCGGGTTTCAAATTCAATCATACGTGCCACATCGCGTATGTGTACCACCACATCGTTAAAGGCATCGCCTTCAAAAATAACCTTGCCGTCTCGTAAAACCTGCATTTCCAGCAGAAAACGCTGTTCTTCTCGGTATGAGCCTGCCAGAATTTCTTCTAGCGACTCGTGCATTTCTGCCGGCGAAATATCAGCGAGAAAACCGAGCCGACCAACGTTGATACCCAGCAATGGCACTTGGCTATGTGACAATGATCGTGCTGCATTGAGAATGGTGCCGTCGCCACCAACTACGATGGCAAGATCACATTGTTGAGCAATTTCTTCTCGACTGACTTTTTTGAAATTATAATGTTTAATGTTGTCAGGGACGGACGGGTCGAGCATGACCGCGCAGTTTTTACTGTGCAGAAAATCACACAGTGACTGCAGCGTCTGTATCGCTGTTTCTGCCTGTGGTTTGGTTATGATGCCGATGTTGTTGAATTTCATGTTGCTATTGTATATCACATTTTTGCGCGGGGTTATTTTTCAACGTCTTTTTTCAGACTATACAGTAGATCCAACGCCTGTTTAGGGCTTAGGGTGTCCACTTCAAGATCTTGTAGTTGTTCGATGACTGGGTGGGGTCGGTCGCTGAACATTTCAAACTGCCCTGACTCCTGATGATTGCTGATGCTTTGATTTTCCAGTTCGACCAGTTTATTTTTTGCCAGTTTGATTACGCCCTGAGGAACACCCGCCAACTGTGCGACTTGTAGTCCGTAGCTCTGGCTGGCAGGCCCTGGTTTTACGCTATGCAAAAATACGATTTTGTCACCGTGTTCTACTGCGTTGATGTGAATGTTGTTAATGCCACGAATTTCATCAGGCAGTGCGGTTATTTCAAAATAGTGAGTGGCGAATAGGGTATAAGATTTATTGACCATGCACAGATGATAAGCACAGGCCCAGGCGAGTGATAAACCATCAAAAGTACTGGTTCCGCGGCCAATTTCATCCATCAATACCAGTGAGTTTTCGGTGGCGTTATTAAGAATATTCGCCGCTTCAGTCATCTCAACCATAAAGGTTGAACGCCCGCTGGCAAGGTCATCGGAGGCACCAATGCGCGTATAAATACGGTCGATGGGGCCGATGGTTGCACTTTCTGCGGGCACATAACTACCAATGTAAGCGAGTAAAACAATTAACGCGGTTTGCCGCATATAGGTTGATTTACCGCCCATATTGGGGCCAGTAATAATGCTCATGCGCTTGCTGGCACTTAATAACGTATCGTTGGCGACAAAGTGCCCATTGGGTAAGGTGTCTACCACTTGCTCAACAACCGCATGACGCCCTTGTTGAATATTAATGCCTGGTTTGTCGCTGAGTTGTGGACAGCAGTAATTGAGCGTTTGCGCGCGCTCAGTCAGGCAGCAGATACTGTCAAGTTCAGCAATACCCGTGGCGCAGGTTTTTAATGCCAGCAAAAAGCCTTGTAGCTGTTGTAGCAATGTTTCGTAAATGGATTTTTCCAATGCCAGCGCGCGCTCTTTGGCACTTAACACTTTGTCTTCATATTGTTTGAGTTCTTCAGTGATAAAGCGCTCAGTGGTTTTTAGTGTTTGCTTGCGAGTGTAGTGTTCGGGCATTCCTATATCATCAAACTTGGCAGAATTCAGGCGGCTAATCTCAATATAAAATCCGTGTACCCGGTTGTAATTCACCTTCAGGGTTTTGATGCCCGTCTGTTCGCGTTCTCGAATCTCCAGTTGTGCAAGAAAGTCGTTGGCATTTTTACTGAGAGCGCGTAGCTCGTCCAATTCCAGGTTATAACCGCTAGCAATAAATCCACCATCACGAATGAGTACGGGAGGGTTGTCACAAATCGCATTGCTTAGTAAGTCAACAATTTCAGGATGGCTGCTGATATTGCTGGACAGTTGCTGGGTTAACGGCGCATGACATTGTTGTAAAATATTTTGTAATTCAGGTAAGACCGCCAATGAGTTTTTCAGTGTTTCCAGATCACGGGGTCTGGCTGACAGCAATGCCAGGCGGCTCATAATGCGTTCGATATCGCCGATGGAATTTAGGCAGAACTGGATGTCGGTGGTTAGCTGATTATTCAGTAATTCACCGATGGCTTGATGTCGCTGGCTGAGTATATCGTGGTTGCGTAAAGGGGAGTGCAGCCAGCGGCGTAAGCATCGGCTGCCCATACTGGTGGTGGTGCGGTCAATAACGGAGGTTAACGTGTTTTCTGTACCACCCGATAAATTGATTTCAATTTCCAAGTTACGTCGGCTGGCAGCATCGAGCACGATAACATCGTCACTGTTTTCTACGTGCAGTCCAGAAATGTGTGGCAAGGCAGCGCGTTGCGTATTTTGTGTGTACTGCAACAGACAACCGGCAGCCATTATGGCACTGTCTAAATCCTCACAGCCGAAACCAGATAGATCTTTAGTGCCAAATTGTTTGTTGAGCAAACGATTGGCACTGTCAGAATCAAACCACCACGGTGGTTGCTGATGAAGACTGATCTGATTGCTCAGAGTTTTGCTAAATTCATCAAACAGCGGTGCGTCTTCAGAGAGCAATATTTCAACCGCCTGTAGACGTTCCAGTTCCGCATATAACTGTGCCTTGTGCTTTATTTCAGAGACATTAAAACGCCCCGAAGTAATGTTCAGCGCAGCGAGACCATAGATGTCATTATGATAATGGATACAGACCAGCAGGTTATCCCTGCGTTCATCAAGCAGGGCTTCTTCGGTGACCGTGCCAGGGGTGACGATGCGTTTGACTTCACGATTGACCGGGCCTTTGCCTTCACCCGGTTTACTGGTCTGTTCACAAATAGCGACCGATTCACCGCGTTTAATTAGGCGTGCAAGGTAGTTATCAGCGGCGTGGTAAGGAATGCCCGCCATCGGGATAGGTTTGCCGCCAGATTGGCCACGCGCGGTAAGGGTAATATCGAGTATTTTCGATGCTTTTTTGGCATCGTCAAAAAACAGCTCATAAAAATCCCCCATGCGATAAAACAGCAGGGTATTAGGGTGCTCTGCCTTGATGCGTAAATATTGCTGCATCATCGGCGTGTGTTCTGCTTTGGGTGTTTTTGTTTTAACTGCGCTTTCTGACATTTTTTTCTATGGTAATCATGTGGTTAGTTATTTTTAATTGTTCAGTGGTGGTGCGCCATAGTTTTTTATAAATAAGCGCAACAAATTGAGATTTACCACTATTGAAGCCATCCGAGGCATGAATTGCAATTTGTTACTGAGACACGCTGTGAACACATCCCTGTGCGCTCGAATGCCGCGTCCATGCGGCACACGGTCACAGCAACAAACTGCAATTCATATCTCTCATAGTTAACGGGACAGCAGTGATATTCTCTATAAATTA
>CAZYYW010000156.1:0-3939 GCA_964651445.1 uncultured Thiotrichaceae bacterium
AAAAGCAGTGAAATTTTAGACATTTTTATTCGTGAATGTATCGTGCAAAGGTCTCTAATATTAAGCTGAAAAAAATTATCATTAAAATACTTTATTTTTCATCATGCTATGCCTTCAACTATTCGTTTACATGCTGTAATGTATCTTCTATGCGATTTACGCTAAATAAATACCTAATCCTGCCCTTTGCCGCCGTTCTGTCACTACTTTCTGCCGCCTATTTAATCTTTAACGGTTACAGCACTTTAACTTACACTTTTGAAGCGTCACGAGATATTATTCAGCAACAACATAAAATTCACCTCGTCATCTCCGATATGTATCGCTCATCGCAAGAGCGGATACAAACCTTATTAATCATGTCAACCACCGTTGATGATTTTGAACTGGATGAATTACGCCAGCAAATGCGGCAGCAGGCCGATGTTTTTCTGACGGCAAGAAACAAATTATTGAATAGTGGCCTATCAGAGGCAGAATTACAGCACTATTACCCCACCGCCTTTCGTCAAACCATAACGAAAAATGCTGGTATACAAAATATCGCCGCTGACCTGTTTGTGGAAAAAAAGCACGTGCAAGCGGTAAAGGTGTTACTGACGTACAGCACACCAAAGCAGATGGACTTATTATCATCTATCGCCAAGATGCACACCATATTGGATGAGGAAATAGAGGCGACCATGGTGGAATTGGACACGAAGTTTGCCCGTGCCCGATTTGATTTTAAATTATCAGGCAGCTTCGTCTTTATTATTTTCACCCTTATAATTATGACGATTATTATCCGTCTGCTACACGGTAAGCACTTACTCAGCGGGCTATTAGAAAACCGCGAAATACAATACAAAAGAATCGTCGATAGTGTTCAAGACGGCATCATCACCATGAGTGAAGACGGGAATATCAGCAGCTTCAATCGCGGTGCTGAGAAAATATTTAGCTGCAAAGCAAGTGATGCTATTGGCGATAATATCAGGGAATTAATTAACGATAGCAGTCATGACGCATTTAATCGTTACATAAAAGCGGTTTTAAACGGCAGTGAATTTTCCGGACTGGAATTAACCGGTAAGCGTTACAACGATGAGGACATTACCTTATATATAGCCTTTTCTAACACCGGATTATCTGATGGACAAAAAATCAGTGGTACCCTGAGAGATATAACCATACAGAAAAAAACCGAAGAAGAACAAATCAAAAAAAGTAAGTTAGAGTCCATCGGTGTGCTCGCTGGCGGTATCGCTCACGACTTTAACAACCTTTTATCGGGCATTAATGGCTATATTGAGTTGGCTCAACAAAATTTATCTGACAAGGAGAAAACATTGCGCTTTCTAAAGGCTTCGAAACAAGCCACTGAACGCGCAACCGGTCTGACACAACAGCTGCTCACTTTCGCCAAGGGCGGTGAACCCATCAAACAAAATGCCGACATATCTGGCGTTATTCGCCAAGCGGCTGACTTTAATTTACATGGCAGCAATATTACCTGCCACTATGATATAGCCGATGATTTGTGGTTGGCGAACATTGACAGTGAGCAGATTAGTCAGGTGATTCACAACTTAATCATAAACGCCAAGCTAGCAATGCAGGACAGCGGTGAAATTCATATCAGCTGTCTCAATGCCACCGATATTATTATCAAAGATGTTCCCCATAAAAATGTTATAAAAACCTCAGGGAAATATATAAAAATCACCATTGAAGATACCGGCAGCGGTATACCAGAAAATATACTCGATTCCATCTTCGACCCCTATTTCACCACCCGTGAAGGGGGCTCTGGCCTTGGGCTTGCGCTGTCATATTCTATAATCACTAAACATCATGGTTTCATCTATGTTCAGTCCACCGTTGGCTATGGGACATGTTTTACAATTTATTTGCCTGCTTCTGAAAACCAAAAAATCGTCGAGCAGTCAGATCCACTAGATGTCTCTCCTGCTGACAGCACAAAACGTATCATGCTGATGGATGATGACGCGGTTGTTCGAGAGGTTGCAGAATCCATGCTAAGCGAGATGGGGTATAAAGTCGTGTCCGCCGCAACTGGCGAAGAAGCTATCAGTATTTATAAATCAGCACTGCATGATAAAGAGCCCATCGACCTGATTATTATGGATTTAACCATTGCAGGTGGAATGGGCGGCGAAGAGACTATAAAAATACTGCGTTCACTTGACCCCGAAGTCAAAGCCATTGTTTCCAGTGGTTATTCAAATGACACGGTAATGGCGAATTTTTCAGACTATGGTTTTCAGGCATCAATGGCCAAACCCTACAGTTATGATACGCTGCGCGAAACCATGCAGCAGCATGTATAACCCTAAAAAATGAATGAAAGCTACTGCGAATACCGAAGGCTCACTCTAAATTCAACTGACTTTTCAGGACAACTGCCTTGCCGCTGACAGGTGCTAGTGCCAGATTCGGATGAAACGTAATACTAGCCTCGACGCCATACCGTCCTGCCATCTTTATCTTCCAATACGATACCCATAGCATCAAGCTCATCACGAATACGGTCTGCGGCCGCCCAATCTTTATTTTCTCTGGCGTCTTTTCTGGCGACAATTAAGGCTTCGATTGTTTCTGCATCGCTGTCTTCACCGATACTGGCTTGCAAATATTGCTCTGGGTCAGCTTCCAGCAAACCCAGAATATTCGCCAGTTTTTTCAGCACCGCGGCTTTTTGTGTCGCAGCGCCCCTGTCTTCATCACGCAAACGGTTAATCTGGTTAGCCAGATCAAATAATACAGCCAACGCTTCTGGTGTATTGAAATCGTCATCCATCGCCGATGTGAATTTTTCGATGGCGGGATCTTTTTCATCGCAATCGACGGGGATATCCAGTTCACGCAAAGTGTTATACAAACGTGACAACGCAGTGCGAGCATTATCCAGTAACTGGTCAGCATAATTGAGTGGACTACGGTACTGACTAGCCAGTACAAAATAGCGAATTTCCTCGCCCTTATACAGCTTTAAAATTTCACGCACGGTAAAAAAATTACCCAATGACTTGGACATTTTTTCATCGTCAATTCGAACAAAGCCATTGTGCATCCACAGATTAACGAAGGTTTCACCCGTTGCTGCTTCCGATTGCGCGATTTCATTCTCATGGTGCGGAAATTGTAAATCCTGACCACCGCCATGAATATCAAAGTGATTGCCCAGACAACAAGTAGACATCGCCGAGCATTCAATGTGCCAGCCCGGCCGTCCCTTACCCCAGGGCGAGTTCCAGAAAGGTTCACCAGGTTTTGCCGCTTTCCACAGCACAAAATCCAACGGGTCATCCTTGCGCTCATCCACCGCAACACGCTCTCCGGCGCGCAAGTCTTCCAGTTTTTTACCGGATAGCTTCCCGTAGTTCTTAAAAGCGCTGACATCGTAATAAACATCACCACTATTGCTCATTTCACCGCCCGTTTCGTCTCCCACCTGAGCGGTATAAGCAAAACCTTTATCAATCAAGATTTGAACCATGTTGATAATTTCCGGTATCGAACCCGTCGCCGCTGGTTCTTCATCGGGTGGCAACACCCCCAGCTCGGCTGCATCTTCATGCATCGCCTGGATATAGCGTTTCGTCAGTGCGGCAAAATCTTCACCATTTTCATTGGCGCGATTAATGATTTTGTCATCAATGTCAGTAATATTGCGTACATACGTCACCTGATAACCGCTGTAACGCAAATAACGCACAACCGTATCAAACACCACCAGTACCCGAGCATGACCAAGGTGGCACAGATCATAAACCGTCATGCCACAGACATACATTTTTACCTTGCCGGGCTCTATCGGTTTAAAAACTTCTTTTTTTCTGGTTTGGCTGTTGTGTATTTTTAACATAAGCGGCTTATGGTGAATAAAATGATGACGAATATTAACGGAATAATTAATCAAGTGCTAACAAATCA
>CAZYYW010000157.1:0-3926 GCA_964651445.1 uncultured Thiotrichaceae bacterium
GGCAAAACCACCGTCGGTCGCCAGCTATCGCGTAAATTAAAAATGGATTTTTACGACAGCGACCGGGTTATCGAACAACGCACTGGCGCGGATATTCCGCTGATTTTTGAAAAAGAAGGTGAAGCTGGCTTTCGAAAACGCGAAATCAGCGTTATTGATGAGCTCACGCAGAAAAAAAACATCATCCTGGCAACCGGCGGTGGTGCCATATTAAACAGTAAAAACCGTAGCCATCTCGTTACACGCGGCACTGTGTTCTACCTGAAAAGCAACCTCAACATCCTGATTCAACGCACCAGCAAAGACAAAAATCGACCCCTGCTCCATTCTGATGAACCGGCGGAAATTATTCTCCAACGCCTGCTCGACGAACGCGGACCACTTTATGAGGAAACCGCCGATTACACCATAGAAACCGCCAACAACTCGATTCACAGCGTAATACAGGCTATCATTAAGTCTCTGTAAGCAACGCACTGAACCACAACATAAGAAGCACTACATAAAAATGACCACTCTGACCGTTGAACTCGGCGAACGCAGTTACCCCATTTATATTGGTAACCAGCTGCTGACGCACCATGATCTACTCAAAAAACACATTCCAGGCAACAGTGCCCTTATTGTAACCAACACCACCGTTGCCCCGCTCTACCTAGAAAAGACACAGGCGATGCTGTCCGGCCTTAAAAGCGAAACCGTGATTCTGCCTGACGGTGAAAAATACAAAAATCTCGAGGTCTTGAACCAAATCTATGACGGTCTGTTGAGAAATCGCTTTGATCGCAATACCACCGTCATTGCTCTTGGTGGTGGTGTGGTCGGTGATATGGCAGGCTTTGCCGCTGCCAGTTACCAACGTGGTATACATCTCGTGCAAATCCCAACCACTCTGCTATCGCAGGTTGATTCCTCGGTCGGCGGCAAAACCGGCGTTAATCATGCGCTGGGAAAAAACATGATCGGCGCTTTCTACCAGCCCAAAGCCGTCATTGCCGACACCGACACTCTGGATACGCTGCCAGCACGTGAATTAAGCGCCGGGCTCGCCGAGATTATTAAATACGGTTTGATCAATGATGCCGAATTTTTTAGCTGGTTAGAAAACAACATTGCCTTATTGTTAGAACGTGATAAAAAATCTCTGAGCTACGCCATTGAAGTTTCCTGCCAAAACAAGGCTGATATTGTCGCCGCCGATGAACGTGAAAGCGGAAAACGCGCCTTGCTCAATTTAGGCCACACTTTTGGCCATGCTATCGAAAACGCCATGGGTTATGGCGAATGGTTACACGGTGAAGCCGTAGGCGCGGGCATGTGTATGGCCGCCACCATGTCCAATCAGATGGGTTGGTTAAACGATAAAGACACTCAGCGCGCCTACAACTTAATTGAACAAGCAAAACTGCCTTGCAAGGCACCGCCATCCATGACCGCTGAAAAATTTCTCGAATTAATGTCTGTCGATAAAAAAGTACTGGACGGTGTTTTGCGTTTGGTGCTGATGAAAGGCATTGGCCAATCAGTCGTCACTGACGACTACACCCTGGAAAATTTACACCAGGTCATCAATCACTCACTCGCTGCCTAACATGACTAAAACTAACAACAATACTGACAGCAGCTACTGCGGGCAATTGGTGTCTTACGCCTGCCATGACACGCAATCACTCGGTCGTCGATTTACAGAAACGCAGCCAACCTACCGCAATGAATACCAGCGTGACCGTGACCGTATTATTCATTCGGCGGCATTCCGGCGACTGGAATATAAGACACAGGTATTTGTGAACCATGAGGGCGACTTATTTCGCACCCGACTAACCCACTCACTGGAAGTAGCACAAATTGCCCGCAGCGTAGCACGTGAACTAAAATTGCATGAAGACTTAACCGAAGCCATTGCCTTGGCGCATGATCTTGGTCACACCCCTTTTGGCCATGCGGGACAAACCGCTTTAAACAATTGCATGAAAGACTTCGGTGGTTTTGAGCACAATATACAGTCCTTGCGCGTAGTCGATAAACTGGAACAAAAGTATGCCGACTTTGACGGTCTTAATCTGAGTTTCGAAACTCGCGAAGGTATTTTAAAACATTGCGCCATCCACAACGCTAAAAAACTGGGGGATGTGGGGCAACGCTTTCTTGATAAAACTCAGCCCAGCCTAGAAGCACAACTCACCGACTACTCCGATGAAACTGCCTACAATAATCACGATATAGACGATGGACTGCGCTATGGTCTAATCAGCATCAATGACATGTTAAACATCGAATTATTTCGCACCCAATACGACATCGTCAACAAGCGCTATCGCAATCTTGACGATAAAAAACTTATTCATGAAGTTATCCGCCGTATGATTAACGTCATGGTAGTTGACCTCATTGATACCTCGCGTCAAAACATCGCAGCCGCCAACTTAAACAGCATTGACGACGTACGCAATCAGAGCGGAAAAATCATGGCATTTAGCGAACAGATGAGTGCACAAAAACTAGAGCTTAAACAGTTTTTACGCAAGAACCTGTACCAGCACTACCGAGTACACCGCATGAGCAAAAAAGCAGCGGATGTTATCGACGCACTGTTCAATGCCTTTATTGATGACCTGAAAATATTACCCACCGATGCCAGACAACACTGCCAAACATTGCAGCAAAAACACGGTGACAAAGGAATAGCACGCGGCATTGCCGATTATATCGCCGGCATGACAGATCGCTACGCTATCGTCGAATACGAAAGAATATTTACCCCGCGCCAGCTCTCTTTTGCCGACTTCAATTCTTAATCTGCTGTGGCAGGCCTGATTCCACAAAACTTTATAGATGACCTGATTTCACGTAGCGATATCGTTGAAGTTATTAATGCCCGTGTACCCTTAAAAAGAAAAGGCAAGGAATACACCGCCTGCTGCCCGTTCCATAACGAAAAAACACCCTCCTTTACCGTCAGTGAAAACAAGCAATTCTTTTACTGTTTTGGCTGCCATGCTAAAGGCAATGTCATTGGTTTTTTGATGGACTATGAACATATGAGTTATGTTGACGCCATCGAATCACTGGCGGCAGATGCGCATCTTGATGTCCCCCATGAAGACAACGGGCAGGCAAATCAAAACAGGCAAGACAAACAACCTTTATATGACATTCTGAAACAAGCAAGTGACTTGTTTCAACAACAGTTAAAAACCACCGAACACGCCACCCGTTATCTAAAACAACGTGGCTTGTCTGGAGAAGTCGCCAAACGCTTTAAAATAGGTTACGCGCCCGATGGCTGGGACTTTTTAATCCGTAATCTAGCCCGCCACGGCAGCAGCGAAGGCATCACTGATCCCGACGTTATCCAGGCTCTAACTAAAACCGGCTTAATCGTCAGTAAAGACAACAATAAAACCTACGACCGTTTTCGTGATCGCATTATTTTTCCGATTACCGATCAGCGTGGCCGCATCATTGGTTTTGGTGGTCGCATACTCGATCAGGGTGAACCTAAGTACCTAAATTCACCCGAAAACACCGTATTCCATAAAGGCTTTGAGCTTTATGGCTTGTATGAAACCAAGCAAGCTCTTCGAAAAATAGAACGTATCATCGTAGTTGAAGGCTATATGGACGTCGTCGCCTTAGCCCAGCACGACATTAATTATGCGGTGGCATCGCTGGGCACTGCCACCACCACTGAACAAATTCAAAAAACTTTTCGTACCACGCATGAAGTTATCTTCTGTTACGACGGTGATAACGCAGGCAAAAAAGCGGCATGGCGTGCCCTGGAAAACACGCTTACGGTCATTCGTGACGGCATGATTGCAAAATTTCTTTTTCTCCCAGAAAAAGAAGACCCCGATACTATGGTTCGAAAAGAAGGCAAACAAGCTTTTGAAAAACGCATTATCAGTGCGACCCCGTTGTCT
>CAZYYW010000158.1:0-3864 GCA_964651445.1 uncultured Thiotrichaceae bacterium
GTGACAACCTGTACCTGAACGGTACCAGAATGCGCTGAAAGCTGTTTAAGCTGAGTCACCTCAAGCCGGATTCTAACAGTCTCGGCTATTTAATCGCACTTTGAGCCTGCTCGCGAGAAACGGCTGTATAAGGTGTGTCGCGTATTTTTTCGTGTACCTGCATCCGGTATTTTGCAAAGTCGGTGGCCGTGTCGAAATGTAAAAATGGGTTGCCCTGGCACTGAGTATGCCAATCTGAGGTGGGCGATTGTGGTGCGTAGTTATGTCCGGGGTGGATAACCGTATTGTCGGGCAGTTCGGTTTTCATCTTTTTTAAGGTTTGAAACATTTCTTCCGGGTCACCACCGGCAAGGTCGCAGCGTCCACAGCCAAAAACAAACAGGGTGTCGCCAGCAATCAAATCATTACCCGTGTGGTAGCAAGCAGAGCCTGGTGTATGGCCGGGTGTGTGCAGGATATTAATCACACTGCTGCCAAGTTGAAGTTGGTCGCCACCATGATGCAAAACCGGTTTGCTTAGTCTTTCCCCCCAGAATTTTGCCTCTGATTTTAGTAAATGCACCTTAGCATCACTGTGTTCCAGTGTTTGCTGTAGCCCGTTGATATGGTCATGGTGGCTATGGGTGAGCAGTACGTCGGTAATTTTAATGTCCTTAGCATCGGCATAATCCAGCATTTCATTCACCTCCCAGGCGGGGTCAACAATGGCCGCCGTGTTACTGGCATGGTCGTGTATCAGATAGACGAAATTTTCCATGGGGCCTAGTTCCATGCTATGTATGCTGTGTGTTTGTTGGTTGCGTGACATGTATGTTCTCCTGTGATCATATTAGAAGCGTCTTATAGATAAGCTTTCAACATAAAAACATGTTTATAATTAGAGTTTAAAGCAAGTATACCTTTTCAAACCAACGTGAGTGCATACAGAAATTGGAAGTTGCTACCCTACAACATAACAAGTTATTGCTTTCTCGTTTACAGTTATTTAGAAATGTCGACATGGAAAATTCGGCATTGCTAGATCTGTTGTCATTATGTGAATATAAAACGCTGGCGGCTGAAGAAGTTATTTTGTCCACCGAAGAAGAAAATCATTATTTATACATTCTGTTAAAGGGACGATTGGTTATACAGCTAACGGCTTATGATGATATTCCGTTGGCAACCGTTGAACCCGGTGAGTGTGTGGGAGAAATGTCGATCATCGATAGTCGCGTACCGTCCGCGCAGGTGAAAGCGTCTGAAGAAACACAGGTGCTGGTTATCGAGCAGGATACCCTGTGGCGCATGGTCAGCGTGTCGCATGAAATTGCCAGAAACCTGCTGTACATTATGTCTGAACGTGTGCGCTACAGTAATTTGGTGATTGCCGATAGTTTGGAAATGCAGCGTAAATATCAACGCTTTGCATGTACCGATGCGTTAACCGGGCTGCATAACCGGGGTTGGTTGGATGATGCTTTTGATCGTGAAGTGCAGCGCAGTGAGCGCGATGAGTTGCCGCTCTCTCTGATAATGATTGATGTTGATAATTTCAAAAACTATAATGATGAATACGGTCATCTGGCGGGCGATCAGGTGCTGATTACGGTGGCGAATGCCATCCGTAGCCCGTTGCGGCCGAATGATCTTGTGGCGCGTTTTGGCGGCGAGGAATTTGCCGTGCTACTGCCCGAAACCACAGTTGCCAATGCTAAATTTATTGCCGAACGCCTGCGCCAACATGTCAGCAATGCCGACACCGGAATGGTGGATAAAAAGCAACTGCCGTCAGTGACGATTTCGTTAGGCATTGCGGGTCGCCAGCCAGGTTATCGTCTGGATATGATTATCGCTGCGGCGGATGTGGCGATGTATCACGCCAAGCGAAACGGTAAAAATCGTGTGGAAATAGCAGCCAATGTGGCTGCCGATTAGCGTATCACTACCGATGGTGATGTTCATTATTATTGTGCGAAGCAGCTGGTGTAATCTATTCAATACACGACACTAGAACGGGATGACCCGCCGCCGCGTATTGGTGTTGGTGTGTTGGTATGGCGTGAGCAGCAGTTGTTGCTGGGGCAGCGTCTGCTCAATAATCAGCCTGATTGCTGGCAGTTCCCGGGTGGACATCTGGAGCATAATGAGTCGGTAACGGCTTGCGCTCGCCGCGAAGTTGAAGAAGAAACCGGTCTTCGTATCAAAAATTTACGCCATCTTGGTTACACTGATAAGCCGTTTGTAATGGCACAGAAACAATACCTTACTCTGCTGGTTTCCTGTGATTATGATGCCGGAGAGGCAGAAACGCGCGAGCCGGAACAATGCGCAGGCTGGTTCTGGTTTGATTACCAGCACCTACCATCGCCATTGTTTGCGCCGATAAGCCAGTTTCTGGCGCAGATTTCAAGCGAGGCTGAAGTGCCGGCTGCGTCGCAGCTGTATGCGTTGCACCGCGCTGCTTCGCGACTGACAGAAATTCCACCAGACGCGCAAAAATAAAATCTGAAAGTCCGATATCCATGTTATTACTGGCAGCCAGAAAGTCACGGGCAACACTGCTGAAATTTTGCAGACCACTTATATTGAGCAGCAATGGCGTTTGTTTGTACTTGTCAGGCATGGTTTCACCGCTATCAACCAGATAATGCCGAAAACCCAGATGGTTGCTCCAGGTAATGGCTTTTTCACTGCTGCGCTTATTGTAAGCCAGTTGAAACCGAACCGGCATGCCCTTGCGTAACCAAATAAACAGGTCCATATCACGCGAAGTGAACCAACGTTTTAGGTGGCAGCGATTGGATTGTCTTAAATGCGCTATTTCGTTCAACATAATGTAAGTCCCTCGTTTAGTAACTTTGAGTGGATAATAAGACTTAAAACAGTGAGTTTTTGTGAACTGCATCTACAATTAAAACAATTGTTAAAATTCATTAATCAGAATGTGAAGTGGCTCAAATAAATGACTGATGCAAATAAAGCGGGCATGTCAGAACTGTGGAAAGGTTCGGCTGTTTATGGTGAAAGTGCTGCCTGGCTTGAATCCTTGTATGAGACCTATTTATCCAGCCCAGATCAATTGCCAGCCAAATGGCGTCAATATTTTGATGCTATTCCCAGAACCACACTTGTTGATAAATCCAATGCCGGTAAAACCAATGCCGGTAAAACAAATGGTACCAATGCCAGCGCCGAGTTGAGCAGTAATTTGGCAAAAGATGTTTCCCCTCGGGAAGTCTCCCCCCGCGAAATGCACAACTATTTTATTGACTACGCCCAGCAAAAACATGCTTTAGGTTTTGCAGCGGTGACCAGTTTCGATCATGAGAAAAAACAGGTGCAGGTTTTGCAACTGATTAATGCTTACCGTTTTCGTGGTCATCAGTTGGCAAACCTGAATCCACTGGGCGGGCGACGTGAATCAGAGGTGGCGGAATTGTCACTGGAATATCATGGCCTGTTTGAAAGTGATCTTGATTCATCGTTTGAAACCGGCTCATTGGTCGCCGCCGCCAGTTTGCCGCTGCGAGAAATTCACCAGATTGTGCAACAAACTTATTGTGGCACCGTTGGCATCGAATATATGCATATCCTAGAGACCGCTGAAAAACGCTGGTTGCAACAGCGGTTAGAAATTGCGCGCGGCAATGCCAATCTGAATGAAGTTGAAAAAATCAATATCCTGCAACAATTAACCGAAGCTGAAGGGCTTGAGCGTTACTTACATTCTCGTTACGTTGGCCAAAAACGATTTTCACTAGAAGGTGCTGAATCCTTAATACCACTGCTTGATGAGCTGGTGCAGTATGCCGGCATCAGTGGTATTAAAGAAGTGGTTATCGGCATGGCACACCGTGGGCGACTTAATGTGTTGGTTAATAT
>CAZYYW010000159.1:0-3862 GCA_964651445.1 uncultured Thiotrichaceae bacterium
AGCGCGGTGGCATAACCAAACATTTCTGCCAACGGTACGCCTGCATGTATGCTTTTACCGGCTACCGTATCATCCATGCCATCGACAATGCCACGACGACGGTTTAGGTCACCCATAACATCGCCCATATAATCCTCCGGCGTTACCACTTCAACCTTCATCATCGGTTCAAGAATGGTCGGCGCTGCTTCCAGCGCCGCCTCTCTGAAACACATTGAGCCGGCAATCTTAAATGCCATTTCGCTCGAATCTACATCGTGGTAACTGCCATCGTACAAAGTCACCTTAACGTCTTCGATAGGGTAACCCGCTTGTACACCGCTGCACATCTGTTCTTGCACACCTTTATCAACCGCAGGAATAAATTCCTTGGGTATCGCACCGGCCGTTACGTCATTAACAAACTCGTAACCCGAACCCGGCGGCTTTGGTTCAATTCTTAGATAAACATGACCATACTGACCACGACCACCTGACTGGCGAGCAAATTTCACTTCATGCTCGACCATTTTCGTAATGGCTTCGCGGTAGGCAACCTGCGGATTGCCAATATTGGCATTCACGCTAAACTCACGCTGCATACGATCAACAATGATCTCCAGATGTAATTCGCCCATGCCAGAGATAATCGTCTGACCCGATTCTTCATCGGTATGCACGCGAAAAGAAGGATCCTCATGCGCCAATTTGGTCAACGCCACACCCATCTTCTCTTGATCCGCTTTGGTCTTTGGCTCCACTGCCACCGAAATGACCGGTTCAGGGAAATCCATTTTCTCTAGCGTGATCACCGCTTTGGGGTCACATAAAGTATCGCCGGTGGTGACATCCTTTAAACCAATGGCTGCAGCGATGTCACCCGCATACACTTCTTTTATTTCTTCACGACTGTTAGCATGCATCTGTACGATACGCCCGACACGTTCCTTCTTGCCCTTCACCGGATTAAAAACCATATCGCCGGTTTTTAACACACCGGAATAAACCCGGAAGAATGTTAAATTACCAACAAATGAATCGTTTGCAATCTTGAAACCCAAGGCTGCAAACGGCTCCTTATCATCGGCGCGGCGCGCTACCTCGGTTTCATTTTTATCGTCGAGATGACCGGTAATAGCCGGCACATCTAGCGGCGACGGCATGTATTCAACAAGTGCGTCCAACACTGCCTGCACACCTTTGTTCTTAAAGGCACTGCCGCAAAAGATTGGCACGATCTCATTCGCCAAAGTGCGCTCACGAATACCCTGCTTAATTTCTTCTACTGCCAGCTCACCATTCTCCAGATACTTATCCATCAGATCTTCGTTAGCTTCGGCCGCGGCTTCCACTAAAAGTTCACGTTGCGCTTCACACAATTCAAGCAGCTCGGACGGAATATCACTTTCGATAAATTCCGAACCCATATTCTCTTCTTTCCAACGTATGGCTTTCATCTTAATCAGATCAACCACACCTTCAAAATCTTCTTCTGCGCCGATGGCAACTTGCATGGCTACCGGGCTCGCACCCAAACGCTGCTTAATTTGCTCGACAACACGCAAAAAATCAGCACCCACTCTATCCATTTTATTAATGAAAGCAATGCGCGGCACATGATACTTATTCGCCTGCCGCCAGACCGTTTCTGACTGCGGCTCGACACCACCTACAGCGCAAAAAACGGCGCAAGCACCGTCTAAAACACGTAAGGAACGCTCCACCTCAATGGTAAAATCAACGTGCCCAGGTGTATCAATTATGTTGATGCGGTGCTCATCAAACTGTTTATACATGCCGCGCCAGAAGCAGGTAGTCGCCGCGGCAGTAATGGTTATTCCACGCTCCTGCTCTTGCTCCATCCAATCCATAGTGGCAGCACCGTCATGCACCTCACCTATTTTGTGAGATATACCCGTATAAAACAGGATGCGTTCTGTCGTCGTCGTCTTGCCGGCATCAATGTGCGCCATAATACCAATGTTTCGATAGCGCTTAATTGGCGTGGTGCGAGCCATGACTGCCGTTCCTGCCTATAACCAGGCCTAACTACTTCTATATTATTCAGCAAAACTAATAGCAAACCTCAATGGGTGAGTCTGCCCTGCGCTAGCAAGAACTGGCAGCAGCAAAAAAATACTGCCGCCTGCTAACAAAATACTACCAACGGAAATGCGCAAACGCTTTGTTGGCTTCAGCCATACGATGCGTGTCTTCACGTTTTTTCACCGCATTACCACGATTTTCCGCTGCGTCCATCAATTCACCCGCCAGCTTCAATTGCATAGATTTTTCACCACGTTTGCGAGAAGCTTCAATCAACCAACGCATGGCTAATGTTGTACGGCGATTCATGCGTACTTCAACAGGCACCTGATATGTTGCACCACCAACACGGCGAGATTTAACTTCGACCATGGGCGCTACATTTTCCAACGCTTTATCAAGAACATCCATTGGCTCACCGCTGGCTTTTTCTTCAATGCGATCCAGCGCTTTGTACATGATGGATTCAGCAACGGATTTTTTACCGCTCTTCATAATCATGTTAACGAATTTGGTGATCTGGGTACTGCCGAACTTAGGATCTGGCAATACATCTCTTTTGGGGACTTCTCTTCTTCTTGGCATTAGCTCTACTCTAAAAAAACGTTATTTCTGTTTGGTATTATTAAATCTGAAAACCAGTCGTTAAGACTTAGGCTTCTTAGTACCGTATTTGGAACGACCTTGACGACGTGATTCTACGCCTTGCGTATCCAGACTACCGCGAACCACATGGTAACGAACACCCGGTAAATCTTTTACACGACCACCGCGGATTAGCACGACACTATGTTCCTGCAGGTTGTGACCTTCACCACCAATATAACTAGTCACTTCAAAACCACTGGTTAAACGCACACGTGCAACCTTACGCATCGCAGAGTTAGGCTTTTTAGGTGTGGTTGTATAAACACGGGTACACACACCGCGACGTTGCGGACATGATTCCAGCGCAGGCACGTTGCTTTTTACAATTTTGCTGCGACGAGGATTGCGCACTAACTGGTTAATTGTTGTCATCTATAACTCCAAATTCCGCACATAATCAACAACATAATCAATATGTTACGGCGCCTGCTGGCATTTACTACAGGCTAAAAATAAACAACAGGCCGAAGATTTTACTCACAGGCCTGTCAAAAGAGGCGCAATTCTAGTCTCACCGCCGTTCAGTGTCAAGCACCTACAACGTGGAAATGACTATATAAAATGCGGGAAACGCTTGTTTCGCAGCACTCATCACGGACTGTTCGGATTTTCAGTAAATCAAGCCGTCAGCGCTTGCCCGAGACGAGACACAACTGTTAGCTATTCGAATGAAATCAGCTTCCAGGAAATAGCATTCAGGCAACTGCTTTCAGACAATTGAATCGTAGATGTAGTCGCTCAGACTTGATTTGACAACTGCTCGTTTTTTAGGGTGACCGCTTGTTTAAGTTCGAGCCACCACATTTATTAACTACGCGCATCCGCCTTGCTGTTTTCTTATTTATAATATTTCACTTTCAAAGCGGTACGCTTGGTAATGCAGAACGTGGTTTTCTTGCCATGCGCCACCTCCTTGTGGTTATTTGTGCATTGCTCAGAGTGTATCAGGCTCCGTATATTAGAGAGTACTGTGATCTGACCCCGGCTTCTGAAGCTTATCCAGATAAACAGCGCAATCATCATCAGTCAAGAAGCAATCTTGTTTGTTATTCCCGCGTTGCACAACATGTTGCGGGATGTTAGGTAAATTAAGCCGTGGTAATCGAGCCATAAGTTTTTCAGGTTAAAGAATTTAAT
Organism: uncultured Thiotrichaceae bacterium; assembly: GCA_964651445.1. Classification (GTDB taxonomy): domain Bacteria; phylum Pseudomonadota; class Gammaproteobacteria; order SZUA-229; family SZUA-229. Next base: position 3,811 of record CAZYYW010000159.1, read on the forward strand.
TAACAATAACATCAATAATGCGTAAAATCAATTACTCTGACCCCATCGATTG
>CAZYYW010000160.1:0-3759 GCA_964651445.1 uncultured Thiotrichaceae bacterium
GATCACAGCCAGTACCGCTAAGGCATACTTCGTTTACTGCGCAGCCATTTGGTTAGTGGCTTCCAGTCTTCCAGATCCTGATAAACCTGTGAAGGTGCCATTTCAAAAATACCGATGCCGCGCTCTTCGGCGCGAATGTAGTTTTGTGTATCACGCAAGGTGGCAATGTAAGGCAGCTTCATGGATTTGATAAAAGCATACAACTCAGAAAAAATGATGGTGTTCTCTCGCACTCGGTTGGCGACCACGCCAATTTTTACTTCCTTGCGCACCACTCGACCATTCTTTTGTACTTCGGCCATGTATTTTATCGCCGCTCGCATATCAATTGGCGACGGCAACACTGGGAATATAACGGTTTCAGCCTTACGCATTAACTGGGTGAGTTCTTTGCCATGAACACGTGCGGGGGCATCCATTATCAGGTAGTCGGTATCTTTGCCCACGCGTAACGGGTCTTTATGCGCAGCAACAGCTTCAATGTGCGGCCACTTTTCATCTCTGGCTTCTAACCACGCCAAGCTGGATTCCTGTGGGTCATAATCCGCCAGTACTACCTTTTTGCTCATCTCGTAGGCAAAGTAACTGGCTAGATTTGTCGAAATCGTACTTTTTCCACAGCCGCCTTTGGCGTTTAAAACCAGTATTGTTCTCATATTCCATCCCCTTGCGAGTTTGACGCGCCACAAAGACATTGATATTACACGATTTTTGGCAGCACACAGCAAATCTCCCACCTACAATAAAAAAGCCTCGTAAAGAGGCTTTTTTATTGTACATTTTACAACTGAAAAATTATAACCAGAGAATCGCCGCTAAGAAAATCACAACTGCTTAATACCCGCGATTAATTCTGCCACCGCTTTCTGGCCATCACCGTACAGCATCTGCGTATTATCAGCGTAGAACAAGTGGTTTTCAATGCCGGAGAAACCAGCACCTTTGCCGCGTTTTATGACAATGACATTTTGCGCTTTGTCTGCATCTAAAATTGGCATGCCATAAATTGGGCTGTCTGGGTTAGAGCGTGCTACCGGATTAACCACATCATTGGCACCAATGACCAGAGCAACATCCGCAGTCGGGAATTCGGGGTTAATTTCTTCCAGATCGAGGATATTATCGTAATCAACACCGGCTTCCGCCAACAGCACATTCATATGCCCTGGCATACGACCGGCAACCGGATGAATGGCATATTTCACATCAATGCCACGCGCCTCTAACAAATCACCCATTTCTTTTAACTTATGCTGCGCCTGCGCCACTGCCATGCCGTAACCTGGGACAATAATCACTTTCTGTCCGTACGCCATCATTATGGCAGCATCATTCGCCTGAATCTCTTTCATGCTGCCTTCGATATCTTCTTCAGCCGCGGTGCTGCTATTACTACCAAAGCTGCTGAATAAGATACTGGAAACCGGACGGTTCATGGCTTTTGCCATTAACTGCGTTAACAGCGTACCGGCAGCACCAACCACGGTACCGGCAATAATCATTGCCGCGTTGTTTAACACGAAACCTTCAAAGGCAACTGCCAGACCGGTTAATGCGTTAAACAATGAAATGACCACCGGCATGTCAGCGCCGCCAATCGGCAGCGTTACCATTACACCTAAAATAAGCGCCAATACAAAGAAGATGATGACATGTTCAAATTGTGCGGGGCTGCCTGTTACCACCAGATAACCAAATACACAGACCGCAACAAGCAATGCAATATTGATGATCTGATGTAACGGCAGGCGCGTGGTTTTCTTCAATATGCCCTGTAGCTTTGCAAAAGCAATAACCGAACCGGAGAAAGCAACCGAGCCGATAATTGCGCCGAGCACCGCCAGTATGGTCATGGTTAAGCTATACGAAGCAGTGCCGCTGGAGAGTTTGACCAGCACCACCGCCGAAATGGCTGCCGCTGCACCACCGCCCATGCCGTTATACAAGGCAATCATTTGCGGCATGTCTGTCATTGCCACACGCTTTGCGGTCACATAAGCGACGGTTGAGCCGAGTACAATGGCGACCAACATCAACTGCAGATTAGTGTTGCCAATATCCAGCGTAATTTGTGGTGCGCCAAAAGTGGCTAATGTTGCCGCTACCATAGCAAAACCAGCCCACACGATACCGCGATGCGCGGTCACTGGTGAGGACATCTGCTTTAAACCAATAATGAATACTGCGGCCGTAACAAAGTAAATTGCGTCAATAATATAATTCATTATTTCGCCTCTTCTTGTTTTTTGGGCTTGGTCTGAAACATATCCAACATACGAATGGTTGCAACATAACCACCAACGGCATTACCCGACGCCATGACCACCGCAAAAAATCCAATCGCCAGCTCCAGTGTGCCATCGGCTTTGCCCATCACAATCATCGCGCCTACCAGCACAATGCCGTGGACAAAGTTAGAGCCGGACATTAATGGCGTGTGTAAAATCACCGGTACACGACTAATTACTTCGTAACCGGTAAACGCGGATAACATAAATATGTATAACGCAGGTAAACCTTCAATCATTATTTTGCACCGCCGGGCTGATTTACTGTCTGGGTCGATTCACTATAGTGTGGGTGTACAATTTTACCGCCACGGGTCAATACGCAACCGGCGATTACATCATCGTCAAAATCCAGTGCCAGCGTGCCATCTTCATTGATAAAGGGCGACACCAGATTAAATAAGTTTTTGGCGTACATTTCACTGGCATGAATCGGTAATTCACCCGCCACATTTAATGGTCCAGAAATGGTCACCCGATGTTGATATTCAAAGGTCTCACCCGGTTTGGTTAGCTCGCAGTTACCGCCGCCTTCTGAGGCGAGGTCTACAATCACCGCACCGGTTTTCATGTCATCGACCATGGCTTGTGTAATGATTTTAGGTGAAGGGCGACCGGGAATTGCTGCCGTACTAATAATGACATCGGCCATTGCAATGTGTTTTGCCAATACCGTTTGCTGCTGCTGTTTTTCTTCATCGGTTAGTTCACGCGCATAACCGCCCTCACCATCCGCACTGACACCGGTATCGATAAATTTGCCGCCTAAAGATTCTACCTGCTCACGGGTAGCGCTGCGAACATCATAAGCTTCGACAATTGCGCCCAGGCGTTTCGCCGTAGCGATAGCTTGCAAGCCCGCCACACCAACGCCAATAATCAACACTCTTGCCGGGCGGATAGTACCCGCTGCAGTGGTCAGCATGGGGAAGAAAACCGGTGCCAACTGCGCACCCATCAAAACACCCATGTAACCGGCAATAGAAGCCTGCGATGACAAAGCGTCCATTGACTGTGCACGGGTAATTCGTGGCACCAGCTCCATGGCAAGAGATGTAATGTTCTTTTCGCACATCAGTGCCATCATCTCAGCGTTTTTACTGGGAATCATAAAACCTGCCACGATACAGCCGTCATCCATCTGTTTCAGCTCATCCAGTGTCGGCGGCATGACCTTAAAAATCAAATCAGCGCCTTTATATAAAGCGGCTACATCCGCCACGCTTTCAACATCGGCAAAATCCTCATCTTTGAAATAAGCGGACAATGCTGCGCCTTGTTGCAGTGCAATGTTGACACCGGTAGCGGTTAATTTTTTGGCCACGTCCGGCGACAACGCAATGCGTCGTTCACCCGGGGTGATTTCATTCGGTATAACAAGCCTGCTCGGCATGGCAACTCCAGAATTTTTACTAATAAAATAATGGGCAATATATTACCTTATTCTTAAGTATGACTGTATTATAAATTC
>CAZYYW010000161.1:0-3707 GCA_964651445.1 uncultured Thiotrichaceae bacterium
TGAATCAAACAAACATGCTGTCGCAACAAACCATTCTGATTACTCGCCCTGCTGGCCGTGAAAAACATTTGCGGCAATTAATCGAAGATGCTGGCGCTACGGTTGTGCACTACCCGGTTATGACGATTCTACCGCCTTCTGCATCAGACATTAAACAACTGTTGTCTTTGCCTGATACTTTGCATCCCTTCACTATGGCGATTTTTATCAGCCCTACAGCGGTTGAGCAAAGCCTGATTTATTTTCCTGTTCTACCTGACCATTTCATCATTGCCGCCATTGGCAGTAGAACCAGCCTATCTCTGCAGCAACATAACATTGACGTGGATATCGAAGCCGTTAATCACAATACCGAGTCTCTATTAAATGACCCACAGTTTCAAACAGCTAATATCAAAGGCCTGCATATTTTAATTTTTCGTGGCAATGGTGGCCGCGCCCTGCTTGGTGACACTTTGATTAGCCGCGGCGCGCAAGTCCGTTATGTGGAAACCTATCAACGCCAGCTCTCGCAGCAAGCACCATTAACATCACCTCAACTTGCCCGTTTGACGGCGATAACCGTAAGCAGTAATCAAGGGCTGGATAATCTTGTTACCTTAATGCACGGTTCAGCACCACTGATTAATATTCCTCTCATTGTACCTTCACAGCGCGCGCACGCGCTGGCTACGCATCATGGCTTTAAAAGTATCATTGTTGCTAATAATGCGACGGATGAATCGATATTATTGGCGCTTAAGCGTTATTTCACACGCTAAAAAGCAACACTTTTCAGCATCTATAATTTTCCTCTCAAATGCGATACCCTATAGCCTCAAATAGCAATGAATGAACTGCGCCAAAGGTGACCGATATGAACCGACTGTTATACATATTACTAATTTCTGTCATTACCATCGCCGGCTTTGCCATGTTTCAACAGAAAGACATCGGCCATATCAGCGTACAGTTTGCCCACTTCTCGTTTGACACAAATCTAGTGGTTTTTGGTGCCGCACTTTTGTGTTTTATCTTTGCCGCTTTACTAATCGGAAAAGCCTTTCGGCTAATAAGAAATATCTTTGTTTACTTCGGTAGCCGTCGCCAGAAACGCCTTGCTGAAAAAGCACGTTTGTCGCTGACCCAAGGTCTTATTGAATATGCCGAAGGTCGGTTTGAAGCCGCAGAAAAAATATTACTGAAACAGGTGGCATACAGTGATAATCAACTACTGGTTTATCTGTCTGCGGCACGTGCCGCGCAACAACTTGGTGCCCATGATCGGCGCGATGAGTATTTACGCAAAGCCCACATAGCCGCTCCACAGGCAGACATTGCAATTGGTTTAACGAAAGCGGAGCTGCAACTTGCACACCAACAAAACGAACAGGCGCTTGCCACGCTGACACAGCTCAACACCTTATCCGCAAACCACACATATGTAATAACACTACTGGCGAATACTTATAAACACATTGAGGATTGGGACAACCTGAAAAATTTGCTGCCCTCACTTAAGAAAAATGGCCATTTATCTACAGAGTCTATGCTTGCTTTTGAAATCATGGTTTGTAACGGACAACTGGATAAACTGACAAAAAACCGTGATAGCCAACCGTTAATCAATTTCTGGAAGGACACTTCACATCATCTTAAAATATTACCTGATGTTATTGAACATTATGCAAGACAGCTTATTAATGTAGAAGCAGCGGGTGAAGCGGAACAGGTTTTACGCTTATATTTACACAAAAACTGGCAGGAAAGCAGTATTGTTTTATATTCTGAGCTCGATGTCATTGTTGACAATAAACAACTGGAAATGGCTGAAAGCTGGCTAGCCGACCATCAGCACAATAGCTGGTTGTTGCTGGTGTTAGGCAACATGTGCGTCTCCCGATCGTTATGGGGCAAGGCTAAAAGTTATTTGGAAGCCAGCATTGCGATAAACCCAATGCCGACTAATTATTTAAAGCTGGCACGATTACTGGAAGAACACATGGATGACCAAACGGCGGCGCAGGAATATTACCGCCAGGGTTTGCATCTGCTTGCGGGCGATTACGGCATCGAGGCAGTGCAAAGAAGTAGCCATGACTTCGAACGTGAAACACCGCAATTAAAAATAGTAAAACAATAAAGAATCACTTTAGTTGTTGCCTTAAGCCTATATAGGCTTAGGGTATTACTCTGTAATAGCAGACGCAATAGTCAAAGCCATAACTTTATCGCCTAAAATAATTTCACCGGGTTTTATCACCCGAGCTATAATGCCGCCGTGACCTCTAACGGCATTATAGCCACCACTGCCCAGCGTTTCTTCCATACGTGAACACGGGTGGCATAAGCCTGTCATTTTTAATATGGCGGTGCCGACTTTAAACTCCCGGCCTTTTAGCGCGAGCAAATTTATACCGCTGACAACGACATTTCGCCGCAGGTCAGCGGCATCAATTTCTTCCCGGTGTAACAATGACGCAATAGCTGTTATGTGTTCCTGTTGAATAAGAGTCACGCTTCGGTTACCACTTCGCCCGGCATAATGGTCGCCAGCAAAACCATTTTCTAATACCGTGACTTTCTCTAGCACTTGTAACACTTCTCTTTTTGCCGGCCGAATGCTAAGCCATTCAACGCTGCCTTGTTGCGGCAGGTTTTCTATCATTTTCTTTAACGATTGAGTTTCAGGCACTGGTGACCGGCTACTGTTCGATTTTTGGTTTTTGAATACCCATGGCCTTTAGAGCATCGTCTGAGTATTCAAATGAATCAGAAAAAATTTGGCTTTCCGGTAAACCTTTTTCATAAAACAAATCCATGCCGGCTTTTACCATTGGTGGTGGCCCGCTCAGATAAACATCAAATTCAGATAAATCAGGATAGTGTTTAATCACGCTTTCGTGCACAAAACCAACTTCACCTTGCCAGTTATCTGCCGCCAATGGCTCTGATAAAACCGCCGTGTATTTAATATTTTTATACTGTTTCAGCCAGGGCTGAATCATTTCATCCATGTATAAATCACTCTTGGCGCGAGCCCCGCAAAACAGATGAACCTGTCGTTGCTGTTTGGTGTAAAACAGATGTTCCAGCATGCCTTTTAATGGGGCAAAACCGGTACCGCCTCCCATCAGAATAATCGGACGCTGACTATCCTCGCGTAAAAAATAACTGCCCAACGGGCCCTCTATTCTTAACAAGGATTTTTCTTTTAAGCCATCAAAGACAAAATCGCCAAAATGGCCATCCGGCACATGACGGATATGCAGTTCGATAGTTTTATCATCATGTGGCGCGTTGGCAATGGAAAACGCCCGTCGCTTTCCATCTTTCAGTAAAATCTCTAGATACTGCCCCGCCATAAACTGCAAGCGCTCTGTTTCTGGCAGTTTCAGTTGTAATCTCATCACATCGTGAGTCAACCGCTGCATTGTCTCTACACGGCAAGGCAAAGTTTTTATCTCTATGTCCGTGGTTTTAATAATTTCACGTACGGTTATTTCAAGATCTGTGACCGCGCATGCCTGGCAAAACAGTGTTTTTCCGTTTTCAAACTCTTTTTTAGCTAACGCTCGCAGACTTTTTGTGTCATACGCTGTTTTACCTGAAATTACTTCGCCCGCACACTTACCACAGGCACCATTACGGCAGCCGTAGGGTAAACCCACGCCCTGACGGATAGCCGCCTCCAATACAGTTTCACCAGTATTGGCGGTAAATTCATG
>CAZYYW010000162.1:0-3704 GCA_964651445.1 uncultured Thiotrichaceae bacterium
GGTGTTCGGCTGCCATCGACGATATAAACTTTTCGTCCGGATTCGTTATTCATAACATTTTCTCTCTTAATCTTTTGTTAGCCATATCAGCTTTATTAATTTTTATTACGGTGTTTCTATTTTCCAGTCACTAAATGAAAATTCATCGACTTTTATGGCATTTTGAATGGCTGCTTCAGATTGCAATAGTATGTCGTATTCAACCTCTGTAATAATATTTTTTTCTTTTGCTTCAATATAAGCACTTCGGTCACGACTGTCCAAACGTCCATTTTTGTATGCATCACGTAACTTGCGTTGCAGTTCCTCTGCTTTTAGTACCAAATTTAAGGCATGTGTAATGCGACCAGTGGCATCGTCTTTATCATGACTTTCATATATACCGGCACACAGACGATCCTGTGTTTCTGAAGTCGATAAGCTGACTCGTGCAACTTTATGACCCAGTTTATCACTGGGGTGCTGGTAGGGTTTTGTCAGTGGGAAAATAATGAAATTACATAAGGCACCGATAATGGGTACCGGCAAATTTTTCATAATGCCCTTAAGTGCCGTTTGTATATTAAACAGTGAATCTTCACAAACCCATTGCAGTAGCATCAAATCTTCTTTATGACTGCCCTGATTTTCATAATGTTTTAATGCCGCACTCATGACATATAAATTGGACAGCGCGTCTGCTAGTCGTCCTGATATTTTTTCCCGACGTTTTAGTGAGCCACCGAGCACGCCGACACAAATGTCTGCCATCAAGGCGAACGCTGAACTCATTTTTACCAGTTGCCGGTAATAGTGGCGCGTGTCATTGTCTCCGGGTGTCTTAACAAACTTTGCATAGCTAAGGCCAAACCAGAAACTGCGTACTACGTTGCTGACAATAAAACCCATGTGCGCAAAAAAAGCATTATCAAAATCTTTTATGCCCTGTTGCTGATTTTCATTGTGTACCGCTTTGACTTCTTTTAACAGATAGGGGTGGCTGCGCATTGCACCTTGGCCAAAGATAATCATGGTGCGGGTTAATATATTGGCACCTTCGACCGTAATGCCAATCGGGATTAATTGATAGGCGCGACCAAGATGATTATGTGGCCCCATGCAAATACCGTGACCACCGTGTATGTCCATGCTGAGATTGATAACTTTTCGCATGCGCTCCATGACTTGTTGTTTAACAATGGCAGATATAACAGAAGGTACTTTGCCATTGTCGAGTGCTACGGTCACCAGTGATCTGGCTGCATCCATAGCATAGGTCTGACCGGCAATAACGGTTAAGGCTTCTTCTACGCCTTCGAAATAACCGATGGGGGTGCGAAACTGCTGGCGAATACGGGCATAAGCACCGGTGTATCTACAACCCATTTTGCCGCTAGCGGTACCCAATGCGGGCAGTGAGATTGCGCGGCCATCACCCAGACACTCCATCAGCATCGCCCAGCCTTTGCCGACGTAATCAACACCACCGATAATGGCTTCCAAAGGAATGAAGACATCTTTACCGCGCACCGGACCATTCATAAAGGCTTGGTTGGCGGGGAAGTGACGCTTGCCGATTTCCACGCCTTCGGTCTCGCGTTTAATTAACGCCAGCGTTATACCACGATCTTCAACATCGCTTAATAAGTGGTCAGGGTCTGTAAGTTTGAAAGCAATGCCGAGAATGGTAGCGATAGGGGCGAGCGTAATGTAACGCTTGGAAAAGTTTAAGCGAATGCCCAGCACTTCTTCTTTACCTTCGTAACGGCCGTAACAGATAACACCACTATCGGGCATGGCACCTGCATCGCTGCCTGCGTCCGGGCCGGTCAGGGCAAAACAGGGGATTTCTATGCCTTTGGCAAGGCGTGGCAGGTAATAGTCTTTTTGTTCCTCAGTGCCGTAGGTCATGAGTAATTTACCTGGACCCAGTGAGTTAGGCACCATGACGGTGACACCAGCGGAACCACTGCGACTGCCGATTTTCATCACAACCTGCGAGTGACAATATGCAGAATAATCCAGCCCACCATATTGTTTAGGAATAATCAGCGAGAAAAAACCGTTGTCTTTTGCAAATTGCCACGCTTCGGGGCTTAGATCATAATCCACATGGGTGATCTGCCAGTCGTCCAGCATTTCACAGAAAGTTTCAACAGGGCCATTGATAAAGGCTTGCTCTTCCTCGGTCAGTACTGGTTTTGGTAGTGCCTGCAAGAAATTAAAATCAGGCTTACCGCTGAATAACTCCGCTTCCCACCACACATCACCTGCATCCAGTGCTTCCTGCTCTGTCTGTGAAATGGTTGGCATCAACTTTTTCATTATGTTGTAGATGCCTCGACTGAGCAGATTGCGGCGCAGCGATTTCACATTGAGTGGAATAACAACAGCGAGGTAGATTGCCCATAGCAGATAAATCTGCGCGCTTGCAGCGTCGCCAAACAGGTGGCAAGCGGCGATGGCGGTACCCAGTAACAGTGTCCAGACTATTAACGGCAGGCGTAGATAGGCTGAAATTAGGAGAATAGAAATAAATAATACTAGCCACATCATAAGTAGTGCCTGTTTATTGGAGTTAATTGATACTCTTACTAGACGACATCAAAACGATTTTATTTAGTAAAAGTTGCATTATGCAACCTATGATTCCATTATGCGCCACAAAAGTTGCAATTTGCAACTTAATTTTACTGCTTTTTGCCAAAAATTTTGTTTTGACTGGTTTTTTCTGACGTGGTTTCTGTCGTAGCTTGTGGCGCAACTTCAGCGGGAACAACATGTTTAATCGAATCGGAAGAGCTTATGGGCGTTAATTTCTCTATTTCTTGCGGGTCAGAATAGAAGCTGTCACCGATGGAATTGCAATGCACACTGGTCTGATCCCAGGGCAATTTACGGTAAATACCCAGTTCATCAAAATCCAAAATAGGGTACTTAATGACATCAAAATAAGGGGAGTGGTCAAAATCTTTAGGCGTAATGAGCTTGGAATTACTGCGCATGAGTTTTAGTTTGCCGTTTTCGTCCTGATGAATAACCGGAATAATAGGAAAGCGAACCTTGGCAAAGGCTTCAGCCATCATTGTTGAACACACGGTTTTAGTCGGTCTACCGGGGTTATGTTCAAACAGCGTTGAGCGCCAGCGCCGAGGCAAAAACCAGTAGGGAAACATAAAACGCGCCAGATCCATAATCTGGCGTACATTGTAGTCTTTACCTAATTCACTAATGGCGTATTCAAGTACGGTTTGGGAATCGGCACGGGTAATGCCACGCGGGCGGCAGATACGCAAATGCTCGCCATCATAATCCTCAATTGACGACACGATGATGCCCTTGCCTAAAATCGCTTCGATGATTAATTGTTCATCGGGGCTGCAATGGCGATATTTTTGAATGTGGTCGCGCAGCATCGGGTCATCAATGTCGTGCAATCGACCGATATAAAAAAAGGAATGTGTCCACATACTCTGGGTAATGGACTTGATGATTTCAGCCACATTGGAACGGCCTTCTACCAGTAACACGTCACCGGGGCGTAACTCATACCGTAAACGCTCAAAACTGGTTAACGGTGTTTTGTAATTGGGCGACTCGTAGCTAAGCCAATGCACAAACTTGTCCCACAGATAATCTTTAAATCTTGAAAGACGAAACATATAAGCCCTGTTAAAAATTTATTGTCGTGTTTTGCAGTTGTAACAAGCGGAATCTTCCGCTAA
>CAZYYW010000163.1:0-3543 GCA_964651445.1 uncultured Thiotrichaceae bacterium
ACCGCTGCGCCTAACTTTATCCGCAATATCATTCAACAGGATCTGGATTCGGGCAAACATAAAGCCATCCACACTCGCTTCCCCCCTGAACCCAATGGCTACCTGCACATCGGTCATGCCAAATCCATCTGCCTGAATTTTGGTGTTGCCGATGACTTCAAAGGTAAGTGCAACTTACGTTTTGACGATACCAACCCGGAAAAGGAAGATATTGAATACGTTAATGCCATTATTGAAGATGTAAAATGGCTGGGATTTGAATGGGCGGATTTACGCCACTCCTCAGATTATTTTCAAGCCTTATATGACTTTGCGGTAGAACTAATCAAACAAGGCAAAGCTTATGTTGATTCTCTGAGTGCTGAACAAATCCGTGAATACCGTGGCACGCTAACGCAAGCGGGCAAAGAAAGCCCTGACCGCAGCCGTAGCATTGACGAAAACCTCGATCTATTTAGCCGCATGCGCGCGGGTGAGTTCGACGATGGTCAGTATGTGTTACGTGCCAAAATCGATATGGCGTCACCCAACATCAATATGCGCGACCCAGCGCTGTACCGCATCAAAAAAGCCCACCACCAGCGCACCGGTGATGAATGGCCGATTTACCCGATGTACGATTACACACATTGTATTTCTGATGCGCTGGAAAACATCACGCACTCATTGTGTACACTGGAGTTTGAAGACCACCGCCCGCTTTATGACTGGGTGCTGGATCAGGTAAAAACACCCTGTCATCCACAGCAAATTGAATTTGCCCGTTTGCAGTTGAAATACACTATTACCAGTAAACGCAAACTAAACCAACTGGTCGTCAATGGCCATGTTGATGGTTGGGATGATCCGCGTTTGCCGACTATTTCAGGTCTGCGTCGCCGTGGTTACACTGCCACTGCCATTCGTGACTTTTGCAACCGTATCGGTGTCACCAAAAAAGATAGTTTTATTGAAGTTGCCGTCCTGGAAAATAGTATTCGTGAAGATTTAAACGAACATGCAACTCGCGTTATGGGTGTACTCCGACCATTGAAAGTGACAATAGAAAACTACCCTGCCGGACAGAGTGAACAACTGACCGCAAAAAATCACCCACAGCAGGAAGCGATGGGCACCCGCGAGATTAGCTTTTCAAAAACCCTTTATATCGAACGCGATGACTTTCTCGAAGACGCGCCGAAAAAGTTTTTCCGCCTGTCCGTCGGCCGTGAAGTTCGCCTGCGTTATGCTTACTACATAACCTGCACCGATTTTGTGAAAGATGATAATGGCGAAGTCATTGAGTTAATCTGCACCTATGACCCAGAAACCAAAGGCGGTTCATCCCCGGATGGACGCAAAATAAAAGGCACCATTCACTGGGTTTCGGCCGAACACGCGATTGATGCGTCGATTAATTTATATGACCGATTATTCACCCACCCGAACCCCGCATCCAGTGATGACATCACCGAGCATTTAAACCCAGAATCTCTAACCGTGTTAAATAACTGCAAACTGGAAGCCAACTTGGCGCAAGCAAGTCTTGATATGCCCTACCAGTTTGAGCGTACCGGCTACTTCGTGCGCGACAACAAAGCCGACAAACTAACCTTCAACCGCACCGTTACTTTGCGCGATACCTGGGCAAAACTGGACAAGCAGAACCAATAGTCGGAACTCTCAGCATTATCCTACAAATAGACGCTCTTTCGTCTGACAGCATTGAGTGGCAAAGATAATTTTCGACTGTTAGAGTTGCCAATACTATTTGTGATTTTGGCAATGACTGCCGCAAACGCACCAAAAAAGGAAGTGAATAAATGGACGTTTTTAAGTATATCTTTAATGAAATCTGCTGCTTTATTAAAGCTAGCATTGACACTTCAACGCAAAAGATTCAACAAATTTTTCATCGATAAAAACGACTGTCTACAGTAAACTCTTTCAGCCGAGAGTAAGCGGTCATATTTATCTGAAACAGTCGATAATTTTAACTATACTCTAATTTCAGTTTCCATAAATTATCCATAAATCACCTATCGGAAGCTGTCTATGGGAGGAGGCGAATGAAGCACCGTAAATCGATACTGTTAGCAATAACGATTGCCAGTCTGTTGTTACCTGCTGCTATGCTGCTGCCTGCTGTTATGCAGTTGCAAGCCGCTAATCTGCCTTATTACATGCGTTTTATTCCCTACACTAATCCCAATCTCCACCTCAGGACAACACGCGCCACCACTGCCTACTATGCGCCTAACCTTGTCGGGCAAACACTCACTTTTACGTTGGCACCTGCTATTGGTGGCAGTACCTATATAGCGCAAGGCGCTGTACCTTTCACGCTAACAACTTTTAGTGGATTAGCCGCCTGTACCGGCCTAAAAACCATACAGGCAAGGCTCGATATTATACAGGGCGCGAGCATAATAAATCTTGGCGATAGCAGTATAACAATGACCGGCACGGGTGGTCTCGACACCTTTAACTTCAATATTTTCAGTACTGCCTCACGTATTTTGCTTAACCCCGGCGATATTATTCGTCTGCAACTAACCAATAACAGTGCCAATACGTTTTGCCCGGTCAACGAATTCCCACTGGGAGGAACCGATAATGACGCGACACATTTGGACTTTGAGACCAGCCCACTTCTGAATATAAACAAAACCGTCTCGGTGCTTTCTGACCCCGTTAACGCTACCAACCCCAAGTCGATTCCTGGCAGTATTCAGCAATATACTATTGATGTCAGCAACGGTGGCAGCGCCCCCAGTGATATTGATACGCTGGCAATAAGTGACTTTTTGCCTGCTGGCGTATTGTTGCGATATGGCGCAGGTAACAATCCAATAACGTTTACCGATACCAATGCCAGTGGCTTAAGCTATACTTTTGGCGGTCTCAGCGACACCTTTGACGACATTATATTTTACAATAATGCTGGCACCACAGAGGTTATTCCAACAGTCATTGACAACACCGATACTACTTCGCCACCGGTCGACCGAATTGTGATTCGGCCTAAAGGGGCTTTTAATAACTCAATCGTGGCGCCGCTACCAAGCTTTCGTATTCAATTTAGTATTGAAGTACAGTAATCATGGTTTACCAGCCGCCCAACATTTCCCACTGCCAGCACTGACCCCAGCCACAATGTTTATAGCCATTTATGGCCGCTTATGGCTGCGTGCAAGACGGCTCATTATCCAGTAAGTTATTATTAGCGACTCGTGTCCATATCTGTGACTTTAGTGCGATAGTGGGGTCATGCTTATCAAGAAAAAGTATCTTCAAAGCATAACCCGCGTCAAGTAATTCCAGCTCAACCTCAAACTGCTTATTTTCATGCATATCAGCCGTCACCAGAAAGCGATTGCCCTCAAGCTTTTTTACCGAACCAGAAACAATCTGGTAACAATCCAGACCGGCATCAACCTCATCGCCATCAAAATCATATTCGATAATGGAACCATCACTGGTGATACGGGTATAAATCACATCAATTTTCCCCGCCTGGTTCTCTGAACTGTTCCATAAACCAACCAGATCAGTTATTTCAAG
>CAZYYW010000164.1:0-3422 GCA_964651445.1 uncultured Thiotrichaceae bacterium
CTTGTAATTACCAACTCTACCCACACATACACCACCATGAAAGACGTCGAAGAATTACTGAAAAAAGATCACAAAACCATTATGCGCTCAATTATTCAGCGCATTGCCACCGGCCCGGACATGAGTAAAGACATCTCACTGGCAGAAACACGCGCGGGTATGAATGCTATCCTTGAAAATGCCGTAGACCCGGTGCAAGCAGCTATTTTTCTCATCGCGCTGCGCATGAAACGTGAAACCGATGATGAAAATAAAGGTATTCTCGATGGCATCCGCGACCACGCAATCTCGATTACTGCCGATGTTGACGAAGTGTTGGACATATCCGACCCCTATAACGGCTACAACCGCACCCTGCCCGCTGCGCCTTTTCTACCTGCCGTACTTGCTGCCTGTGGTGTTGCCACCGTCTCTCACGGGGTAGAAACCATGAGCCCGAAATTTGGCATTACCCACCACCGCGTATTAAAAGCCGCTGGTAAAAACATCAGCTTGAGTGTTCAGCAAGCCGCCGATCAGCTCGCTAACGCCGACATTGGCTGGGCGTATGTCGACCAAAAAGCCTACTGTAAACCCTTACACGACTTAACCGCCCTGCGCAGTAACATTGTAAAGCGCCAAGCAATTACCACCGTGGAAGTGCTCACCGGCCCGATTCGTGGCAAGAAAAAATCACATTATATGTCGGGTTATGTACACAAACCCTATACCCGTGTTTACGCCATGCTGGCTCGCCATGCCGACTTTGATAGCTGCCTGATGATTCGCGGTGTTGAAGGCGGCATCACGCCATCTCTGCGCCAACCGGGAAAAGTTTTTTACTACCACGATAAGGGCGAAGAACAAGCACAGGATTTTGACCCTGCTGAGCTTGGTATAAAACAGAGTGTACGCGCAACCCCGCTACCAGACGACCTACCGCCCGCGCCAGAAAGTGAAGACGTAAGTGCCGCCTTCGATGCCGAAGCCGTAGCAAAAATGGCGGCTGATGCGGGTATCGAAGCCCTCAAAGGAAGCCCCGGTAGCACCTACGACGCACTGGTATATACTGCCGCCATCGCCTTATGGCATGTGAAAAAAGCTGACAACATCATCCAGGCGGCAGAACAAGTACGTGCAGTGCTCGACAACGGTAGCGCTCTGCAACACTTCAATGCTGCGCCTTAATTAAATCTGTAAAAATATTTTGTGAGATAAATAATGCCTTTATCCGATGAAAAAAAAATCGAAACTCGCGACCGCATCAATCGTGACCCCGACTTCCGTGCCGCCTTTCTGGTTGAAGCACGTAACATGTATAAAAGCGCATTAAAATTTAACGGCCAACTTGAAGATGATGTGAATCGCTTTGAACAAATCTTGGGAGCCGAACCAGACACTTACCAGTTTATGGAAGGCGAACTAGACGAAATAGATATCTTCGAAAAAATTCTTGATGCCTATGACAGTCAACAGCTAGAAGACGAAAAAAACACCAGCACCATTAATTAATCATACATTACTATTATGTTTATACTTACAACTAAAATCCGGTACCTGCTACCTGTTCTATTCAGCCTGTTACTCACTGGCTGCAATCAACCCGTAGACAACCCAAAAACTGTTGCCGATAAATACTGGCAACACATACAGGCAGGCAATCTAGTCGAAGCAGAAAAACTCGCCACCGCAAACAGTCAAACAGCACTGCAACAACACCAGCAACGTCTTAGTGCGAACACATCGCTAAGCAATGACAACGCGACTACCACCGTCACCACCACTATTACAACCGTTGACCCAAGCACCAACTATCAACACCAAGAAACCTTTAGTACCGTACTGGTTATACATCAGGGGCAGTGGAAAGTAGACGCTAATCGTTCAACCATTCCGCCAGAAGCCGATGCCCAAGAAAAAGAAATACAACAACTAAGCGACGAATTCGCTCAGTCGATGCAGGAAAACGTAAAATCACTGGATGAAGCCATGACGAAAGGCATGCAAATGTTAAATGAAACACTGCGAGATAGCTCCCAGGAAATGGGCGGCACCCTGTTAAATCTAATGAACAAGCTCAACTCAACCATGCAGAAATCTATCGAGAATATGGAACAAAGGCGTGAACAACAAATACAAGAGAACGAGCAAGAACAACAGAAAAAACAGCAGCAACCCGTACAGCCTGATTCAAGTCAGGGCGAAGGAATGATATAACGCTTAAACCTAGAAAAATTAGTTGAACTACAGGAGGTCGCGCAGGCTCTTGACGCACCTGGAAAATTCAAAAAACTTGCATTTCTTTTTCGCGCCCAACTGATTTTTCTAGGGTAAACTTCACAAAACATCTAGCGGGCTTTGTACACTATCGAACTGAGCGCTCATTACATGGGTATAAATTTCCGTCGTTTTTACATCTTTATGACCCAATAAAACTTGAACCATTCTTATGTTTGCGCCGCTCTCTAACATATGCGTAGCAAATGAATGCCGAAAGACGTGTGGCGTCACACGTTTTCTAATACCCAGTTTTTTGACCACATTGGCAATGGACTTTTGCATTGCAGATTTGTGGATGTGGTGGCGCATAAATTTTTCACTACGTGGGTCTTTAGCAATTGTCGTTGATGGGAACAAATACTGCCAACCTAACGATTTTGACGCATTAACATATTTCCTTGCCAATGCATCAGGCAAAAATACCTCACCAAAACCTTTTTCCAGATCTTTTAGATGCAGTTTTTCAACCACAGATATTTGCTCAGTCAGTAAATCGATAACAATATCAGGTAAAAAAGTCATTCTATCTTTATTACCCTTAGCCGCTCGAATCACAATTTTTTTCTGGCCAAAATCAATATCATGAACCCGTAACCTCATCACTTCCAAAGATCGCATCCCACATCCATACATCAATTTCGTCATAACTTGTGATACACCCGATAACTCATCAATAATATCAGCCACCTCACTACGACTTAAAACCACAGGCAGTCTTGGTGATTTTCGCGCACGTTTCGCGCGAATGTCCAGATCAAATTCGACGTTAAGCACCTGCTTATATAAAAACACAATTGCACTAAATGCCTGATTCTGAGTTGAAGCAGCAACACCACGAGTAATGGCAAGATAACTAAGAAACGCCTCCACCTCAAACTTCCCCATATCCCTTGGATGCCTTTTATTATTAAAGCGTATATACTGTAAAATCCAGCTAACATACGATTTCTCAGTATTATAGGCATAATGATGAAAACGCAAAACCTCGCGCACCTGATCCATCAACCGAATAGACTTTGGAACATATTTCCTTGTAGAACACTCCATATTATCACTCCCTAATATACGGCAACTTTAACCTTTAAATATCTAATTATGACGCCTAGTCTGGAACATATTACAGAAAAATACGACGCCTGTGTAGGCGTACTATTTAATTGTTA
>CAZYYW010000165.1:0-3399 GCA_964651445.1 uncultured Thiotrichaceae bacterium
ATTATTGTCATGATGCAACTGGGTTATACGCTATATACCCATACAGTAAGCTGGTCTCTTCTAAGGTTCGTGCTTTTGTTGACTACCTTGTTCAACAATGGAGTAATGGGACTTTAAAATAAAACAATACGGATAACAGTACTGCAATGATCTAACATGACTTAAAAAAAGGCTAGCTATAGCTTTGTCCAATATGAAATGAGCCTGAACGCACTGAAATTGGTTAAAAACCCTTCATCATTACCCAATGATGAGAACGATTATGAAACTAGAAGAACTCAAAACCATCGAACAGCTATCGAAATTCTTGGATGGCGCACAAGTTGAAAACCTTTCTATTTAAGTTGATTAGTTTCCATTCTGGAAATGGCAGAAAAATATTGGAATCAGAACACAATATTTTCTAATATTAGCGGTAACTGTGATCTGACCCCAGTTTTCTGTGAACTTATTCTAGTTTTTAGTCATATGATACTTACCTCATATGCAGGGCTTATTGAACAAGTATTTTTAACCGTCGCTCGTATTCATAACGGCTTAACGATAATCTTTCACCAAATTTTTCGGCCTTAACCAATAAGAAAAATCCGGTGCATTAAACGCTTCCAATGCTTCCGGCTTTTCCACATTAAGTATATTGGGGCGTTGGCTGTCTGCTAGAAAACGGGTGTCGAATATTTCTTCACAGCCTGCGGTAAATTCAAACAGACCTTCGCGCTTGCCCGTTTTTAAATTAACGATGGCGATGCCACACAACAAATCATCAAACGCCTGCTGTACTGGCATACCACCAAAAATATTACTCTCTCGAATTTTGCATAAACCGACTATTGCATAATGATCGACAAACGATACTCCCCGAAGGTATCCCGGTAATTGACACACCACTACACTGGTTTTATCTTCTGTATTGATGCGCAATAGTTCACCCGCGCCCGAATTAAGCACATACAAGTTTTTACGATAATAACGCGGCGAATGCGGCATGGCTAAATCACGTAACACGACGTTATTATTTTTTATATCGATAACCACGCCACCTGTGGCTTTATTTTCGCGCCATCCTCCAGGGGTATCGGTTTCGCCTAAGCACGTCACATAACGTGGCTTGCCTTTCACTAATGCCAGCCCATTTAAATGGCAACGGTCTTCGGGTGCCAGTTCGCTGATAAATGCAGGCTGCCATTGCGATACAAAATTAAACTCATCGCTAAGTTTGGCAAGGCAACTAAAGCGTGTGTTCACAATCCACAGACCATCATTAGCGAAGGCAATATCGTGAACATTTAAATCACCGGTATGCCAGGATACCTTGGGTAAATACAAGGCATCGTATTTACCCGCTTGTTTGTAGTTATGCGCCAGCACTTTATCGTTGCTGTGTAGGGTGATGTTATTACGCGTCGCCAGTGCCAGCTTATTACCCGACAAGTCAAACCCCATCGGTTTGTCGTATTGACGCATCAATAATGAAATTTGTTGCCCATCCCAGCCAAGCATTAATAGCTTGCCTGCCTGATAGGTACTCACCACCAGGCTGCCTTTACTGTTTGCTAACCACTGAGTAAAGCCTTCATCAGCTTGACATTGTATTGGCTCACCTTGCGGTGGGGATGGTGGTTTGTTATTTGATAAGGTCATGGGCTTAATAACTTTGAGTTTGAATTGATTTTATCTTTGCCCTTACAAGGCGCTATTGATCTTGTACGGTGGGTTTGCCGGGTTACGCTATGCTAACTCGACTAACGAAAAAGTACGAATATAGTTAAGGCGCCGTTGACCAAGCTTACGATAATATATTACTCCCTTCCCGCTCTGGAGGAAGGGAGTATATGGATAGATTCGGCTTGCCTAACTCAAACGTCGGCGCAACCATAAAGGCACAAACAGCAGGAACGATAACCAGCTTATTGCACCGCCGCCGCCACTACTTGCACCTTCCACTGTTGTGGTTTCGGTATCACTATTATCGCTGCTATTGGCATCAATTTGTGCTGCAGCAACCGTTGCGGTATGGCTCAGCACGCCGGCGATATCGGCCGTCACTGTCACATTAATGGTACTGACTTCGGCTACACCCAGTATCGCCCTCGCGCAGTTTAGCGTGCCCGCTGCCGGGGCACAGCTCCAACCCGCCGCCGCGGAGTCATCCGATACATAAGTTATGCCTACCGGTAACGGCTCCGTTAAATTAACATCCAAAGCGATGCCTGTGCCGTTATTGGTGGTTATCAGGGAATAGATAAAGTTCGTGCCCACATCAACCGGGTCGGTATCATCTTGTAGTACCAGATTTAAATCAACGCTACTGCTGCCTACGCCTTCGTAACGCTGGGCATACACGCCATAAGAACTACCATCTTGATCATGACTAAACCAGGAAATAACAAAATCGCCGTCGGCGTCCATCGCGATACTGGGTTCCCTTTGATTACTTGCGGTCTCGGTATTGACTAAAAACTCATTGCCGGCCGCCGTGCCGTCTGCCTGATAGCGCTGCGCATAAACACCATCATCACCACCGTCTTGATCATAACTAAACCAGGAAATAACAAAATCGCCGTCGGCGTCCATCGCGATACTGGGACTGCTTTGATGGTTTTCCGTCTCGGTATTGACGATAAACTCACTGCCCACCGTATCACCTGGTGCTGCGATAAGCGGCGTACTGCTAAAACTAAGGAGTATAGCTATAGCCAGTTGATTTTTTTTGGTAGTAGGATACATATTGCTTCCCTCTATTTTTAAAATGTAAGATCTTTTTTTGTTACAACGAGAATCAGTATATACCTTTATTTAAGTTTTTATGTGATGGGGTTCTAATTTTTGGCTATGAAAACTGGGGTCAGACTAGAATGGCACGAAGTTAAGGAGCCTCTGATTAAGTCGATAAGAATCAGGCGCAGAAAAAAGTGTCGCTATTATTCACGAAGTGAGCCGTAATAGTTATTCTATTGCGGGGATCTTCGGGGAGAATATCGACGCTTTTAGCAAGCCTGAAATTGTTGGACTTGATCAGAGGCTCCTTAAGGAGCCTCTGATCAAGTCTGGGTCGAGCAGATTGCAGATTAGCTTGTTCTGGTTCAAGGCGTGGAACGCGCGTAATAGCTGGCTATTGCGAAGTTTCACAACGCGGAAGCAGGATAAGCTAACCTGCAAGATGCCGATTCACGACTTATTCAGAGGTTCCTTAAGTGCCTATAGCATTAGATAGTGTCGCCACTCCATTCTGGAAATGGCAGAAAAATGTTGGAGTCAGAACACAATATTTTCTAATATTAGAAGAAAATTCGATAAACAACGAATGCTCAGCTTGCTGGGCATTCGTTGTTTTTTTCATAGAGAATCGAATAATATTTCGAAAAAACAGAGCATTACATATAGTTTATTCGTCTTTTT
>CAZYYW010000166.1:0-3294 GCA_964651445.1 uncultured Thiotrichaceae bacterium
TAAAAAAGTTGTTTACATTTATAAATAAAGATGTATTAATAGTGGCTAACAAATTTAGCCATAGGTGACGTTGGTAATAGAAGTTTAGATCGAATTTATTTAACAAGTTTATTAACCCTTTATAGGTTGAGGTGCGTACATGTCTAGAAAACATGGTCGAGCGAAAAGACAGAAAAATAAATTACAACAACTAGATTACTTGTCGGAAGATAACGTAGTCATCGATTTCCACTCCCCTCCGCATAACGATTCATACCATCCTCTACACGCCCGAAATTCCCGTTCGATAAGCCGGCAAATTAAACCGATCCAAGCAAAAAACAGATCGCAAGATATGTTTATGGCTGCAATTAAAATCCATACCTTGATATTTGGTTTAGGGCCTGCGGGTACGGGGAAAAGCTACTGCACAGCAGCAATGGCGGCAAAAGCGCTGATTTCTGGGGATATAGATCGAATTATCTTTACTCGTCCTGCAGTAGAGGTGGGTAATAGTATGGGTTTTTTACCGGGCAAGCTGGATGAAAAGTTTGACCCTTATTTTAGTGCTTTTAAATCTTGCCTGATTAGCAATGCCGGTAAAGGTGTCATTGAATGTGCGCTTAAAAATGGCAATATATCAGTAGAACCGTTGGCGTATATGCGCGGTAAAACATTCGACCGTTGCTTTGTTGTGCTTGATGAAGCGCAAAACTGTACAGCAGACGAACTAAAGATGTTTATGACGCGCATTGGTGAAAATTCTACTGTGGTGATTAGCGGTGATTTAAGCCAATCTGATATAAGCCGTTATTCCGGTTTATATGATGCGATAAGTCGTATACATAATGTGAAAGGTGTTTATGTGCATGAGTTCGAATACAGCGATATCGTGCGTAGCGACATCGTGAAGGACATTATCATGTGTTACGACGATGTTGAACAAAAGATGCATCGGTATCGTAGCGAGTGCTGAGTCTTTTAGCGGTATTACATATCTGATTTACGGAGAGGCAGTTATGTCGATTTAATGGTTCGGGCAAGTTACAGAATTAATCAGAGGCGCCTAAGCTTTCTAACGCTTCGTTGGCATCAAACCAGCTTGACTCGCAAATATCGTGTGTTTTGTCTAGCTCGGATTTTTTTAGCAGCAATTGCTGAAGTTTTTGTTTGTTGTCTGCTGCATAAATATCGCCACCTGCTAACTGATGGTTGATCTCGGTTAATTGATCAGACGCTTTCTGCATTTCTTTCTCTAGCTGTTTAATTTTGTTTCTTAACGGCTGTGTTTTTTTCCTTTGTTCAGCCGCCAGTTGTTTCCTTTGTTTGTTATTGACATTTTGCTTGTTATCGCCGGTATTAGTGTTGTCTTTAATTGATTTATGTCTGGCAGCGTTGTGCTCACTTAACCATTTTGGGTAATCGTCCAGGCTCAACGGGAATTCATTAACGCTTTGCTGATTGACTAAAAGCAGTTGGTCGCAGGTAGAGTTAAGCAGGTGTCTGTCATGTGAAACAATAACCATGGCGCCAGAAAATTCCTGTAATGCTTCGGCAAGCGCTTCACGCATTTCCAGATCAAGGTGGTTGGTTGGTTCATCAAGCAACAGTAGATTGGGGCGCTGATAAATAATCATCGCCAGTACTAGTCTTGATTTTTCACCACCAGAAAAATTTTGTATTTTTGATAATGCCATGTCGTTAGAAAAACCAAAACGACCGAGGTAGTTTCTTAAATCAGCTTCTCTTGCGTTTTTATCTAGTTGCTGGAGGTGCTCAATAGGCGAGTGGTCATTTTGTAATTGCTCCAGTTGATGTTGTGCAAAGTAACCAATATTGGTTTCTTTAGCGAGGTGGTATTCACCTTGTTGAACTTTAAGCTGCCCTGCCAGTACTTTTATAAAGGTCGATTTCCCTGCTCCATTTGGCCCCAACAAACCAATTCTATCGCCGGGTAACAACTGAAAGTCAACATTTTTTATAACGCTAGTATCACCGTAGCCCGCATCGACCGCTTCCATGTGTAACAGGCTAGTGGGTATTTTTTCCGGTTCAAACAGCGAAAAATGGAATGGTGAATCGACATGCGCCGGCGCAATCGTCTGCATGCGTTCCAGTGCTTTGAGTCGGCTTTGTGCTTGTTTAGCTTTTGTCGCTTTGGCACGAAAGCGTTCAATGTAGGATTCAATGTGTTTTATATTTCGCTGCTGCTTTATATATTCCGCTTGTTGGTTCGCCAAGCGTTCAGCACGAATACGTTCGAACGCCGAATAATTACCGGTATAGAGTTCAATGTTTTTATGTTCAAGGTGTGCGATATGGGAGCATATATTGTTTAAAAAATCTCGGTCATGAGAGATCAGCAGTAGTGTGCCGCGATATGCAGTCAACCAGGATTCCAACCAGATAATAGTGTCGAGATCAAGGTGATTGGTTGGCTCGTCCAGCAGTAACAGGTCGGAGCGGCACATTAGTGCCTTGGCAAGGTTAAGTCGCATTTGCCAGCCACCGGAAAACTCATTGAGTGCGCGAATTTCATCGCTGGCTAAAAACCCTAATCCTGCGAGTAATTGGCTGGCACGCGCATTTGCGGTATAGCCGTTTATGTTATCCAATTGTGTATGCAGTGTCGCAATGCGGACGCCATCATCGCTTTTTTCAGCGCTGACAATCGCTTGCTGAATCTGTCGCAGTTCAGTATCACCATCGAGAACAAATTCAATGGCAGCTTGATTACTGTCAGCCAGTTGTTGTGCGACATGTGCAGTAACCCAGTGTTCTGGGTAAATACAATCGCCGGTGTCGGCCTGTAATTGATTCAGAATCAGAGAAAAAAGACTGGATTTCCCAGTGCCATTGGCACCAGTGAGACCTACTTTTTGAGTGGGATGGATTTGAAAATTTGTGTTTTCAAAGAGCAGTTTAGTGCCGCGTCGAATGCCGAGATTTATCGCCTGTAACATGGGGCGCATTGTACCCTTTCGCGCAAAAGAGTGATATACAGCCCTTACAACAGATGTCTGTTTTTGACACACAATAGACGTCTGGTGAACGACCTCCTTTGCTGTTTGCTATTCGTTGGCAATTAAAAACTTTTTTTCGTTCCCACGCTCCCGCGTGGTAACGCATACCTGAGCTAATGGCAAGTTCCGTACGCATTCCCACGCAGAGCATGGGAACGAGAAACTTTAAAAACTAAGGGGTCCGCGAAGCACGCAAAATACGCGAAAAAAGCAAAAGAAACAAGATCTTTTTTTCTGTTTTTTTCGCGTATTTTGCGTTGTTCGCGGATAATCCTTTATCTTTATCTTTATC
>CAZYYW010000167.1:0-3265 GCA_964651445.1 uncultured Thiotrichaceae bacterium
TGAAATCAACTGGTATAGTTACGAATACCACTCTCAAACAATTCAAAACTAAAAATCTATTTATCCGATTTTGTAGACTTGTCAATAAACATATAGGACAAGTAAACCATCATTACCAGCATAAAGACAATGATACCAATCGTTAACCAACCGGCAAGATCATTAAACAGGTCGCCAAAAATATACATAACTTACACCTCTTAGTTGCTGTACACGCTGTAAACCTTACGAAAAATTTTCTTGTTGATTCAAATCAAATAACTTGCTAAAACAGACTAATGAATAAGTTCACCCCTTTAAACATGGATTTCTCAAAACCACAATTTTTGCAGTCAACCGATCAACAGTGGATAAAGAGTCCGGCTGATGGCGTTTCCCGCATTCCTTTAGAGCGCGAATACGAAGAGTCCGGTCACACCACCAGTTTTGTTAAATTTGAAGCCGGTTCTTTTTTCCCGCCTCATCAACACCCTCAAGGCGAAGAAATTTATGTCCTGCAAGGTGTGTTTTCTGATGAAAACGGTGACTACCCCGCTGGCAGTTACCTGCGTAACCCTCCGGGTTCACAGCATAAACCTTTTACCCGCGAAGGCTGTACACTGTTTGTAAAACTCGATCAATTTCAGCAAGATGACGACCAGTTACTGGTTGTAAGGCCAGAACAGCAACAGTGGCAATCTGGGATAGGTAATCTTCGTGTTTTATCATTGCACCATCTCAATCATGAGCACACCGCTTTAGTATGGTGGCCAGAAAATGAAACTTTTCAAGCACACAATCATTGGGGCGGAGAAGAAATTGTGGTCATCAAAGGTATGTTCATCGATGAGTATGGCGAGTACCCGGCGGGTAGCTGGATTCGCAGCCCACACATGAGTCGGCATCTTCCTCGTGTTGAGCAGGAAACCTTAATCTTAGTAAAAACAGGCCATCTGCCTTTCGAAGAATAATGCCATGAAAGAATGCATAAAATCAGGTAATGCTGAGCTGGAGTTTTACACCGCTGAAAAATGCTTTATTACCGAACTATCCAATTCGGATGATGACCCTGAGTTGTCTATTGCCCGTGCCAGAGTTGCTGCCGGTGTCAGCACACATTGGCACCGGCTGAAAAAAACTGAAGAACGCTACAGCATTATTAGCGGCCAGGGCTTGGTTGAAATTGGCAAGCTACCACCACAACAGGTAACGGCCGGTGATACCGTATTGATTCCTGCAATGTGCAAACAACGTATTACCAATACTGGCAGCGATGAATTAATCTTCCTCGCTATCTGTACACCACGCTTTCGCCAAGCGGATTATCTCGACCTAGAGACCACCACAAACAGTAACTAAACGCCTATGTTTTATCTACCTCTATCACTAAAAGCCTATAAAACACCGACCTTTGCTAGCGTGCTTAAAAAAGAGCTGCGTGCTTTAAACGCTGATTTGTTGCCCTTACAACAAGGTCTGCAAAATAGTAGTTATGCCATCAGTGATAAACTGGCGGTTACTGTGTTGGCAATTACGGAAGATGCCTACAGTATAAAAATAAAGGCGGGTTTATTGTATAACGGTATTATTGCCGGTTGTAGTTGTGCGGATGACCCCACACCGCTGGACGAAACCAATGAGTATTGTGACGTTCTATTGACCATCAACAAAAGTACCGCTGCAAGCAATGCAGCATTAATCAACGATTAATTTTCGGCATTCATTCATCAATTAACTGCTTGATGGTTTTGATAACTTCCACATGATCAAACTCGCGGCCACCAACCGCACGGTAACGTATATAACCTTTTTTATCAATTAAGTAGGTGGTTGGCAAGCCGCGCACTGCATATTGTTGCGAGACCTCACTTTTGCTATCAAATAAAATTACAAATGTTGGCGCTAATGATAACTGCCCGGTAAAAGCAAAAACATCATCGATGGCTTCCATTTGATTCAACGCTATGATTTCAAAGTCCTCTGCATCAAAGCTATTTTGCAAACGTTCCATCGATGGCATTTCCCTGACGCAGGGCGGACACCATGTTGCCCAAAAATTGAGTAACACCACCTTACCGCGATAATCCGTCAGTTTTATTTTTTCTTCGTCCATGTTTAATAATTCAAAATCACTGGCAGCCACAGGTGTTTTTAATGGCGTCAGACTATGGCCTAATTCTGGCTTCTGCCATTCTGCTTGCACACAAATAGACATCAAGAGTAGGCTGAAAAATAAAATCGTTTTGTTAATCATGGTCGTTTTTTACTCATTCTTGGTCGGCATGGCACTCGGAAAATCATCTGGTGCACAGCGCATATTTTTAATTATGCCGCTGTGTGGAACACCATCCAACTGCCAACTGTAAATAAAATCAAACCTTGTTTCACGCGGTAGTTTGATACTGGTAAACCCCTGCTGCCAGTCGCCGACAGAAAATTCACCACTGTCGGGCAACAAAGTCCATGAAAAAGTAATACCCGCTTTACGCCATTCGTCCAGCCATTGCGTTTTGGTTTTAACCGGATGCTGTTTGCCATCTTTTGTCTGGTAGCGCCAGTCTGAAACACGGTAGCTTAAATGTTGCTCTGAGGTATTTTTTAGAATGGTACCGAACAGACAATAAGCGGCTATACGCTCAGATTCGGCTTTTGGAAAGTTATGCTTGGCATAAATCGCACGTATAAAATCCGGAATTAACTGAATCAGTTCTATCTGAAAGCCTTTGTCTACCGACGACCAAGTCAACAATCCGGTATTTTCATCTTTATGCACACTGACCTCAGCCGCCATCGTTTGCTGTGTAAACACTAGTAAACAAAACAACAAGCTCACCGCACGTATAGAAATATGTTTAATCACAATAAATTCACACCATTAAAATCTTACATTGCTTCGGCAATTTACATATAATTAAGTATTATTGCAACAGGAAAAAATCATGAAGAGATATACTGGTGCGCTCATGCTGATCAGCTCGCTGACGCTCATGAGCAACAGTCATGCTTTTCCGGAAATCCCTTTTTGTCCGTCAGGTGGGCCACCTGGCTGGATGAATCATTTTATCAATAAATACGACCGAGATAGATGGCAGTACTATTCACCCTATTTGTCACCGGCTTATCAACGACCCGTATATTATTCACCGTATCCGGCTCGAACAAATTATCAACCCTATAAACCGCGCTATGCCAACCCTTATAATCGTTATCCGATAAATTATTCAGTGCCCGCCAGGCGTTTTGATACTACGCCCCGCGAAAACACATACTCGCCGACATCTTATAA
>CAZYYW010000168.1:0-3263 GCA_964651445.1 uncultured Thiotrichaceae bacterium
TCATGGAAACCTTCTGACAGATATAATAATTTTGCACTGCCATTCGAGGCACGTACTTCAAGTAGTACCATATCAATATCTGTCTGCTGTGTTTTTTTAATAATATAACGCAGTAGATAACGTCCTAATCCCCGCTTCTGATATTCGGGATCGACACAGATATTTAAGATATGCGCCTCGCCCGGTGACAGCATAATAATCGCGTAGGCGATAACCGCCTTATCCAGCGTCATCACCCAGGCATTGTGCCCAACACGCAAGCAATCTCGAAATATACCGAGTGTCCACGGGTATGGATAGGCTTTTTCCTCTAGCAAAATAACCGACTTCAGGTCAGCATAGCTCATGGTGCGAACTTCAACTAACGCACTCATTTCATGGTTCATGTTTTGAAAGTTTACAGCCATAAGTATTATTTTAAGGAATCACTGATTAGTTCAATCAGGAAGACTTGCTGTTAATTTTCACAGCGGCCGATTGTAACTGCTGCAAGTCGTGCCAGGCTTTACGTTTGTGTTCTGGATGCAGTAGCAGTTCCTGCGGTGAATAACTGACCAACAACGGAATATCAGCAAACTGCGTTCCACGATGTGACGCTGATTTCGACACCGGCTGAGATAGGTCTTTGTTCAGCGCACGAAAATCATCAATACACAGGTCTTGTTGCAACAGACAGCGCACCGCAGTTTCACCTAGAACGATAAGGATTTTTGGTTGAATAAGCTGAATCTGCTGTTGTAGATGTTGATTACAGTGACGAATTTCTGCAGGCGTAATAGTATGGTTTTCGGGTACCGTGCATTTTAATAAAGAGGACAAATAAACATCCTTAATATCTATGTCGATTGCAGCCAGCATTTTTTTGAACAAGGCACCGGCTTCACCGCTGCACAATGTGCAACTATTCTCATCATCCTTGTTTGGCGATAATACTAAAAACATTAATTTTGCAGCCAAATCACCGCGCCCTGACAATGCCTGTTTACGGTGGTTGTGCAATTCACATTGCTGACAATGCTGTATATTTTGCTCAATATGTGAATAATTAAGTGCCGCTGATTGCTGGCTGATTGATTGCTGGCTGATTGCTTGATGTTCGTTAACAGCGCCCTGCTCCGGCGCTGTGGACAGGGCATTCACAACATTGGGAGTCGCCGGCGTTAGTGATTGCCAGCATTGAATACCCATTGCATCCAGATAATAGCGGCGAGTATTTTCATCCATCGCAGCGCTTGTTTTATCTACTTTACTCATCGGCTTTAGGCATCAGCACTGGTCGTAGATTACACATCACCCAACTGCGGGTGTTCGCGTTGGTCGGTGTTTTCAAGTTTGTTAAGTGCGTTGATATAAGCATTGGCTGAAGCAATAACAATATCGGTATCGGCACCCTGCCCGCTAACAATTCGCCCTGCTTTTTCCAAACGCACGGTAACTTCACCCTGCGCATCGGTACCACTGGTGATGTTATTTACCGAATAAAGTTGCAACTGAGTTTCACTGTTAACCACACTTTCAATCGCTCTAAACGACGCATCCACTGGGCCACCGCCGGTGGCGCTGGCGGTAATTTCATTGCCACCAATTTCCAGTACCATCGAAGCCATCGGGGTTTCACCGGTTTCTGAGCAAACCCGCAAGCTCACCAGTTTATAGTGGTCGTTTTCAATCGCCCAATTGGTGTCAGCAACCAGGGCGCGTAAATCTTCATCAAATATTTCGTGTTTTTTATCGGCCAGGTCTTTAAAGCGAGTAAAAGTTTCGTTTAATTCTTGCTCGGATGTGAACTCAATGTTCAGTTCTTTTAAGCGACTCTTAAATGCATTTCGCCCAGAGTGTTTTCCCAGCACCATGCGGTTATCTGACCAGCCAACATCCTGCGCCCGCATAATCTCGTAAGTCTCGCGGCTTTTCAAAATGCCATCTTGGTGAATACCGGATTCGTGCGCAAAAGCATTAACGCCAACAATGGCTTTGTTGGGTTGTACCGGAAAGCCAGTAATACCCGACACCAGTTTCGAACACGGCACAATCTGCGTAGTGTCAACACGGGTTTCACAATTGAAAACATCTTGGCGAGTGTGCACTGCCATTACAATTTCTTCCAGCGCGGCATTGCCTGCCCGTTCGCCCAAACCATTAATCGTACATTCCACTTGGCGCGCACCGTTTAATACTGCCGCCAGTGAATTGCCGACAGCCAAGCCTAAATCATTATGGCAATGCACGGAAAAAATAGCTTTATCAGCATTTGGAACGCGCTCTAACAAGGTGGCAATTAAATCGCCAAACTGATGCGGAATATTGTAACCCACGGTATCGGGAATATTAATCGTAGTTGCGCCAGCGTCGATGACGGCTTCAATAATACGACATAAAAAATCTGTCTCTGAGCGCCCGGCATCTTCCGGTGAAAATTCAATATCATCGGTAAACTTGGCAGCCAATTTCACTGAGTCTACTGCTTGTTGCAGCACATCATCCGGCTGCATTCGCAGCTTCATTTTCATGTGGATAGGCGATGTGGCAATAAACGTGTGAATACGCGAAGACGCAGCCGGTTTTAATGCATCACCTGCACGTAAGATGTCTTTTTCCAAAGCGCGCGCCAAAGCGCAAACTGTACTGTTTTTAACCACGGCAGCGACGGCTTTAACCGACTCAAAGTCACCCGTGCTCGCAATCGGAAAGCCGGCTTCGATGATGTCAACATTCATCTTTTCCAAAGCTTTTGCAATGCGTACTTTTTCATCTTTGGTCATGGAAGCGCCAGGGCTTTGCTCACCATCACGCAAGGTTGTATCAAATATTATTAAGTGCTCTTTACTCATGATCTGACCTTCAAGTCAAAATTCTTGTTCGGATATTATAGTGTTTGAGTGCGTAGTCTCCTCGCCAGGAATCATTTATTTGCCCTAAGGCAGGAGCAGGAGAAAGGCAACTAACAGGAATAATGCAGAAACAGACAGAAGCAGCGCCGACACTGGAGAAGTGCGTATCACCGTAATATCTGATTGTGGAGGTAAATGTTTCATCGTTAGCATAACTATAGCGGCAAGTGGTAAAGTTTTCAAGCCTTTATGGTGACACTCTTAGTTATGAAGCACGATGGCAGCGCAGCCTGCTTCATATATGAACATTAGCACAAACGTCAACAAAGCCTGCTCGCATAATAAAGATCAGAGATATTGTTTTCTTATTCCACTCTGCCACGTTTTCTAAAGCGGCGCATAAAGCTAATAACCGGCCCAGACAATGCGTAG
>CAZYYW010000169.1:0-3197 GCA_964651445.1 uncultured Thiotrichaceae bacterium
CCTTTCAAGCGAGGGATTTTAAGTCCCTTGCGTCTACCAATTTCGCCACCTGGGCAGATGACTATCTTCTTACACCCTGTTTTTTTGCTGTATCTAAACGTAAGTAGTTTTACAAACTACCGTCTACCACAACGCCACCTGGGCAGATGACTATCTTCTTACACCCTGTTTTTTTGCTGTATCTAAACGTAAGTAGTTTTACAAACTACCGTCTACCACAACGCCACCTAGGCAAATGACTTATTCAAACACTAAATGTGGAGGCGGGACCCGGAGTCGAACCGAGGTAGATTGATTTGCAATCAACTGCATGGCCACTTTGCTATCCCGCCGTAACTTTATAACTTACGCATGGCTACTGCGTTTGTTCCATTATATACGAGAAAATACATCTGTATAAATGAAAAAACCCTGCATATTTTAACTCATACAGGGTTTCTAAAATTTGGAGCGGGAAAGGAGGCTCGAACTCCCGACCTCAACCTTGGCAAGGTTGCGCTCTACCAACTGAGCTATTCCCGCAATGCTTTGTAAACAGGTCGCTATTCTAGCGATGCCGGCGTTTCTGTCAAGGGATAAATGCGTTATGACGTGTATATTTGTCTTTTATTTTTCAATTACCTGCACTTAATGTGCTCCAGGCCGATTTTATGTACACTGCCATTGATACTAGGGTCAAAACGGCCGACCACACCAATAAGCCAACACCAATGGAATATATTGGCATACCGAACAAGTCTTTCTCATAAATAAGGAATACCAGCGCAAACATTTGCGCCACGGTTTTGGCTTTGCCATAGAAAGAGACAGCAACTATTTTGTTTTTACCCATACCGGACATCCATTCCCGAAGTGAGGAAATAAACACTTCTCGCGAAATAATGATGAGAGTTGATAACAATAACCAGTTGTCATCAGGATGTTTGGATAGAATGATTAACAGTGCTGAAATGACCATTAATTTGTCTGCCAGTGGGTCGATGAAGGCACCCAGTGAAGATTGTTGGTTTAATTTACGCGCCAGATAGCCATCGAACCAATCGGTTAATGCAGCGAAACAGAAGATAAAGGCGGCAGCAGCGGATGCCCAGTCGTATGGCAGATAGAATGCTGCGATAAATACCGGTATTAAAACGATACGGAAGCTGGTAATTGTGTTTGGTATATTCATTACTGTTTGTTTTGGCTTTCAACGGCCCTGTTCGCACCGCAGCACGCGACTTTAATCGGAGGCATGGAATTCATCATAGATGGCTTCTGCCAGTTTTTTACTAATACCGCTTATTTTAGCAATATCTTCGATGCCTGCCTGTGTTATTCCTTGGATTCCACCAAAATGTTTTAATAAGGTTTGACGACGCTTTGGCCCCAAACCTTCTATACCTTCTAATGGTGAAGTCCGGCGTTTTTTCGCGCGTTGGGCACGATGACCACTGATGGCAAATCGGTGGGCTTCATCACGCACTTGCAAGATTAAGTTGAGTGCTGCTGATTCGATGGTCAGGTGCAAGTCTGGTCGACCATCGCTAAAAATTAATTTTTCCAGACCGGCTTTACGGCCTTCACCCTTCGCTACGCCAACTAACAGCACCGAGTCAATCGCCAATTGCTCGAACACATCTATTGCTTGTTTAAGCTGGCCTTTGCCGCCGTCAATAAACAGGATGTCCGGCAATTTTTGATCGGTCACCTCGCCTTTTTTTGATTTCCCCACACGGTAACGCCGTTGCAAAGCTTGTTTCATGGCGGCATAATCATCACCCCCCGTAATACCGGTGATATTGTAGCGTCGGTAATCTGTTTTAAAAGCACCTTCCGGGGTAAAAACCACACAGGACGCAACCGTAGCCTCGCCCATAGTATGGCTAATATCAAAGCATTCCAGGCGCAGCGGAATTTCATCTAACTGTAAAACATCTTGTAGGGCTTCAAATCGCTTCATTAAGCCTGACCTTGATATAAGATGTGTTTTCAAAGAGTTGCTGGCATTATTTAATGCCATTTCTACCCACTTTGCACGCTCGACTCTTACCTTAGTGGTGATTTTGACTTTGTGTTTTGACTGCTGACCCAAAACTTCTTCGATCAAGGTTTTGTCGTTCGGAACGCTAGAAACAATTATTTCGCCGGGCACATCTCGTTTTAAATAAAATTGAGGAATGAATGCGGTAAGCACTTGTTCGCTGCTTAATTCTTCTGGTAATTTAGGGAAAAAACTTCGGTTGCCTAGATTAAGACCATTGCGTATGTAAAATACTTGCACGCAAGCCTGCCCGCCTTCCGTGGTACAGGCGATAACATCGATGTCGCCTTTGTCAGCGCTGATATGTTGTTTTTCGGTAACTTTTCGTAAATTACTGATTTGATCCCGATAGATTGCGGCTTTTTCAAAATGCTGTTTTTCTGCCGATTTTTCCATATCTTTCACCAGCTCATTTATCACCTGCTCGCTTTTTCCCTGCAAAAACAATACCGCATGGCTAATATCCTTGCCGTAGGCCTTTTCCGAGATAAATGACACGCAAGGCGCGGTGCAGCGTTTAATTTGGTATTGCA
Organism: uncultured Thiotrichaceae bacterium; assembly: GCA_964651445.1. GTDB lineage: Bacteria > Pseudomonadota > Gammaproteobacteria > SZUA-229 > SZUA-229. The sequence continues at coordinate 2,557 of CAZYYW010000169.1, forward strand.
GACAAGGCCGTGAGCGGTTAGCAAAAGTGCTGTCTTCACACTGTCGAATAAGAAACATTTTTTGCAACAAGTTAATGCTTTCACGAACGGCATGCGTATTAGGGTACGGCCCAAGATAAAGTCCCTGTTTCTTCCGAGCACCACGGTGCAATGCAATACGCGGATAGGCAGCCTTATCGGAAACAAAAATATAGGGGTAACTCTTGTCATCACGCATCAAAACGTTATAGCGCGGCCTTAATTGCTTAATTAAGTTGCATTCCAGTAACAGCGCTTCGCCTTCGGTATGGGTAATGACGATTTCGATGTCGGCAATCTTAGAAACCATTACCTGCGTTTTTGCTGACAGCCCAGTTTGCCGAAAGTAACTGCTTAAACGATTTTTAAGGTTTTTTGCTTTGCCGACATAAATCACCTGCTGTTGTTCATCAAGCATGCGATAAACACCGGGTTTACCGGTAACATTTTTTAGATAGGAGGCAGAATCGAATGCTGGTACAGCTGCTATTGTCGTTGATTCTTTGCTTTCAGCCGTCATGCATTCCATTGTAACGTACTTGCGCGGCACCGATGCCGACAAACAAAACTAGCCTGAAATTAGCGTGTTGGCATTATTTTAACGACAGACTGTTTTCATCTAA
>CAZYYW010000170.1:0-3162 GCA_964651445.1 uncultured Thiotrichaceae bacterium
TACTCTGGCGGCTAGTTCTGACAGTGGGAATGAAGAGTCATTAATGTCGTCTTCTAATTGTGTATGACCATCAACAGTGATTGTTATGGAGCGACTATTATAATTCATATTGAAAGTGTTGGCGGTAGGGTTGGAAGCCAACGCCTGCATTTCGACATTGCCTTCACGTAGAATTATTTCACTTGCTTGTAATACACCGTTGACTACCATGCCTTCAACTTCGACTCTGATACCGCTGTCTAGCTTTAATGTGGTTGGTGTTTTTTGTAGGGAAGCAGAAGATGCGTCAATGCTAATACCATCAATCTTGAATTGATTTGTACTGTCATCAAAGTCAGTAATAGTGCCTTCAATTTCGACTTCTTCACCTTCGGCTGGTTGACTGTTGTCCAGTGTTATTCTCGTTGCAGAGATGATGGTCTCCGTTGTAGCACTGATGGTGCCTTTTACCTCAACAAATTGTGCATTCGCTAGGTTGCTGAAGTCAGTTGCGCCTGCATTTATGGTTAGCTCATTTGAGACAGCCCCTGACGCAACCGTTAGAGTAAAGCTATCTGCACTCAGGTTTGATATTGTGCCTTTTGCTTCAACCTCAGTAACATCTACGACAAAGTCATATTTTTTCACAATGGCTGTTGCCTGTAAAGTACCCTTGATATCATAGAAACCACTGATTTGAATACTGTTGCTAAAATCCGTGATAATGCTGGAGAAGTTGAAATCCGCGCCAACAAAAACAGTATCAATAATATTTATTTTGACGGTTACTCCGAGTATGGTGAATGTTTTGTTATCACTATCGACAGAGGTGACGGCGTTAACAGAGTTAATCGGCCCTTCTAGCTGGTCATCAAACACTACTTTGCTGGCAACACCTGTTGTACCATCAGCATTAATGCTACCTGTTATTTGTACGCGCATGCCTTTCGATAACATGCCTTCTCGTTCAGTTTTACTGCCAGTTACGCCCTCTAAATCAAACACGGCATCGTCTGTATTAAAGGTAACACCATTAACGATTACGCTACCAAAACCAGTAATGCTTCCGGAAGAAATAAAGCCAGAACCACCAATGCCAGCGAGTCCGCCGCCAGGACCACCGACACCACAGGCGACAAGGCTCATCGCAATAGCAGCACTCAGCGAGCTTTTATACAGTAGGGTACTCATGATTCTTCTCCAGAACAGTGTTGTTCATAAAAATAGATACCTAAGCTGACGTAACATGCATTTTCGTCATCCGGTTCTACTTCATTTTCGCTGATCCATGCATCGAGTTGTTCGAGCAGGGCTTGCGATTGTTTATGGGATAATTGTCTAAAATCTTCTACCGAATTTTTATTGAGTAGGGCGCTTGAGACTTTTCGCTGGTAACGCTTATTGTTGTCTTCATCAATCAGATTATGATCGATGGTGTTAAGTAGCTCACTGCTATCAACACCAAAGATTCGAATAATTTCAGCGGAGTCTTTACCGGGAACGTAAGCCTGTTGAATTAAATGGACTTTATTATCTTGAACTTTTATGCAGTCGGCATTCACCAATAAGTTCAACATGGCTTTGGGGGTAATGTCACCGCTGTACTGTTTTACTAAGTCAGAAAAAGAGCCTTCTTCGACATTTAGTGATAATGCTCTGGCATTTCCTTGTGCGTCAGTAAAGCTGCCTTCATTAACCCAGCCACTGATGACTCGGACAGCGCGGTTGTATTTTTGTTCAACATCGACACGCTGTGACTGTTCCAATTCGTTTAAGCGTTTGACTTCCTTACGAGATAAGCCGGTTTGGGCTGAAACACTGGTGACGGTTGTTTTTTGTTTGTTGTTTTTTCCAATAGCAAACGCTTCATCTACGTAAGCTTTACGTGTAAGCTCTTCAAAACTGCCGCAAGATACTCCATTACGCAACATCACGCGTATTAAAGGGCGTAGAATCCGCATCGCGCTTTCGTTTAGAATTGTGTTTATTGAATCGCTCATTAAATCATCGTTTTTACATTCGCTAAATGGGATTATGGTCCCAATTATAGAAATGTCAACTATTTATTTTACAGAAGTATTAGAGACCTTTGCACGATACAATCACGAGTAAAAATGTCTAAAATTTCACTGCTTTTCGTTAGAAAACTTGCCAATAGCCAGCTATTATCTGCGTTTCCTGCCTTAATCAGCAAAATTTTAGCCTTTTTTCCTTTCGCGCCTGTATCGTGCAAAGGTCTCTAATCATTTTATTTTAATACCGAACTCAGCTAACCTAATTTTTTATAATACCGGCACATTCTGGAAGAAAGTTTGTAGTATTTCAAAGGGTTTGAAAATATATGTTTTTTATCAATGGTTTACGGCGTTTTTTCGGATCGACTAATGGCGCAGAGTTGTATTCGGTATTGAGCAATGGGCATCGTATATATAGTGTCAGTGTATTGTGTTTGTTGGCATTTTTTTTCACTGCATCGCTCAAAGCTGAAAAAGCGCAGTGGGAACTAGGCATCGGGCTATCCTTACTCGACATCCCTTTTTACCCTGGTTCGTCGCAAAGCCAAGCCTATCTTGTACCGGTTCCGCATGTGCTGTACCGTTCTGAAAAAATTAAAGTGGATAATGGCTTACAAGCGACTTTTCTGCAAACGCAAAAAGTGCGTGTCGATATCAGTGCCGATTTTGGTGTACCGGTGAACAGTGAAGAAAGCATTGTCCGACAGGGTATGCAAGATCTTGATTTGGTGTTGCAAGTAGGGCCTTCGCTTGAAATTACATTGGCAGGTGGTCGTTTTAAACCCAGTCATACGCGACTGGAATTTTCGCTAAGAGCAGCAATTGCAACAGACATTCGATCAGTGCAGCATGAGGGTTGGATTTTCGAGCCGCGTTTAACCTTTGAAACTCGTCGTCCTTCTAAAACTGGCTTTGCCTATTTGCTTTCTGGCGGGCTGCGATTTGCTAGCGAAGAATACAACGATTATTACTACCAAGTGGATGATATTTTTGCAACTGCAAATCGTGCGGCGTTTAATGCGACCGGCGGTTTTAGTGGCTTGTTTGTTGATGCCATTGCAAACTGGCGGACAGATCAATTAATCTATTTCGCTTTTGTGCGTTATCAAAATCTTAGCGGTGCCACATTTGAAGATAGCCCACTGGTTGAGCAGACAAATTATGTTTT
>CAZYYW010000171.1:0-3114 GCA_964651445.1 uncultured Thiotrichaceae bacterium
CGCACGTTTGCGTAATCAATAATATTAGGAATAGCGGTTTTTTGGTGACGTTTTGTTTTTTCGATTTCATCTAACTGTCGATCGAGATAACCGGCATACTTCGCCTGAATTTCTACCTGCTCGGCGACACTGCTGGTAACGCCCTCGCCTTCACCGATTACCTCGGTTAAAACGGCATAATCAATTTCTGGTCGACGTAATAGGTCGGCAGCTTTGTAATTTCGACTTAACGGCTTGTCTAACTTTTCGCTGAAGGCTTTTGCAAAATCAGACTCCGGCGGGATGTTCAACGCCGACAAACGCTGCTGCTCTTTTTCGATGGCTTCTCGCTTGACTGAAAACTGTTGCCAGTGTTCATCGTTGACTAATCCCATTTCACGCGCGACTTCTGTCAGGCGCAAATCGGCATTGTCTTCACGCAATATCAAGCGGTATTCTGCGCGTGAGGTAAACATGCGATACGGCTCCTGCGTACCGAGCGTCACTAAATCGTCCACTAATACACCGATGTAAGCCTGATCGCGCGTCGGTGTCCAGGCATCTTTTTGCTGAACTTGGCGTGCTGCGTTAATTGCGGCAAGCAAGCCTTGTGCGGCCGCTTCTTCATAACCAGTAGTGCCGTTAATTTGTCCGGCAAAAAACAAGCCGTTGATGAATTTCGTTTCGAACGAAGCTTTTAAATCACGCGGGTCAAAAAAGTCATATTCGATGGCATAACCCGGCCTTGTGATGTGGGCATTTTCAAACCCTTTAATCGAGCGCACAAATGCAAACTGCATATCAAATGGCAAGCTGGTCGATATACCATTGGGGTAGACTTCGTGGGTAGTCAGGCCTTCGGGTTCGATAAAAATTTGGTGTGAAGTTTTATCGGCAAAGCGTACCACTTTATCTTCTACTGATGGGCAATACCGCGGCCCTACGCCTTCGATTACACCACTATACATCGGCGAACGATGCAGTCCCTCGCGAATAATGTCGTGGGTTTTTTCGTTGGTATGGGTAATGTGGCAACTGACCTGCTGCGGGTGATCTTCCGCTTTACCGGTGTAGGAAAACACCGGCAACGGTATATCACCCGGCTGTTCGGCTAGGCCAGAGTAATCAATAGTGCGGCCGTCAATTCTTGGCGGTGTGCCGGTTTTCAGGCGTTCAACGCGAAACGGTAAATCACGCAGACGTTGCGCCAGGGCTATGGAAGGCGGGTCACCGGCGCGACCACCGGAAAAATTCTTTTCGCCGATATGGATTAAACCCCCTAAAAAAGTCCCGACGGTGAGCACTACGGTCTGGGCTTTAAATTTAAGCCCCATCTGTGTAACCACACCGGTTACACGCTGTTGCCCGTCAATCGTCTCAACGATTAAATCATCGACCGCCTGTTGAAATAGAGATAAATTCGGCTGGTTTTCCAGTTTTTCACGAATGGCGGCTTTATATAAAACCCGGTCTGCCTGCGCGCGGGTGGCACGTACTGCCGGCCCTTTGCGACTGTTTAATATACGAAATTGAATACCGCCTAAATCAGCGGCTTTTGCCATAATGCCGCCCATAGCATCAATCTCTTTCACTAAATGGCCTTTACCAATGCCACCAATGGCGGGGTTGCAACTCATCTGACCCAAGGTCTCGATGTTATGCGTAAGCAGTAAAGTTTTCACGCCCATGCGCGCAGCCGCCAGTGCCGCTTCGGTACCGGCGTGACCGCCGCCGATAACAATGACTTCAAAGGATTCAGAATAAAACATTTGCTAACTCTTATTAAAGGTTCTGGTTAAAATTTCTAGGTACTATTTTCATGCACTATTATATTACAAAGTGCTGCTTCCATCTTGAGTGTAATAATAAACTCAAGCACTATGCTCTGAAGATGCATAGATTGATGTAACAACGACTGAAAGTCGCTTGGGTTACCTTTGGTTTTCTATAGAACATTGTTCGTAACATTGCTCTACTTGTAATTCTAACCCTTTTTAGTTTTTGACACAGAGACCACGGAGCGCACAGAGAAATTCAAATGTGTTTACTCTGTGTGCTCCGTGGTCTCTGTGTCTAAAGCTTTTATGTGTGGCAGCTAAGCCTTGCACTTAAAATTCATAGTTTTAACTATCGTATCGAGGCAATAAATTACTGCAAACCTCAGCGGCTTTCAAATTTCCCTTTTTTATCTCTCAACACTGTAAAATTGTTTCAAATTAACCGGCTACGAAATTAAAAACTATCGCCGAACAAGCCTTTTTTACCCCCTTTTACTATCGCTATGAAACATAAATTACTTATCTTCCTGAAAGGTTTTTGCATGGGCGCAGCCGATGTTGTTCCCGGTGTCAGCGGTGGCACTATGGCGTTTATTCTGGGGATTTATGCACGCCTTTTAGAGGCCATTGGTCGCTTTGACCTGACGCTTTTAAAAATGTTATTTCGTGGGGAATTTTCTGCAGCCATAAAACATACCGATATTGTATTTTTATTGACTTTGTTTGCGGGAATTGTTGCTGCCTTAGCCTTTTTTACCCGCGTCGTCCCTATTCCTGCGTTGCTTCAAAGCGACCCTGAAATTATATACGGTTTATTTTTTGGGCTAATTCTTGCCTCTATTTACGTTTTAATCGACGAGGTAAAAGGCTTTAAAGTCTCCGCCTGGCTGTTTTTACTGCTGGGCATTATTTTGGCACTTATTATTGTGAACCTAGTGCCGAAAGAAACACCGAATGATAGCTGGTTTATTTTTCTTGCCGGTGCGCTGGCTATTTGCGCGATGATTTTGCCCGGTATTTCTGGCTCCTTTATTTTATTGCTACTCGGTAAATACGCTTATATTTTTAATGCCATTGGTTATTTTAATCTAACCGTGATTCTCCCTTTTGCTGCCGGTGCGATTGTCGGCTTAATGTTGTTTAGCCGGGTACTTGTGTGGTTACTTCATCATTACTATAAGAATACCTTATCGTTAATTATTGGTATTCTAATTGGCTCTTTATGGCTAATATGGCCGTTTCAAACCCGTGTTTTTATTACCGTAAGAGAAAAAGAACGGCTGATTTCTTCAACACCACATTGGCCCGAACTCTGGAGCATCACCCACACCTATGCCGCCATTATGGTAATAATCGG
>CAZYYW010000172.1:0-3079 GCA_964651445.1 uncultured Thiotrichaceae bacterium
AAAACAAATACCGAATTGAACCAGACTGGTTAAATTATTCGGCGCGTCCTTGCGCCTCACCCTACGGGTCGCACAGAAAACGTGCGCTCATGTTTGCTCCGGGCAAACATAGTCCAGGTTCGGCCATTACTTTTCCTTTAAGATAAGAGACTAAGGCATTCTGTCGATAGGGTTTCCGAGGTCAAGAAATTTTTTAAACTCATCAGAAATACGGTTATCATTAGCCACTCTATCCCAAAAATCTCTTGCCATTGCAATCGTATCAGTAAGCGTGCTGGAGTCTAGATTTAGGCTGATAGGCGCGGGTGGGTTAAAATCATAAGGTTGGATTTCACCGCCACTTTTCGGGGCGAATCCCATTGAGCACATATCGTACACAGGCAATAGTCTAAACACGTTGCCTTCTATACTGAGGCTTATATTGCCCAGATGCATATCTGTGTTATAGATTAGGCGGCCAAAATTCCATAAAAATTCGGTGTCGTAAACGTGCGCCCAGCTAACAAGTTTTTCATGATGGAGTGCGTTCATGGTTCTTGGCCAATCTCCTCCTAAGCCGGTAAATTCAGCATCCACAATTTGTAGCGAAAGCATAGACATTCGCCCAAATTCACCGGTTCTGTCGAATCGAGTAGATTCTAAAAATATCCTGTTACCCATATCAAGAAGTTGGGTTTCTGCAGCAGGAAAATTCACATGATGAATTGCTTCGGTAGCATGATATTCAGTAATTAAAATGTCACGCCATCTCCTCGATATTTCATTGTCCCCTTTAGGTGAAAACTTCACGATTACATGCGCTGAACGCTCGTTGCAAAAGGCGGTGAATTTTGGGTGTTCACCGCCAGCAGAGGAGCCAGGGACGATGCCGTTCATTACGCTATCTGCGAGTTCAGGATAATCGTCAATCGTTATTTTTGCTGGTTTGCGCCTAACACGAGAAAGTGCTTGCTGGCCAAATTTAAAATTACCGGCAAGGTCTTCGCCATTTGATACCAGATAGCGCCCAATATGATTGCTATTCCAGAGTCGTGGGTCTTCTGGAAAATCGTTAGATTGAGTTGCCAATTCTCCCGCAATTTGCCTGCCAAGGAATCCCTGTGGTCTTAAATCACTTAAGAAATAGGGTAGGTCATCATACAGCCCGTTTTTATTGCTACCTAAAAGAACCTCAGGTGTGCCTGTTTCGGGTTCAACAAAAAAACCGCCATGAGCGAGGGGCCGTATCATAGCCGCAATTACAGTATTGCCGTGTGCATCAACCATTGTAAGCGGTATTTTGTCATCCACGCCAAAAGCATTCTGAGTTAAAGCGTATCGCGGGCTTCTGCCACTTTGTAGTTTAATCACGCTGTTGCCCATTTTTCTTAGTTGCCGAGCGACGACAGTTTGACTTAGGTTTGTTTCAGCCTGTATTTCTTTAGACGTGGCCGGGCCCCGTGTCAGATAATCTCTTATGTTTAATGCCATAAGTTTACTATTAGGTTATAAGGTGACTAGGTTTTCGACTAGCTTTATCGTGAATATTAGCACAGATATTAGCTTTAATATCAGTATGTTAAATAATTAATTATGTGATTTGTGGGTTGTGTTGTGACTAGGGTTAATAGTCCGCGTTCGAGCGCTACCTGTTATCTGACATTTTACCTTTTGTTCCACAGGCATTAAATTACCTGTAATATCCTGTTTGCCTTCAACACCATAATAAAAAGCAGCACCATGTTTGAACAAACCTTCAAAAATATAGACGACATTCTGCACAAAGATGCAGGTTGCTCCAGCGAGCTGGATTACACTGAACAAACATCATGGATGCTGTTTCTCAAATACCTAGATGATCTGGAATACAACAAATCCCTCGAAGCCGAATTATTAGGCAAAGCTTACCAATACATCATTGATGAAAAGCACCGCTGGGGCGCATGGGCAGCACCGAAAGATGGCAACGGTGAGTTCGACCACAACAACGCCCTCACTGGCGATGACTTAATGGAGTATGTGGACGGCGAGTTATTTCCTTACCTGAAAGGCTTTAAGCAACGCGCCGATAGCCCCAATACCATCGAATATAAAATTGGTGAAATCTTCGGTGAAATAAAAAATAAGATCCAAAGTGGTTACTCCCTGCGTGATGCCTTAGAAAAGATCGACGAACTGCGCTTTCGCTCACAGGAAGAAAAGCACGAGCTCTCTCACCTGTATGAAAGCAAAATAAAGAACATGGGCAATGCGGGGCGCAACGGCGGTGAATACTACACCCCACGGCCATTAATTCGCGCCATGATAGATGTGCTACAACCGCAAATTGGCGAGACCATTTATGACGGTGCCGCAGGTTCGGCTGGCTTTTTATGCGAAGCCTTTGACTACTTACGCAAACGAGATGGCTTATCTACCAGTGACCTGAAAACCCTGCAAGAAACCACTTTTTACGCCAAAGAGAAAAAATCACTGGCCTATGTAATTGCCATTATGAATATGATTCTGCATGGCATCGAAGCCCCCAATGTATTGCACACTAATACTCTGGGTGAAAACTTAGCTGACATTCAGCCCAGCAACCAGCACGATGTGATTCTTGCCAACCCACCTTTTGGCGGCAAAGAACGTAAAGAAGTTCAGCAAAACTTCCCTATTAAAACCGGTGAAACCGCTTTTTTGTTTTTGCAGCATTTTATTAAAACCCTCAAGCCCGGTGGCCGTGCCGCGATCGTGATTAAAAACACCTTTTTATCCAATACCGATAACGCCGCCATTGCCCTGCGTAAAGAATTATTAGAAAACTGCAACCTGCACAGCGTGCTCGATTGCCCAGCGAAAACGTTTTTGGGCGCGGGGGTAAAAACTGTAGTGCTGTTTTTCACCAAAGGCGAGCCAACGCAAAAGGTGTGGTTCTACCAGCTCGACCCCGGTCGCTCATTGGGTAAAACCAATCCGCTGAATGATAATGATTTAAAAGAATTTATTGAATTGCAAAAAGGTTTTAAAGATTCGGATCAGTCTTGGTCTTTGAATGTGACTGGCCTTGATGAAGCAAGTTGGGACTTATCGGTTAAGAACCCGAATGCCGAGGAAGAAG
>CAZYYW010000173.1:0-3078 GCA_964651445.1 uncultured Thiotrichaceae bacterium
TATATGAAAAAATGATAAGGGGCAGGTGGTTAGGGCGCTAAACGAGCCGCACCCAGCTGTACACCAAGTGGCCCTCGTGGTACCGAAAAACTGTATATATCGCCATTTCTGTAAATGCTTAAAGAAACATATTCGCCTAATTCACCAGCCGCCGTCGCATCTTTAAGTTCTTGCCAGCTAAACATTCTGGAATCGTCATAACTTAAGACAATATCATTTTTTTCTATGCCGACTTGTTCGGCAACAGAGCCAAGCATAACGGACGCTATGCGTATGCGGTTGTTTTGTTTGCTGTTATAAAGGTAGTCGTCATATCGTGCATCACCCAGTTCTTCTCGAAGGGTTATATCTTGTCGGTTGATGTCTTCCAGTTCATCAAAGTAACTTTGCGTATGCAGCCTGTTTTCTCTAGTGGCGAGGTCTTGCAGCGCTAGACGTTTTAGTTCGATGCTGTTTTTTCTACGCACGATGTGTTCAGCCAGTGCAGGATCGAGGCCACCTTTAATAAGGGTATCAAGATTATATAAGCGCTGTGTTAAGGCAGAAGAAAAACGATTTTTATTGATTGTTTGCTGACGTGTTGTAACAGGCACTGGCGTATTGTTAGCCGGTAGCTGCGTCAGATTATCCAGACTTGTTTGTATTAGCAGTAGCTGTTTTTTTACAAGCTCCAGCTCTTGCTCCAGAGAGGTTATTCTTAAATCACTACTGTTTATGTTATTTTTAACAGTAAAGGGATTGCTTGAAAGAGAAATTTTTTCCTCGGTTTCACTGTGGATGATGCTGGTGACCGGTTGATCTTGCGTTGGGTAACCAAATATAAGATAGGCAGAAATAAAACCTGTCGCTAAAAAAACCAATGAAATAATGATGTTGTTTTTTTGCATGACCCTACTAAAATTATAAATCGTTGTAAGATTCTCCCTAACTAGGAGGACTTTTCTCTGTCGGCTTACGTCGTTTGCCGACATTTTTTTTATCACGCAAGCGTTTTTTTACTTTCACCTGTTTTTTGACTTCTTTCTTTTTCTTTCGTTTCACACCATAGGCTTTACCCGATGATTTCTGGTTATCCGGGCCGCCAAACTTTGCGGCTAATGACTTTATCTTACGGATAGGACAATCCACTTTAAGGAAATTTTCGATACTAATCATTTTGTCCCATTCATGCGAATTCACCAGACTTATCGATTGCCCGGATTCAAACATGCGACCCGTACGCCCGATGCGGTGCATATAATCTTCGCCATTGCGCGGTACATCAAAGTTAACAATAAGGTCTAATTGTGGAATGTCTAGGCCACGTGAAGCAACGTCCGTTGCCACCAATACATTGACCTGATCTTTTCGGAAACGGCTTAATAAGCGGTTACGCTCATCTTGCTTAACATCACTGTGAATATAAACATTGTCGATATTTTTTGACTGCAATGCGGCACTAATTTGGTTAACCGTTTCTTTTTTGTTGGCAAATACGATAGCTTTCGTAAAATCGTCATTTTGCAGTATGTACTGGCAAAGGTTTACCTTATGTGCAGTATCATCAGCCAGTATTTTTTGTTGTTCGATGTTTTCATTATTTTCACGTGCGCTATCGACCAGAATTATTTCCGGTTCGACTAAAATGTCATCAATCAAGCCTGCAAATTTGCTTTGATTAAAACTGGCCGAGTATAAAATTGTTTGCGATTCTTCGTTGCACTGCGCCGCGATGTTGATAACATCATCACTAAACCCCATGGCTAACATGCGGTCGGCTTCATCGAGCACCAGTATGCTAATGGCGTCAAGCACGATAACGTCACGTTTGGCATGTTCTAGCAGGCGACCGGGGGTGGCAACGATTATGTCGGGGTAATTCTCCAACGCTTTTATCTGATGCTTGGGGTCTTCGCCACCAATAATAATGGCTGTTTTTATGTCAGTAAATTGTGCAAGTAACATGCACTGTTTATTAATTTGGCGACATAAGTCACGCGTGGGGGCAAGAATTATCGCCTGAGTTAGGCTTTGCGGGTTGTCCAATATTTGCTGCAATAGGGGGATTACATAGGCGAGGGTCTTGCCACTGCCAGTCCTCGCGTTAATAATTAAATCACGGCCTTCAAGCGCTGGCGGGATAGCCGCCGCTTGAACCTCCGTCATCTCTTTAAATCCGAGCTGCTCAATTGCGTCGAGTAGGGGTTCATCAATCAATAGTGAAGAAAACAATGGGATACCTGTGATACAGTGATAAAGATGTGCTTATTATAAGCTAGGAGTCTATCGAACTTAGTATGTATCTACTGCGAAAAAGCCATTTTTGTTCATTTTTCCGATTATTTTCGTTAAATAGCCGTGCTACTCACCTCAAATAATCGAAAAATTGCCCTAAAAATGACTTTCTCTCGCTACGATCAACTAAGTCCGACATACTCCTAGAGAACCACTGATTAATTCTGAATGTGATAAATTTTATGCTTTAGCCGGTCTATATCGTGCAAAGGGCTCATTAAAACCAAAAAACCTCAATAAATGTGCATGGAGTACTGCAATGAAAATTTCTAAACGTCGCCAATTTTTATCAATGTTAGCCGTTGGCTTGGGCGGTACTACCATGGCGATTAAAAACGCACATGCTCACCACACCGAAACGCATTTTGACGACAAATCTGCACATAAATTGGTGTATCAGTTAAACAAAGCAGATCCTGAATATATCGATCAGGTGCTTTTCTCCTGTGGCGAAATGTTACGCAAATACGGTGATGACATAGAACTGGTGATAGCCGCTTTTGGGCCGGGTTTACAATTGCTAGCGAAACGTCCTAGGCGTGCCATTTCCACATTACAGCAGCAGCGCGTAAATTCTCTTATGCTATTTGGCGTACGTTTTCAGGCATGCGGCAATACCCTGATTAGTTTGGACTGGACTGAAAAAGACATCATTGATGATGTGGAACATGTACAGATAGGCATTGACGGTCTTATGCAATTGCAGGAGCAGGGGTTTAGTTACATTAGTTTGTAATGGCAGATGTTCCTTATTGACACATTGCGGACATTGGGAAAACTGAAAAACATTCGTCCGCGAAGAAC
>CAZYYW010000174.1:0-3006 GCA_964651445.1 uncultured Thiotrichaceae bacterium
GCGGAAAAAGGATACAATAACGACCTTTTTCCGCGCAGCACATACACTTTCTGGCTGCCCGTAACACAAGTCATTACACAAAAATTTTAGTCATTTGGAGAGTTAAACATGTCTCAGAAACATCCCATCGTTGTCGTCACCGGCTCATCAGGTGCAGGCACCTCTACGGTAAAACATGCCTTTGAAAAAATTTTTACCCGCGAGCACATCAACCCGGTAATCATTGAAGGCGACAGCTTTCACCGCTACGACCGCGCCGCGATGAAAGTAGCGATGGCTGAAGGAGATGAAAACTTCAGTCACTTTGGTGCCAATGCCAATTTATTCGGCAAGCTCGAAGAACTTTTCAAAACCTATGGCGAAACCGGTGGTGGTCAAAAACGTTTGTATCTGCACAGCGATGAAGAAGCAGAAGCTTACGAAGGTTTAACACCCGGTCAGTTTACCCCGTGGGAAGACATTACGCCGGGCTCAGACATTATGTTCTACGAAGGCCTTCACGGCGGCGTGGTAACAGATGACGCTGATGTTGCCAAACACGTAGACCTAATGGTTGGCGTGGTTCCCAGTGTCAATCTGGAGTGGATTCAAAAAATACACCGCGATAACGCTGAACGCGGTTATTCTGAAGAAGTCATCGTTGATACCATTCTGCGCCGTATGCATGATTATGTGAAATATATAACGCCGCAGTTCTCGCGCACCGATATTAACTTCCAGCGCATCTCCACGGTTGATACATCCAATCCGTTCATCGCACGCGACATTCCAACGCCAGATGAAAGCTTTATTGTTATTCACTTCAATGAAAGCAAAAAATTCAATACTGATTTCCCCTATCTACTCAGTATGATTCCTCACTCATTTATGTCACGCCGCAACACCATTGTGGTTCCTGGCGGAAAAATGGGTTTGGCAATGGAGCTGATATTGACGCCAATTATCCACCGGATGATTGAGCAATCAAAATAAATATCCGGGGTCTTATGCCATAACGAGTGGGCATAAAGATATAGACACAGAGACCACAGAGTTCACAGAGCGTGTTCAAAGTTACACACGACGACTACAGGGTTACAGATAAACCTCAATAGCATCAAGATTGATGAATCTATTAAACCTTATAAACGATAACTCTGTGACCTCTGTGGTCTCTGTGTCTATAAAAAGTAGATGTATTGCCCACTTAAAACGACATAGGCCCCTGAAATTTATGCCTGAGAAAAATCAGCACGGCTGCCAAACTCGTTAACCGACGTCCTTCGGAAGTTTAAAAAACGCACAACTGTTTTTATAAGCAGCATTCGTTAACTGTTCAACATCCTGATCCATATGCTTCGCCACAGCTTGTGCAATATGCGGCAGGTAACATGGCTCATTGCGCCTCTTTACTATCGGTTTTTCGGCAAGGTCTCGCGGTAACAAATATGGCGCATCTGTTTCCAGCATTATTCTATCCAGCGGAATATGTTGCACCGCTTGTTGTAACGCTGCACCACGTCGCTGGTCACATATCCATCCGGTAACACCCACATGCATGTCGAGCTGAATATAATCATCCAGTTCTTCAGTATTACCGGTAAAACAATGCGCAACCAGTTGAGGTAAGTCATTGCGGCAACTTTTAATTATTGCGACAAAATCTTGATGTGCATCACGCTGATGCAAAAACAAAGGCTTTTGTATTTCAATAGCAATTTCTAACTGCGCTTCAAACGCACGTATCTGTTGCTGTCGTGTGGAATAATTACGATTAAAATCCAGACCACACTCGCCAACCGCTACCGCATTTTCATGGCGCAACATATCCCGCAAATCACTGCCGGTATCCACTGAATAATCACTGGCGTGGTGAGGGTGCAAACCCACGGTAGCGTAACAAATGGCAGGATAGCGTTCACTTAACAAAATCGCTTGTTCACTGTGTTCACAGTTGGTACCCGTAATAATTAAATGCTCGACACCTGCCTGTTCTGCACGCTTGATAACCTCGGGCACATCTTTTTTAAACGAACTGCCGGTTAAATTAACGCCAATATCAATAAATTTTGTCATATCGGTTATCATATCAGGACGTGCTTACTGCCGTTTATAAGAATTGCGCGACCTTTAAGCGCGATCTAGAAATGCGACATTGAAATACAACCATCAGATACCACCGTTACATGCAATTTAATGAACAACCCTAAACCGTTCACAAAACCATTAACTGGCGACCAGACATCGCTCGCCGTGGTTTGTTTTTCATCGCTGCGCCGGCAACAGGCAAAAGATTTTTGTCTGCAGAATGATTTGCCTCTATTAAAAAATAAAAGCGCGCACTATGAACTACAGCTTTTGTTTTACGATGATCGAATTGAATTATACGACCGCGCGTTAAACACCAGTATTTTTATTGACTTTGTCTCTGGCGCACTCGCACATCGTCACCAATTTGGCGGCGGTCGAGGTCAGGCGATCGCCAAGGCGATTGGCTTAAAATCCGGCACCACACCTAAAGTACTCGACACCACTGCAGGGCTGGCAGGCGATGCCTTTGTGCTTGCCACTTTAGGTTGCACCGTCACTCTGCTAGAACGTTCCAATATAATATTTTTACTGATTACAGACGCCATCGAGCGCGCATCACTTAGCGCAGCGTTTCTGCCAATACAACAACAAGGTTTTAATGCGATCAACTGCGATGCTAATGATTATATAAAACAGGCACTCGCCACTAACGATTCTACCCCGACACATGTAGCCCCGGACGTTATTTATATTGACCCTATGTACCCACATCGAAAAAAATCTTCTCTGGTAAAAAAAGACATGCAAATATTACAACGCCTACACGGCGCGGATGAAAACGCTGCCGAATTGCTAGCCAATGCCCTGTTGTATGCAAAAAAGCGCGTGGTCGTAAAACGCCCGATACAAGCGGAACCACTAACAAACAAAAAGCCAAGTACCTGTATAAAGAGCAAAAAGACGCGGTATGATGTTTACGTCATTGAAAAAATGTAA
>CAZYYW010000175.1:0-2961 GCA_964651445.1 uncultured Thiotrichaceae bacterium
ATACCTAATTTTTAGTGTAAGTAATAGCGTAGGTTTTTTGAATCGTTAATATTAAGGGCATCTCTATTAATTGCTTGCGTCCTCTGCGTGACCTGAACCATGTAGCTGTAAGGCGTGAGCCGAAGCAGAATGGTTATTCCATTCTCAAGGCTCAGAACGCAGCAGATGCATGGTTCAGGTCACGCCCTGCGGGGCTTTACACCCGATTCAGACTCCGCGTTACACTTTTTTGATATGCAATGAGCATGGCTTCAAAAGCGTGCCTTGATTCTGCATCGGGTGTAAAGCCAGAGGGCACAAGCAATTAATAGAGGTGCCCTTAACTTATTGATGAAATATGAACGGAAAAATGCAGTGTCATTGAATATGAAATTTGTGCCACATTTTTGCTGCTGAACTTTTACCACTGAGATTTTATGGAGCCACAAAAATGAAAATAAATAAATCGCTACAGACAATCGCGATCGTGTTTTTATTTAACATTAATATGTCTTCATCGTCGGCTGAAAATTCTTCTGTTCGCGCTGATTCCGATAGTGCTTCTCTTAGTTCTTCTCCGGTATCAATTGCCGATCATCAAAAAAATAACCCGTGGTTTACTACGGCGCAATCCGCTTTAAATCGCAGAGGTGTTTTAATCGGCAAGCATGACGATACTCATGAGGCAAAAAATATTATTTTGTTTATTGGTGATGGTATGGGTGTTTCAACGGTGACTGCTGCCCGCATTCTCGAAGGTCAGTTAAAAGGTATGTTGGGTGAAGAGAACAATTTGAGTTTCGATTTGTTTCCACATACAGGCATGGCGAAAACCTATAACGTTGATGCGCAAACACCTGATTCAGCCGGTACCATGAGCGCAATAATTTCAGGTGTTAAAACCGATGCCAGAGTGCTGGGGGTTGATGAGGATGCAGTACATGGTGATTGCCGGACACAGGCGGGTAATGAACTGGTTAGCGCGCTGGAACTGGCTGAGATAGCCGGTAAATCAACCGGCATTATAACAACCACTCGCATCACCCATGCAACACCTGCTGCAACTTATGCTAAATCTGTCTCTCGTAATTGGGAAGATATTTCAGATATGCCGGTTGAAGCAATCGATGCGGGTTGTATTGATATCGCCATCCAGTTGGTCGAATTTGAATCGGTCATGAAATCGCGTTATCCAACGGCTAAAAACATCAATGGTATTGATGTAGTAATGGGTGGTGGCTGGCGTCACTTTTTGCCAAATGATGATCTATTCGAGCAGCCTGATAGCGATGAAATAATGCAAGGTGATCGCAGTGATGGCCGTAACCTCATTGCTGAGTGGCAGCTGCGTTACCCAAAAGGTGTTTATGTTAGCAATCAATTGGGTTTTGACAGCATCGATACAAAGTCTACTGCACGTGTTTTTGGCTTGTTCAATAAATCGCACATGCGTTACGAAGTTGATCGTCAGAAAACACCGACGGGTGAACCTTCGTTAACTGAAATGACATTAAAGGCGATTAATATTCTGGACAATAATAAACAGGGCTATTTTTTAATGGTGGAGTCTGGGCGTATTGACCACGGTCATCATGCAGGCAATGCGTACAAAGCGCTGCACGAAACCATTGAATTTTCGAATGCGATTAAAGCGGCTGTTGATGCAGTGAATATGAAAGATACACTTATTATTGTCACCGCAGATCACAGTCATGTGTTTACCATTGCTGGCTACCCTCGGCGCGGTAATGCAATTCTAGGCAAAGTTGTTAGTGTGCATTCAGACGAGCCAGTAGTCGCCAATGATGGTCTGCCATACACGACATTAGCCTATGCGAACGGCAGGGGTTTTCGTGGTGATAAGCATGAAGGACGTGCAGACTTGACTGATATTGATACACAGGCAGCCGATTTTTATCAGGAAGCATTGGTGCCACTTGGCTCAGAAACCCATGCGGGTGAAGATGTAACGATCTATGGTCAGGGAGCAGGGGCATTTCTCATTGGTGGCACCAACGAACAAAATATAATCTTTCATATTATGAACCGTGCTGCCAATCTGGAAAATAAAGCAAATAAGGCTTTGCGTAATGAATAACCAATAGGCGGAGGTATTGTCAGTGAGCCCATCAGAACAGGAACTACATAATCTTGCAGTACAACTTGGCGAATGTTTGAAGTCGCAGGGCTTGAAATTGGCGCTTGCTGAATCCTGCACAGGTGGTTGGTTGGCGAAAATCATTACTGACATTCCCGGTAGTTCAGCCTGGTTTAGCTGTTCCATTGTTTGTTATAGCAATGAATCCAAACACCATTTACTGGGTGTTACGAAGAATACTCTGCACGGCTTTGGCGCCGTCAGTGAAGAAACGGTATTAGCACTGGCTGACGGCCTGTTCTATAAAACGGATGCCGATGTGGTCGTGAGTGTTAGTGGAATTGCAGGCCCCGATGGTGGCAGCCCCGATGGTAACAGCCCTGATGGTAGCAGTGATGGCAAACCCGTGGGTTTGGTTTGGTTAAGTGACGGGAAACGTGGCAATCCTGTTCAAGCCAGATCGTATCATTTCGACGGTGAACGTGAAGATGTACGCAAACACGCCATCAAACAAGCCTTGATTAATTTGCTGGATTTACTGGGTTGTGAGTAATGCTTGCTTAGGTATTTCGTACTGACTATTAATACTGTTGAATAAATTAAGTGAAAACCAAATCAGTTATGTCTAGTAATCTTTACACTTTTAATGTTGGCATGGTTGTCGATATTTCATTATAAGATGTTGAATATATGACATATATATAAATAGACATTCTTCTTTTCTTGTACTATTATAATAAATATGGTGAAATAATGTTCACGTAGTAACGAGGAGTATGCAGTAATGAAATACCAACCTTTTGCCTTAGCGATTACCGCTTTATTTTTGTCCAGCAGTATAAATGCAACAACATTAACGGAAGATTTCAGTGATGCCTTTCCCG
>CAZYYW010000176.1:0-2881 GCA_964651445.1 uncultured Thiotrichaceae bacterium
GTACAGGTATTATTGATTAACGTATTTCATCATTGAGAAAGGTGATGACCTGATGGGTTGCCTCGCGTAGCTCGTGGATGGCTTCTTCAGGAATTTGAGCAGAGCCATCACGACTAATAATTTCGATGGTCTGCGCTTTTTCCGCCAAGCCAAAAGCACCGATACTGCCACAGGCGCTTTTCATTTTGTGTGAGACATTAAACAATGACTCGGCATTGTTGTTGCTAATGGCGTCTTCGATTGCACTTAATTGTTCGGGCAGGCTTTGTAAGCACATGGCAATAATTTCATTTAAAGAGTCGCCCATTATTTCTTTCATTTCGGAGAATGCGGCGGTATCGACAGCAGGTTGAGTCATGGTAAGTTATGCCTTTTATTTTTTATGTACGCGGGAGTGGGAGTCGCCAACCAGTACGGCTTCCGGTATGTTTGCTTTCAGGGTGGAAACGATATCACCATAAACACCGGGAACGGCCTTGAACGAAACCCATAAGGTATTAAGTTTCATATCGACATTGGCGAACAAAACTTCATCGCTGAACTGTTTTAGTGCAAATTCAATATTGGCTAGTGTGTCTTTTATGTAGGGCTCCGGCCGGGTTTTAAGCTTGGGGATAATCATTAACAGATCACTCACCGGCCCGCCTTCATTATCGCGTGTGGGCGCTAGCTTCCACAGCGGCTCTGCTGGTTCGAGAGCAATACTAAGCTTTAAACTCGATTTGTTGCTAGCGTCATCCATTGTTATTTCCCGCCGGTGGTGAGTTCTAAATTATTCCTGTAGTCATAAGCGACCAGCAGCCATAAGCAGATTGAACCGTCATGAGTTTAGAACCTGTTTAAGGCACCTTAAGATAATAGCCAAACTTTCTGCAAAAGGCGAATGGATTTTCATATTAATGCAAGCCGCCGCGGAATACCGCGTTGTGCAAAGGTCGTTTTTTGCTCTTGAGCTTATAACGACAAGTTCAGGCTTTCTATTAGCCACTGGCGAATATGTTGAACTTCCTCCGGGCAAACAGCGTGACCCATGTCATACTCATGCCAGTGGACTTCGATATCATAGCCTTCCAGTTGTTCTGCACTTTGTTTGCCATAGTCATAAGCGATCACCTCATCTTGCCGACCGTGCGCCATAAATATAGGTGTTTCGTCGATCTGTTCAGAGATTTCATCGCTCAGAGTATGTGACAGTGGCAGGTAGGTGGACAACGCCATGATGCCGGCCAGTGCTCGCGGATAACGGCAGCCACAGTGTAAAGCAATAGCGCCGCCTTGTGAAAAACCGGCAACGATAATGCGACTGGCATGGATGCCGCTGGCCTCCTGCGCTTCACAAAGCTGTTGCAGGATAGCAGAAGAATCTTTAATGCCGACTTCGTCCTCTTGCTCAACAATGTTCAGACTGGTGACGTCATACCAGCCCGGCATGGGGTAACCCTGGTTAATACTGATGGGTCGTACCGGTGCATGCGGAAAAATAAATCGAATGCCAGCATCGGAAGGTAGTTGTAACTGTTCAATGATAGGCACAAAATCGTTACCGTCAGCGCCCAAGCCGTGCAACCAGATAACAGCAGAATCAGGCTGTTCGTTTGTTTCAATAATAATGGAATCAAGTTCGGACATAGATTTTTGCAAGTAATTTATCTCAGTTTAAGGAAAAAGGGTTTCGTTGTAGAGCGAATATTGCAATAATAATCGTTTCCTTACAACAAAAGCCTTTTATTTGAAAATGAAGAAACGAATTTTATGGCTTGGCCTGTCGTTATCACTGCTATTTTGGCTGCCAATAGCCGGCTGTGGAATGCAAGGTGATTTATATTTGCCCAGTGACTATTTAACCCGTGACTATTTAACCAGTGACAAAGCAGAAAACATTAGACAATAAATAATAGAGAGCTATGGACTTTTTTAATTACAAAGACGGCCGCCTGTGGGCGGAAGACGTTGATATAAGCGCCAGTATTGAAGAGTGGGGCTCGCCCTGTTACGTGTATTCACGTGCCACCATCGAGCGTCATTGGAAGGCGTTTGATTCTGCACTGGGCGCGCAGCCGCATCTGGTTTGTTATGCGGTTAAAGCCAATTCCAATCTTGCTGTTTTAAACGTCATGGCAAAACTCGGCTCAGGTTTTGATATTGTTTCATTAGGTGAGTTAGAGCGTGTACTGGCGGCCGATGGTCGTGCCGATAAAATTGTTTTTTCCGGTGTCGGTAAAAATGCCGAGGAAATGTCTCGCGCACTGGACGTCGGTATTCGCTGTTTTAACGTGGAATCTACCGCTGAGTTAGACTTGTTAGAACAAGTGGCGGCTGAAAAAGGCGTAATAGCGCCGGTTTCACTGCGAGTGAATCCGGATGTCGATGCAAAAACCCACCCCTATATTTCTACCGGCTTGAAAGACAACAAGTTTGGTATTGCGGTTGATGAAGCCTTGCCGGTGTATCAACGCATTGCCAGCTCTGAGCATCTTAAAGTTGAAGGCGTGGATTGCCATATCGGCTCACAGCTAACGGATGTTAAACCCTTTGTTGATGCGCTGGATCGTGTGCTATTGCTGGTTGAGCGGTTGGCAAAAAATAATATTCAGTTACAGCATCTGGATTTAGGCGGCGGCCTGGGTATTCGTTATCAGGATGAAACACCGCCGTTACCTGCGCAGCAAATAGCCGCGTTAATGCAACGGCTGCAAGGTCGGGCATTTGCTAGCAAGATGGAAATTCTAATCGAGCCGGGACGCGCAATTGTCGGCAATGCCGGTATTTTACTAACCCGGGTGCAGTACCTAAAGCACAATGCTGCCAAGAATTTTGCCGTGGTTGATGCCGCAATGAATGATTTAATGCGCCCGGCGTTATATCAGGCATGGCAGGCTAT
>CAZYYW010000177.1:0-2632 GCA_964651445.1 uncultured Thiotrichaceae bacterium
GGATGTGTTGGCGAAAAGCTGGTTACTCTGGCCACTGCAATGGCCGCTTTCATTCACCGTTGATAATTCGTATCGACCACTGGATGCTATTGGCTTGATTTCACCGATACCGGTTGCCATTATTCACAGTGAATCAGATGAAATAATCCCTCTGTATCACGCGCATCGGTTGTTTGATGCCGCGCGTGAGCCTAAGACATTTTTATTGATTGACAGTAATCATAGCAATGTGTTGATTTCAAAAGATAATCGTCAGGTATTGTTTGACTACCTCAAGACTTTGAGAGAATAAGTTTACCCTGCTAGCAAAAGATTACTCTTTCGTCGCAATGTCGGCAAACGTTGCCAATGCCTTGCTTACTTTTTGTAAGGCCATCTCACAGTTTTCCAGATGATGCCTATTCGCAATATAAGCAGGGTCATTGTATGCCAGCCAGACTTGACCGTTTTCATCTTTATAAGCCAGTGCTTTTTGAGGCAAGTCCAGTGCGGTTGTTTGTGCACACAACATTAACGGTGTGCCAACTTTTGGATTGCCGAAGATAAGAAGTTCGGTATCGCGTAACTGCAAACCAACCCGGTCAGCACCGGCAGAGTGATCGACACGTTTAAAAATGGTCATGCCTTTTTTGAGCAGTATGCTTTCTAGATTATCGATAGTTTGACTGACGCTGTGTGCGCTTTTTATCTTTATCATGCCATCAATATTGGCAGCCTGTAATGTCGTGCTGGCAATAACCAGCAGTGATGTACATAGGGTGAAAATGATGCGTTTCATATCGCGTGTCCTTAACATTAAGTTGAAAGAATTCAGCTATCAGGAAAGTGGCTGGTTTCTATTTTCCATTCATCCTCACTGGCATGTAACACCAGGCAGGAGGGTCCGCCGTGGGTCCGTACTTCTCCTGAAGCACCCGGATTAACCACCCAAGGTGTGCTGCTCTGGTCGATAACTCTACGGTGGGTGTGACCATAAACAATTAATTTTGCATCTGCATGGTCACGGCGAAAATCGTCGTGGTCAGGCATGTTGCCGAGGCGGTGTCCATGTTCCATGATCAGCAGTCCACCAGGCAGTTTTAGTTTGCTGACTTTGGGTAGTGCATTAACTATATCAGCTTCTTCATCTGCCCATAAAGCGGCAAAATCATTGTTGCCCGCAACCGCGAGTAATTCTATTTTTGGCGTTAGCTGTTGCAACACGGCGGCATTAAATATATCACCTGCGTGTACAATGTAATCACATTGGTTGACGATATCGGCTACTCTAGGATCAAGAAAGCCGTGTGAATCGGAAAGGATGCCGACGTTAATATGGGTTTGAGTCATTGGTTAGATTATAAACAGTGTTGAGGGGTATTTATTAATGGTTGTTACAATTCTTTATTGTACCAGTACGCTAGTTAAAACTATGCACTTTAAGTGCAAGGCTTTAGCTGCTACTTATCTTTTTTATTGACACAGAGCGCACAGAGAACACGGAGGTAAGATAAGCCTGTCTGTGTGCATTGTACAGGAAGGCGATACACAGGAGGATAAGTAGCATATTTTTCTCTGTGAACTCTGTGTCTATAAAAAATAACGGTATACCCTATACCCACTCGATATAGCATAGACCCTTAATAACATACGGTATTATTTAAGCGATGCGTGAAGTTGAACTAAAAAAAGACAGCGGTTACTGGAAAGGCTGTTTTATGGCAATGGCCAGTCCATGCGATGTGTTAATGGAAGTTGAAGATGAATCACTGGCCGTTGAAATATTAAATGCAGTTTCTAGTGAAGCTTGGCGTATTGAGGGCAAGTTTAGCCGTTATCTTAAAGATAATATTGTGTTTCAGATCAATCACTCTGCGGGCAATGCCATTTTAATTGATGAAGAAACCTCACGTCTGTTTGATTTTGCCAATGAATTGTATGAGATTAGCGAGGGTTTGTTTGACATTACTTCAGGCGTATTGCGCCAGTGCTGGCGCTTCGATGGCAGTGATAAGCTGCCAACAAAAAAACAGGTTAAAAAAATTCTTAAAAATATTGGTTGGCAAAAAGTTACGTGCGATAACGGCAGCATTTTATTACCAGCAGGGATGGAAATCGACCTCGGCGGCATCGGCAAGGAATATGCGGTAGACCGTTGTGTGCAAATCGCCAAACAAAAAACAAAACAAAGTGTGTTAGTTAACTTCGGTGGTGATTTAGCGATGACAACCGCGCGTCTGCATGAAAATTTTTGGTCAGTCGGGCGCTTGATTACAGGCTCAGAAGAAGCTTGTGGGATTTTTCAGCTCTACAGTGGTGCCATTGCCACTAGCGGTGACGCTAACCGCTATTTGTTAAAAGATGGTGTGCGTTACAGCCATATACTAAACCCGCAAAGTGGTTGGCCGATAAAGGATTCGCCGCATACTGTAAGCGTTGCTGCCGCTACCTGTGTAGAGGCAGGAATGATGTCAACACTGGCGATGCTTCAAGGAGGGCAGGCGGAAGCCTTTTTGAAATTACAGGAAGTTGATTATTGGATTGATTAAATTTTTTGTTTGATAGCGAATGAGATACATTTTACCAACAAAAAACGGCGCCAATCTTAAAAAGATCAGCGCCGTTTTAGCAAACAACAAGCGTGTTGTTTAAG
>CAZYYW010000178.1:0-2430 GCA_964651445.1 uncultured Thiotrichaceae bacterium
CTATTAAAAAACAACTCGCCCTGCACTTCTAACTGATTGGCAAAACGTTGCGTGTCTTGCCTTAAGTCAGCGACAGTAAGCCCTTCGGTTTGCATAATTTCACCAATGTGGCCAATAAACCATTTTTCCATCACACGCTGGTTAATTTCTGGATGAAACTGCAGTGCCAAAGTATTGTTATTGACACTAAAAGCCTGATTGGTATATCTCTCACTCGATGCCAGCAATACTGCAGCATCCGGCAATTCAAAGGTTTCACCATGCCAGTGCAACATCGAACAATGCTGACCACTTAAATAACGCAGCGGTGAATTTTTTCCTGCGCTGGTTAATTGCAGCGGAAACCAGCCGATTTCTTTTGCATTACCGGGCACAATTTCAGCACCCAGAGCACTGGCGATTAATTGCGCTCCCAGACAAATCCCCAAGGTCGGCTTATCCGCCGCTATGCGTTGTTTTAACAAACGAATTTCGGTTTCAATAAAAGGAAATATTGTCCGATCATTCACACTGATCGGGCCGCCCAGTATAATCAGCAAATCATCTGACAGCGCATCTAATTGTGACAAGTCATCATAACCGGCATCAAGATAATTGATTATTGTGCCTTTGGCTTGCAACAACTGCGTAAAACTCGCCAGATCTTCAAACGCCAAATGCCGAATCACATTAACCGTCTTCATTTTCCTAACACCCCATATTTATAAGTCGTTTAGCGTAAAATAGCTGGCGCCAAAAGTCTAACCCTAATACCAAATATATGAGCCACACTTTACATACCACTCACATCAAAAGCTTAACTCTGCTGCACAATGGCAAGGTACGCGACATTTACGACATTGATGACAATCACATGCTGATTGTCACCACTGATCGGATTTCGGCTTTTGATGTCATCATGCCGACCCCCATCGCCGGCAAGGGCATTATTCTCAATCAGCTTACACAATTTTGGATGGAAAAACTGTCTCACATTATTCCTAACCAAATGTGCTCGCTTAAACTGGAAGATGTACTGCCCGACGCTGACGAACGTGCCGAAGTTGCCAGCCACGCCATGGTCGTCAAAAAATTAAAAGCGCTGCCAATAGAGGCCATTGTGCGAGGCTATATTATTGGTTCTGGCTGGAAAGACTATCAGGCAACAGGCGCTATCTGCGACATACCACTGCCAGAAAATCTTCAGCTTGCAGATAAACTACCGGAAGCGCTGTTTACCCCATCAACTAAAGCCGCTGTTGGCGCCCATGATGAAAACATCGACTATACTCAAACAAAGAAATTACTGGGTGATGATATTGCCCGCCAAGTACGCGATGTTAGTTTACAGCTCTATAAAGAAGCGGCTGATTTCGCCCTGCAACGCGGTATTATTATCGCCGACACCAAGTTCGAATTTGGTCTCGACAAGGATGGACAGCTAACATTGATTGATGAGGTTTTAACACCGGACTCCTCACGCTTCTGGCCAAAAGATCAGTATCAACCCGGCACCAGCCCGGTCAGTTTTGACAAACAGTTTGTTCGAGACTATCTCGAAACACTGGACTGGAACAAAACCGCCCCAGGCCCTGAACTACCGGACTCAATTGTGACAAAAACAGCCGAAAAATATGAATATGCAAAAGGTTTGCTGTTAGAGCCATAAGGCTTAAATAGCGCCACAAAAGAGGAAAAGTGCATGCAAGGTGTTTTTATCACAGGAACCAACACAGACGTCGGTAAAACCTTCGTTGGTGTTGCCATCGCGCGAGCATTGAGTCTGCGCGATATTAGAGTCATTCCCAGAAAACCCATTGAGTCTGGCTGTCTTATGCAAGACGGCGAGCTAATTCCTAAGGATGCGAAAGCGCTAAAAGAAGCAGCAAATTACACAGGCCCATTATCTGAAATATGCCCTTACCGCTTTGAACCGCCGATTTCACCAGTACGCGCGGCGTATCTTGCACATCAAGTGTTAAGCAATGAACAACTGGTTAACATTTGCCTGCAAGGTAGCGAACACGGCTTTTTACTGGTCGAAGGCGCTGGTGGATTTTATTCGCCACTGGCCGTGAACGGCCTAAACGCCGACCTCGCTGTCGCCCTGCAACTGCCAGTATTACTGGTTGCCGATGACCGACTGGGCGTACTCAATCAGGTATTGCTCAGCGTAGAAGCTATTCAAATGCGTGGTTTACAACTGGCGGGCGTGGTACTAAATACGCTGCAAGAGAGCAATAATGACAACATGGACAATGTCGCCGACTTACGGGAGCAGCTTAATTGCCCGGTGTTTTCTATTGCTTATCAGAAGGCTGGTGGCGCCGAGTTGCCCGATGCTTTGATTGAGTCGCTAATGGCTGCTACTGATTCTGCTAAGGAATATATCAGCGTGGCTGGGTAGTTTTTTTGTCTAGGTTGGCTTCGGTTTGGTGGTAAATTTCTGGG
>CAZYYW010000179.1:0-2350 GCA_964651445.1 uncultured Thiotrichaceae bacterium
AGATAAAGGCTCTCTACTACCTTTCTTGCCCACGGCGTCTTCCTTAAGAATTTCAGGCTCGACTTTACCGACGGCTCATTTTTAAAGCAGCGAATATCGACCCGATTAGCCAGCTCATCCCAACCCAATCGATCGACCAGACGGTTTACAATAGACTCAAGCGTTATTCCATGCAATGGGTTTTTGGTTTGTTGCCGATTCATAATCTTTTATAATTTGGAACTGAAGTAGATATTATTATGTTTGCTCTCCATAATATTCATCTAATTAATAGCGAGCCTGTAGTTTACGACTTTAATTATGACTAAACTACACCCTGCTTCATATTAACGGGTGCCTGAGGTCGCAAAAAATGTGAAAAATTGTAATCAATGTGGGAAGTGCTGTATCAAGTATGGCGGCAGTGGTTTGACTGTATCTACCCGTCAGCTAGATTATTGGGATAATTATAAACCGGATATTTTCAAGCTCGCTAAAGATGGCAATATCTGGGTAGACCCGGACACTGGCAAACACATTGAACAATGTCCGTGGTTAAGAAAATCACCGGAGCATAATGTCTACACTTGTGATATTTATTTTGATCGACCTGACGACTGCAGGTATTACCCTTCCACTATGGATGAAATGGTAATAGATGGATGCGAGATGCTGGAAGACAAAGACCTGGCTAGGCCAAAACAAGGGCAAAAAGTATTAGACAAAATCATGGAAGACAGTCGCTCACCGTTTGAGTGATGCAGTACCAAAAAACGACTGGCAAGACTGTAATAAAATCTACCGTTTACTCTCTTTGCCTTTACTCAAACATTTTACCATCATCTTTTTAAATCATTTCAGGCTTCCTCATGACTAAAAAATATAATTATGACTTACTCGCAATTGGCGGTGGTAGTGGAGGCTTATCTGTCGCCGAACGTGCTGCCGTTTATGGGAAAAAATGTGCCGTTGTTGAAAGTGGGAAAATTGGCGGCACCTGTGTCAATGTGGGTTGTGTGCCGAAAAAAATTATGTGGGCAGGCGCAAATCTCGCTCACTCCATTGATGATGCACAAGACTATGGTTTTAAGATCGAAAACAACGGTTTTGACTGGAGCAAGCTGGTTAAAAAACGTGAAGACTACATCTCAGGTATCAATAATTGGTATCACAATTACCTTAGCGATTCGAATATCGACGAGCTACAAGGTTTTGCATCGTTTATCGACCAGCACACGGTTGATATTGACGGCAAACAGATCACTGCTGAACATATTGTTATCGCGCCGGGTACAACGCCAAGTGTTCCAGACATTCCAGGTGCTGAGTACGGTATAAGTTCCGATGGTTTTTTTGAGTTAACAGAATGTCCAAAAAAAGTGGCCATTATAGGCTCAGGGTATATTGCTGTTGAATTGGCGGGCGTGCTTAATTCGTTGGGCAGCTCGGTTTGTATGTATCTCAGAAAAAAACATGTACTGCGTTCATTCGACGCTGTTCTTCGTGAAACACTGTTAGAAGAAATGCTTAATCAAGGCATTAACATATTAACCGGCACGCAGATTTCCGAAGTAATAACAGAAAGTGATGGTACCTTGACCCTATGCGATAACAGTGGCAATAAATACACCGGTTATTCAAAATTAATTTGGGCCATCGGCCGACACCCAAACACCGATGGAATGAAGTTGGATGCCATTGATTTACAATTAGATGGCCGTGGTTTTATTACTACCGATATTTATCAAAATACCAATATAGATAATATTTTTGCACTGGGCGATGTTACCGGTAGAGCGCCATTAACCCCAGTTGCGATTGCCGCCGGACGGCGTTTGGCAGATCGTTTATATAATAACCAAGCCGACAGACATCTGGATTATAAAATGATCGCCACGGTTGTGTTTACTCATCCGCCTATAGGCACGGTTGGTTTAACCGAAGGTGAGGCGCGTAAAGAGCATGGTGCATCAGTAAAGATATACCAGACTCGGTTTACCAGCATGTACAACGCAATGACCCAACATGAAGTGCCAACAGTGATGAAGCTGGTCTGTATTGGTGCGCAGGAAAAAGTCGTCGGTTGCCACATTATCGGCCCAGGTGCCGATGAAATGTTACAAGGTTTTGCCGTTGCAATGCGACTGGGCGCAACCAAAAAAGATTTTGATGACACGGTGGCAATACATCCGACCAGTGCAGAAGAACTTGTTACCATGAAATAAATAGCCACTTCCAAATTAAGAAAATGCTGGAGTTTCACCGGTGGCAAGTTTGAGTCTGGTCCATACATTCATATTGATGACGATGGCGGCTATTTCTGCTATCTCAACTTCTGAGAAAAACTCGGTCATCTTTTCGTGTAGACGTT
>CAZYYW010000180.1:0-2299 GCA_964651445.1 uncultured Thiotrichaceae bacterium
AAGCAGAAGTAAAAATTCAAACCAGTGCCACGTGGTGAATCATATATCAAACGCTATAAAGGCGAAGCGGGTGTTTTGCCGTACTTATCTGGGTCGATAATCGTTGCGATGTCTGAAAAGTCATTGTAATCCATGACGCGCTGAATACCTGCAGCCAGGTCATTTAGCTCTAGCTTTTGATAGGACAGCAGCATTATTTCAAGTGCGCGTTTTGTCCAGATTGTTTTTGGGTAGCGTGTTATCACGGTTTTTGCGCGATTGGCGGCTGACAACCACGACAGGCGTTCAATATAAAATTCAGCGATGAGAATTTCTTTTTCAGCCATTTGATTGCGTAAATAAATCATACGCTGGTAGGCATCGCCGGCATATCGGCTGTCAGGAAAACGCCGTACCAGAGTGGCGAAGTTATTAAATGCCTGTTCTAATATTGCTGGGTCGTGGCGTGAGGGTTGACGTGGGAACCAAGCATCAAGCAAGCCTTGCCCACGGTTAAAATTAATCAGTCCTTTCAGATAATAGACATAGTCCATGTTCGGGTCGCGTGGATGCAGGCGAGCAAAGCGTTCGATAGCGCTGGTGGCTTGGTCGAGTTCGTCAAATTTGTAATAGGCGTAGGCGATTTCCAGTTGTGCTTGCTTGGCATAAGGATCAAAGGGAAAACGCGCTTCCAGCGATTCTAGATGTTTTACCGCACTCTGAAATTCCGCAGCATTAATGTCAGACTGCGCTTCCTGGTAGAGTTCTTTGGCAGTATAACCGGCAGTTTCGTCTTTTTTGGCCCCCGCGCAGGCGGATAACATGGGAATTAAAACGCTAATAAGTAAGATGGAATAAAAGAGTCGCATGAATAATAGTGAAATAGTGGTCAAAACATGGTTTAGAATGCCGTATTATAACCAAGTTCACCCCTTAATCAGAAATTCTCTGAGCTCAATTTTGGAAAAATATGTCTGAAGCCCCCATAATTAAAAATATTACCGAAGAATATGCCGGTAGACGCCTTGATGTAGTACTTGCCGAGCTTTTTCCTGAATATTCTCGCAGCCGCTTAAAGCTTTGGATAGAACAAGGTCAGGTACTGGTAAACGGTGAAACCGCTAAACCAAAGTACAAAATATCGGGTGATGAGCAATTACAACTGTCAGTGCAGAGTATTGAATCTGAACAAGCATGCGTTGCTGAGGATATCCCACTGGAAATTGTGCATCAAGATGAATCGATCATCGTGATTAACAAAACCGCGGGATTCGTGGTGCATCCGGCTGCCGGGCATTATTCGGGTACGGTGCAAAATGCGCTGCTACATTTTGACAGTACGCTGGCGGAAATACCGCGGGCGGGCATTGTGCATCGCCTGGACAAAGACACTACCGGAGTGATGGTAGTGGCGCGTAACCTGCGCGCGCATAAGTATCTGGTTGATCAAATTCAAAAACACGAAGTGGTACGTGAATACCAGGCCCTTGTTTTTGGTGTGATGACGGGCGGCGGTATGGTCGACCAGCCTATTGGCCGCCATCCGCGCGAGCGAATCAAAATGGCGGTTAGAGAAAATGGTCGGCCTGCGATTACCCACTATCGTTTGCTGAAACGTTTTCGAGAGCACAGCCATATTAAAGTGCAGTTGGAAACGGGTCGTACTCATCAGATTCGAGTACACATGAGCCACCTGCGTCATTCGATTGTAGGTGACCCAGTGTATGCTGGCCGTCACCGTGTGCCCGCCGGTGCAGATATCGAATTGGTCAAATACCTGCAAAATTTTAAACGTCAGGCGCTTCACGCCTGGCGCCTGAGTTTTGAACACCCTGAAACCGGTGAACAGGTCTCTTATGAAGCGCCATTGCCTGAGGACATGCAACAGTTGCTAAGCTTGTTGCATGCGGATTTACAGGCATCAGAAGTAGAGAAGTAGTCAGCGCGTTGCTATCATGGTTATCAATGAACAACATTACCTGTTGGCCGACTGGCCAGATAAGCCGGGCAAGCCAGAAAATATCTGTGCCATCACTACGCTTAGGCAAGGGGGCGCTAGTTTAGAGGGATATAGCGAATTCAATCTGGCATCGCATGTTGGCGATGACCCTGCCGCAGTAATGAAAAATCGAGCCAAATTACGCGACGATTTGCAACTGTTTGCCGAGCCGTTCTGGTTGGAACAGGTGCATAGCAATAAGGTGATTTATGCCGATGCCTCTGTAAATAACAAGCTGGTAGAAGCTGACGCCAGCTTTAGCCGAGAAAAAGGCGTGGTCTGTGCAGTGCTGACGGCGGATTGTCTGCCCGTTTTTTTTTG
>CAZYYW010000181.1:0-2288 GCA_964651445.1 uncultured Thiotrichaceae bacterium
GGCTTTCTACCCCAAAAGTGCCTTTAAACCGTCCAGATGCGACTTGCCTTTTTCTGCGCTAGTTTTCTCTTTTGATGCTTTACCGCCCAACCATTCGATTTCATCTTCAGGCAATTCTTCGAGAAACCGGCTCGGCTCACAAATAACGCGTTCACCGTAACGTTTCCTGCTACGTGCCATAGTCATGGTCAGGCTTTTTTCAGCGCGGGTGATACCGACATAGGCGAGTCGTCGCTCTTCTTCGATATTGTCTTCCTGTATGCTGGTGGCGTGTGGAATTAACTCTTCTTCGAAGCCGACCAGAAATACATGGGGGAACTCTAGGCCTTTGGCGGCATGCAGAGTCATTAATTGCACCGCGTCCAGATCACTCTCATCCTGATTACGCTGCAAGATATCCATTAACGATAATTTCGCCATCAACTCAGCAACACTGGCGTCTGTATTTTTTTTCTGTAGACGGGTTAACCAATCCATCAGTTCCATCACATTTTTCCAGCGCCGTTCTGCGGTTTCAATGTCTTTACTCTGCTCACGCAACCAGCTTTCGTAATGAATATCGTCCAGCAGTTGCTGCATTATCTGGGTTGCTGTTTCTTCCTCTGCGCGATGCGCCAGACGCAATAACCAGTCGGTGAATATTGATAAATTTTTATACGCGCTTTTTGAGACTTTTGATTCTAGCCCAACTTCGCCGCAAGCGCTGAGCATACTGACTTCTCTTTTTGTCGCATACTTGCCTAGTTTTTCCAACGTAGCGGCACCGATACTGCGGCGCGGGGTATTAATACAGCGTAAAAAAGCGGCATCATCATCTGGATTCACCAGCAACCTTAAATAGGCAACGATGTCTTTAATTTCGGTACGTTCAAAAAATGAGATGCCGCCGCTAACCACGTAAGGAATATGCATGCCGCGCAAATAGGTTTCGAATACACGCGCCTGAAAATTTCCGCGATATAAAATGGCGTAGTCTTTGTATTTTGTTAACCGTTGGATTTTATGCGATTGCAATTCCATGCAAACACGTTCGCCTTCGTCTTCTTCACTATGGCATTGAATCATGCGCACCGCATCACCCATGCCAAAATCACTCCACAATTTTTTCTCATAAACATGCGGATTGTTTTTAATTAACTCATTGGCAAGCTTCAAAATACGTCGAGTGGAACGGTAATTCTGTTCCAGTTTTATAACCTTTAAATTGGGAAAGTCTTTTGATAACTGCACCAGATTTTCAGGTTTTGCCCCGCGCCAGGCGTAGATAGACTGGTCATCGTCTCCCACTGCGGTTAAACACTGGCGTTTCTGTGCCAGCATTTTCACCATTTCATATTGCATGGCATTGGTATCCTGATACTCATCGACCAGCAGATAATGAATCTTATTTTGCCACTTTTCCAGAATATCGCTATTGCTTTTAAACAAATGTGCGGTTTGCAAAATTAGGTCATCCAGATCAAAAGCATTGTAGGCATGCAGCTGTCGTTGATACTGAATATATAATTTAGCAATACCTAACTGGCGGTCATCTTCTGCCACAGCGGCTGCCTGTTGCGGCATCACGCCATCATTTTTCCATTGTGATATTTGCCAGTGTGCCGATTCCGCTGCATCCAACCCTCGCTCGCCGGTTACTTTTAGCAATTCAGATAAAACCGTAATGCAGTCAGCGGAGGCAAATACTGAAAAACCTGATTTGTATCCCAATGCTGCATATTCCTGCGACAGAATATTTAAAGCCAGACGGTGAAAGGTGGAGACTCGCAAACCGCGCGTGGCTTTGCTGCCCGCCAGCTTTTTAACCCGGCTTTTCATTTCTTGCGCTGATTTATTGGTAAAGGTAACTGCTGCGATACGTGAAGGAGAAATACCACATTCACCAATCAGGTAAGCAATTTTTTCTGTGATAACACGGGTCTTGCCACTGCCGGCACCCGCTAATACCAGCATAGGGCCATCAATGGTGCGCGCAGCTTTACGCTGCTGAGGATTCAGCCCATGTGGGTTTGTTGTTTGCGGAGGGGAATACGTCATAAGGCTGGCGCATTTTACTTGATCGCATTTGTGATTTGTTCATTACGGGGAAATATTTTTTTACACAATATAAAGGGGGCTATGCCACATTGCGTGGACAAGATAATAGACACAGAGACCACAGAGACCACAGAGCGTGTTTAAAGTTAACACGACTACTACAGGGTTGCTGATATACCTCAATAGCATCAAAATTGGTGAATCTATTAAACCTTATAAACAATAACTCTGTGACCTCTGTGACCTCTGTG
>CAZYYW010000182.1:0-2198 GCA_964651445.1 uncultured Thiotrichaceae bacterium
ATGTCATCCAGCTCCAGAGCGATCAAACCCAAATACTTGATCACGCCACCGTGTAACTTGTCTTTTTCATAAGAGGCTAAAAATAGTTTTTTCGCCTGCTGGTACTTGCCTGCTTTATAATTCAGGTAAGCCGCCTGAAAAATATCTTCCCGACTATTGGAAGGCTCGCCTTCAACACCAAATCCACTGATGGCACTGATTCGGTAAAAACGCGGACTAAAAGCGCCTTTGTTTTGCACGGTTGCCTGCAAACCAGCAACGTCGGTAAGGTATTTAAAATCACCATTTTTTACACGCGCACCATAGACTTTATATCGACTGGTAAAACTACCAGGCACTTTATTCCAGCTTAACTGCGTTTCTTTAATGGCTCCGCGCACTCGCAGGCCACCGGGTTTAGGCGGTAATTGTTTAAACTTATAAGTTTTTAGTGCTTTTAACTCATCATCATAAACACTAACAATGGTTTTATTGGCTTTAGGAATTGATATAGAAACCGGCTCATCAAGGCCCACCTGACCGGCTACCTGAGCGCCGAATGAAATAATTTTTATTGGCCCGTTAAACACCTGTATGGTTGCTTTATTATCTTCGGTAGCACCGAGTACATACAAATTTTCATCATCATCAACGGCAATATCAAACAAGTCAGTATATGCGTCTGGCTGATCCTCTTCGCCACCTATGCGGTACAGCAATTTTCGGTTGGGAGAAAAAACCAGTACCTGCTTGCTTTCCTTATCAAGCACAAACATATTGTCATTGTTATCAACTGCGACACGTAATGGCTGTTTGAATATTTCATCATCGGAATTTTTTGGATTAGTGATTTTATCGAGGTAGATGCCATCTCGTGAAAAAATCTGGATTCGCTGATTGCCCGTATCGGCAACGTATACTTTGTCTTTCCCTAGAAACAAACCTTTCGCTGAATCCAACTTACCATCTTCGTCGCCCGAACCGCCCACTTCAAAACGCATACGACCATCAAGCTTGTAATATTTTATTTTTTCACCATCCAGAATCACTATATCCTGGTCATCAATGGAAGCCGTAATCAGATCAGAGAATTCACCTTCAAAATCTTTAACCTTTTTGCCCGAACTATTATAAGTGGTAACTCTGTCATTTTCAGCGTCCAGGCATAGTACATTGCCGCCAAGTAACCGGTAAGCACGAGAACAATGAAGCTGTATTGAACGCTCAAAACCGACCGTTGGTAAGTAAACCTTTGACAGCGTCGGGTAACTATTTCTTGGTAGTCGATAAATTTCTATCTTCTTATTTTCGCTGTCGGCGACAGCGATTTTATTGCCTGGCAGTACCACCATGGCACTCACTTTTTCAAACTGACCACGCTGTTCACCCTTGCTGCCAAAACTGGAGAGCAATTTTTTTGCCTGCCAGTCAATCTGAAATACTCGTCCATTCTCTCTATCTGCCGCGTATAACAAACCTTTATCATCAATGGTGATATTAACAATTTCAACCTCGCCACCACCGAACTTGTCAAAGTCGCTGCTGCTTAATTGCTGCAGTAATTTTCCATCATGGGTGAAAATAGACACCCTGCCATTGTTCTCTTTTTCCAGTACATACACACGCTCTTGAGGATCGACATAAACCTGTACCGGCTCATATAACCGTTGCTCTTCATTTAAACCCTGCTGGCCGAATGCCATGATAAAAACACCGTCCTGACCAAATACTGAAATACGGTTATTTTCCTTGTCCGCGACATACAATCGACCATTATGCGACCAATCGATGCCCATTGGCTCATCCAGTTGTCCTTCGCGGGAACCACTTTCAGCAAATTTCTGAATCAGCTTTCCTTCATCATCGATAATAGCGATCACATTGTCATCTTTATTTGACAGCAGGTAGCTGTTCTCGTCTAAACGTGTCAGACCATGCATGCCTTCCGATTCAAAAACATTGTTTTTAATCAGATCATATCGTGTACTGGCATTACCCTTATATTCTAATAAAACACCGTTTTCACTATCTAATACCAATAAGCGACCTTCATTTCCAGCCAACAATGCTGACACAGCCGCCAAGCTATCGTCACTCTCTTTGATGGTTCTTTCCAGTGATACGGATGCATGCACTGCAACCGTGGTAAAAAGGCTTGCGGTAATGACTGAGCACAGAATAAATGTCTTAATAACACCTGTTCTAAGAAAGGTACAAAG
>CAZYYW010000183.1:0-2186 GCA_964651445.1 uncultured Thiotrichaceae bacterium
TTTCACACCCGTGTGCACCACCGAGTTTATTGCATTCGCCAAAAGACAAGATGAGTTCAGTCTGATAAACACAGAATTATTGGGTTTATCAATCGACAGTCATTTCTCCCACCTTGCCTGGATTCGCAATATAAAAGAGAAATTTAATATTGATGTTAAGTTCCCCATTATTGCCGACTTAAGCATGAAAGTGGCACATGACTACGGCATGATTCAGCCCGGTGCTAGTGATACCTCAGCGGTTCGCGCAACATTTATAATTGACGATAAAGGCATACTGCGGGCAATGGTTTACTACCCAATGACCAATGGTCGCTCAATCAATGAAATACTGCGCTTAGTAACGGCATTGCAAACATCGGATGCAAATGGTATTGCAACACCTGAAGGCTGGCAGCCAGGCGACAAAGTCATCGTACCACCGCCAGCAACAGCGGATGCCGCCGAAGCGCGTATGAATGAAGGCTATGAATGCACTGACTGGTACTTCTGCCAGAAATCTCTTTAACCATTCCCCTCAGCAGGCGCAATTACCGATACGCCAAGGATGGCAGGTATTAGGGTAATGCATATGTCCATGGATGGACGGTATTAGGGTAATGCATATGTCCATGGATGGACGGTATTAGGGTAATGCATATGTCCATGGATGGACGGTATTAGGGTAATGCAGGAGCAATTACCGAGGAGCAATTACTGGGGAGCAATCAACAATGCACAATGAAAAAACTTGTTCTTAATGGAGTGATGCATCAAAATAGGTTGGAGACCTCATATCAGAACCATTACCTTATGACAAATATCGCATTCACGCTTCAAAATTATATTCATCGACTGTATGAAAACCGGTTTTTTGAAATAGCCGTTATTACTATTATTCTTTTATCGGCACTTTTAATCGGTGCCAAAACCTACGATTTAGATCCTATTTTTATTAATACGCTGGCGTTTTTTGATGTCGCCATTACCATCTTTTTTCTGTTTGAAATCAGCTTACGCTTCATTGCCTGCAAAGATAAAAAGCGATTTTTTAATAATGCCTGGAATATTTTTGATACCTTAATTGTTGTAGTCAGCCTGCTACCGTTCGACGAAAGTGAATTTGCCTTCTTAGCAAGACTGATTCGCGTGTTTAGGGTGTTACGATTAATATCCGTTATTCCCGAACTCAGAATATTAGTCAACGCCTTAATCAAATCATTGCCGTCTATGGCATACGTGCTGCTGCTAATGTTCATCCTATTTTACATGTACGCCGCTGTTGGCAGTTTTTTGTTTGAGCGCATTAATCCGGTACTATGGGGTGACATATCTATTTCAATGTTAACCTTGTTTCGCGTTGTTACGTTTGAAGACTGGACAGACATCATGTATGAAACCATGATTGTTTACCCAATGTCCTGGGTCTATTATTTATCGTTTATCTTTTTTAATGCTTTTGTATTTTTGAATATGATGATTGGCATCGTTATTGGAAAAATGCAGGAAGAAGGTGACCTTGAACAAGCCTCTGAACATGCCGCTGAAGTGGCAGAGACGCGCAATCTGTTAGAGAAAATTAGTCGTCGGCTGGATAGTATCGAGAAAAAAATAAATTAAGCATCTCTATGTAATGCCTTTAATCGATACATTAATACAAAGCTTAATAATCAAGCTAAACTATCATAACGTGCAATACGACAAAGACACGCCGCATTTTGATTGTACAAACGACTATGAACACTAAAAAAATTTCAACCACATTATCGATAGCAGCAAGTGTACTTCTACAAGCATGTAGTAGCAGCGGCGGTGATAATAGTGTTGCGGCACCTGCAGCGGAAGCCAATACGGCTGCACCACAACTTATCGGTAACTGGGAAACAAACTGTTTCATCACAGCACAAGGAACATCAACAACAACGACAGGTGCGTCCGGCAGTGGGGGTGGCAGCGTCACTGGTGGCGAATCAGCTTTAACCATGGCAAGTTTTAGCCAAAACGGGCATGTCGAATTAAACACCGAATATTTCGCCTCAACAAACTGTAACGCTAACACGCTTAATGGCAATAGTAATTTTAAAGGTGTGTACTTTGTCGGCGCCTCTGGTTTAGCCAATGATGGCAGCGACATCACCGCGATTAATCTCAGCAATTCTAGCTCAACCACGTTCACAATCTTTCAGATAGTAAACGGTTTCAGATTG
>CAZYYW010000184.1:0-2104 GCA_964651445.1 uncultured Thiotrichaceae bacterium
TAAGGGTTAATTTTCATGAAACAGACAGCCAAAGAATCAAGCGATGGAAAATCTAGCGACAGAGATGCAGTCATTGAAGAACTTGCCAGTGTCCATACCAATGGTTTTACTGAATTACTGAAACATTTTGGTATTAGTCTGGCTATTTCCACTTATCAGGCTGGACGTTTAATTCTTGCCCGTGAAGAAAACGGAAAAACCAATACCCATTTTCGTCAATTTAATAAACCCATGGGTATGGTCGCCACACAGGACAGATTAACCCTCGGCACCGCCGCACAGATATGGGATTTTCGAAATGTGCCCAGTGCCGCTGCGCGAGTAAAACCCGAAGGCACACACGATGCCTGTTATCTGGTGCGTGATGTAAAAACCACCGGCGATATTGATATCCATGAAATGGCCTGGGTCGATGAAGAATTATGGTTTATTAACACCCGTTTTTCCTGCCTGTGTACATTCAAACCCGGCTACAGTTTTAATCCGCAATGGCGTCCGCCTTTTATCAGCGAATACGATATGCGTGATCGATGCCATTTAAATGGTCTGGCGGTACGTGATGGTAAACCGCGTTATATTACTGCCTTAGGTGAAACCGATGAACCCGGCGGCTGGCGTAAGAACAAAGCCTCTGGTGGCATCTTGATGGATATCGAAAACAACGAGTTTTTGCTGCGCGGTTTGTCGATGCCGCACTCCCCTCGCTGGCATGATAATAAACTGTGGTTTTTAGAATCGGGTCGTGGCACTTTAAATTACCTTGATGAAAAAACAGGTGAAAACATCACTATTGCAGCGTTACCCGGCTTTACCCGTGGCCTGGATTTTATTGGAAAATACGCCATCGTCGGTTTATCGCAAGTACGTGAGACCGCCGTATTTGCCGGTTTACCGCTGACTCAAACGCAGCCCGTTCGTCACAGTGGTGTCTGGATAGTTGACACAACAAACGGCGAAATAAAGGCTTTTCTAAAATTTGAAAAAGGCGTGCAGGAAATATTTGCGGTATCTATTTTACCGTGGAAATTCCCCGAAATAATCAATGACGATATGGCATTAATCGGCAGCACTTATGTATTGCCCGATGAAGTATTAAAAAATGTGGTTCAGCCTTCACAGGACTGGTCCTTTGCCGAAACCCACTTTGAAAACGGTAACCAGTTATACAATGATGACAAAGTCGAAGAATCACTGCTTGAATATAAAAAGTGCCTTGAAATGTTATCGGACTATATCCCTGCAAGATTTAATTACGGTGTCGCGCTGAGTAATCTTGAGCGTTATGACGAAGCCCTGCTTGAATTAGAGAAAGTAATTAGTGCTGATGCGGGGCATGCCGAAGCATTGAATAGCATCGGATATATATACGGTAAACTTAAAGACACTGAAAAAGCAAAAGACTATTTACAACGCGCCGTTGCTATACGAGCTGATTATACACAAGCACTAAATAATCTTGAATTATTGAATAAAGAGTCGCAATTGGCTGAAGGCTAGCGATGATGTGACTACCCGTAAAATATTAAGAAGGTGATTTACTTTGATTACAGACCTTATTGGCTATCTGGCAGGCATACTGCTAACACTTTGTTTTCTTCCTCAAATATTGAAAACATATCAGTTAAAACAAGCAGACGAAGTTTCTATGGTCATGCTGCTTCTCTCACTTGCTTCAGCAATGTTTTACCAAATTTACTCCTGGTTACTGGAACTCTGGCCTTTTTTTATAATGAACGGGATTTTCAGTCTTTTAGTTGTTGTAGAAATTTGGCTAAAAATTTATTATGGCAGGCAGGTAATCGATAAGACAGATTGACCCAATCTACGGTCAATAGGGTCAGAGTGAACCTCCCCCAGTTTAACGGATACTTTTAATCAGAGACGAAAAGTCTCATACGCTACAGGCTGGCAATACTAACTCGCTCGTGCAATCAAAAGGATATCTTCCTCTGATATCCGGTGTAATTCGTCATTAGACCGTACCAATGAACGACAACACTATAGCGCTTGCCACACTCCGCCCATTTTTAGTGTAGTGGAAATTCTGATAGATAAAGGCTCTCTACTACCTTTCTTGCCCACGGCGTCTTCCTTAAGAATTTCA
>CAZYYW010000185.1:0-1974 GCA_964651445.1 uncultured Thiotrichaceae bacterium
TTTAAGTTTTTTACGAATCAGCGGTAAATGGCGGCGGCTGATTTCAAGCAGGTCATCAATCTCACTAAAATTAATACAGGCGTGACCTTGAATATTTTTGGTTAGGCCGTGCAGCATATTATGTGCCACCAGCGCATTGCGGTGTATCCGAATAAAGTGAAATGAAAATTCCTGTTCTAACAGTTTCAAGGATTCTTCGATAAGATATTCCTGATCAGCAGTGCGCAAGGTGACATATTTCTGGTCAGCTTTGAAATAAATAATATCTTCTATCGGGATGAGCTCGAGTGAGCCACGATTTTTCACGCATATTTTTAGCCGGGCTCCGTCGGTTTCATCTTCGCGAAGTTGGCTTAGCTGTGCTTTGTTCATGCGTTTGGCAGCATCAAGAGCGGCTTCCAGACGGCTTTGTTTGATGGGTTTTAATAAATAATCAACCGCATGTGTTTCAAAGGCTTTTAGTGCGTGTTCACCGTATGCCGTGGTAAAAATAATGGCAGGCGGGTTGTCCATGCGATTGATGTAACGGGCCGCTTCGATGCCGTCCATGCCGGGCATGCGAATGTCCATAAGGACAACATCGGGGTGTGATGACTGGGTTTTACGCAGCGCATCTTCTCCCGTTTCAGCTTCGCCTACAACCTGATATTCGCCGGACGCTGTCAATAGTTTTCTTAATCGTTGCCGGGCGAGTTGTTCGTCATCAACTATTAAAACATTCATGTTTATTGTCCAAAGAAATTCAAAGAAATTTAGTCCAAAGGGATTAAAAGTGAAACTGTGTAGCTTTCTTTGGTGGCATTTATTTCAAACCCGCCTTTTTTTCCATAGACGAGTTTTAGGCGCTGACGAATATTGTCCTGCGCCATTTGATTACCCTTTTTCGATGTCAGAGATTGGTTTTCTGGCAGCAGAGGGTTACTGACGGATAATTTCAGTTTGTTCTCTATTTGTAGTGCAGAAATCACTATTTTTCCACCTTCTGTGATGGGTTCAATGCCGTGATATACCGCATTTTCTGCAAGTGGTTGAATACACAGTGATGGCACCTCAAGATTGAGCAAGTTTTTATCAATTTGCCACTCAATCTGTAACCGTGAGCCGAGGCGTAGGCTCTCTATGGCAAGGTAGCTTTCGGTCAGTTCTATTTCATCTGCCAGTCGATTCATGTTTTGCTCACCAAGGTTGGCGCGAAACAAGTCACAAAGGTTTTCAATGGCGGTTTCAGCCAGCTGGGGCGACGCGGGGATTAAGCTGGCAATAGTATTCATGCTGTTAAACAGAAAATGCGGTCGGATGCGAGCGCGTAACGCCTGTATTTCCGCTCGGCTTTGTGTTGCCAGATTTATTCGCCATTGTTGCTGGACATAAAAATAGCGCAGTAAAAGCAGGTAGGTCACAGCACTAATGGTCATGATGCGAATAAAAAATAGTGCATTGAATTGCTCCGCACCTTTTTCTAGCGATATTAAAGTGCCTGCCATGCTTGCCAATAGTGCGACCAGCAAGCTGGTTGCCATCATTAAGGTGAAAGTAAGGATGAGACAGTGACTTGGTTTTTGCCGATGCAACCAGCCACGTAGCCGGCACAGTAAGGCAGCGTTAATCAGCGCGATCCAAATCATTAATAATGAGGAGAGCGACAGATGCGCCCAGAACTGGGCACTGTTCGATGCGGCGGCCATCGATAGCACGATGGCAAGTACCACAGTAAGCAGAATAACGATAAACAGATTTTTTACATCGCAAACATTGGGTAGCAAACATGCTTCCTGTTCGCTTTCCGTAGCAGATTTATTATTCGCAATGTTATCAGTCATTTACAATAAATAGACCAGTCACAACTAAAAGCAAGAGGAAGCCGGTGAAAAGGCATTTATTGTTCCAGTACGTTAGTTAAAACTATGCACTTTCAGTGTAAGGCTTTAGCTGCTACACAATTAAAATTAGACACAGAGACCACAGAGGTCACAG
>CAZYYW010000186.1:0-1860 GCA_964651445.1 uncultured Thiotrichaceae bacterium
TATAGAAACGAGAAAAATAATTATGTGTGGAATTTGTGGTGAATTCAGGTTTGATGCGTTAAAGCCGGAGGCAGACGTTATTGCTGGTATGAAGCAAGCCTTGCAAAAACGTGGGCCTGATTCTGAAGGCGTGTTTATAAAACCGCCGGTGGCATTTGGTCATCGCCGGCTTGCAATTATCGACCTGACGGATAAAGCGGCGCAGCCAATGCTGGATGAAGCGACAGGTGTTGCTCTGGTTTTTAACGGCACGATTTATAACTACCCCGATCTTCGAAAAGAATTGCAGGGGCTGGGTCATGTTTTTAAATCAACAGGTGACAGCGAAGTAATTTTACGTGCTTATATCGAATGGGGAGAGCTCTGTGTTGCTCGCTTGCAGGGAATGTTTGCCTTTGCCATTTGGGATGAAGCGAAACAGCGCTTGTTATTAGCGCGTGATCGTAATGGTATTAAACCCCTGTATTACTCGCAAACGAAGCAACGATTGTTGTTTGCCTCCAATACCCAAGCCATCATTCATGCCGATGACAAATTAGATGTCAGCATCAACAAAACTGCCATGCATCATTTATTTACCCTGCATGGCGTGGTTCCTGCGCCTCACACCATTGTTAGCGGCATAAAAAAAGTCAAACCAGCGCA
This sequence comes from uncultured Thiotrichaceae bacterium, assembly GCA_964651445.1. Lineage (GTDB taxonomy): Bacteria > Pseudomonadota > Gammaproteobacteria > SZUA-229 > SZUA-229. Next base: position 646 of record CAZYYW010000186.1, read on the forward strand.
CTATATGCTGATTAATGCTAATGGAAAAGTGACTGAAAAGCGCTACTGGCGGTTAACCGCAAAACGCCCCGACACCAAAATGAGTGAGCAAGACTGGGTACAGGCAGTGCACGACGAACTGCGGCGGGCGGTAGAAAAACGGGTAAAAATTGCGGACGTACCAGTTGGGGTGTTGCTTTCTGGTGGCATTGATTCCAGTTTGTTGGTGGGGCTGTTGGCAGAAGCGGGACAAAAAGGCTTGAAAACTTTTTCCGTTGGTTTTGAAGATGCGCCAGAAGAAAAAGGCAATGAATTCGAGTATTCCGATGCGGTCGCTGAAATGTTTGACACCGAGCATCATCAATTAATGGTGCCGAACGATCAGGTATTGCCGCGCTTACCAGAAGCCTTTGCCAATATGGCGGAACCGATGTTTGGTCAGGATGCGGTGGCATTTTATTTGTTGTCTGAAGTCGTTTCTAAAGAAGTCAAAGTAGTGCAGAGTGGTCAGGGCGCAGATGAAGTGTTTGGCGGTTATTTCTGGTATCCGCGTATGCATCACTCAAAAACAAAAGGCATTAAACGTTTTTCGGATGAATACTTTGACCGTGACCATGACGAATATCTCGACACAGTGAACAGCCGTTATCACGGTGATGATGTGACATCCGAATTAATACAAGGTCTGCTAGATGAAGTCGAGGCCGATGAATATCTTGACCGAGTATTGGCGGTTGATGTGACCACGCTGGTAGTCGATGATCCGGTCAAGCGAGTCGATAATATGACGATGGCATGGGGGCTAGAAGCACGGGTGCCTTTTCTTGATACGCAATTGATCGAACTGGCGGCTTCCATGCCAGCGGAAATGAAACTGCCCAACGGTGGCAAGCATGTGTTAAAAGAATTGTCTCGTGGCTTTTTACCGGATAAAGTAGTCAACCGCAGTAAAGCCTATTTTCCAATGCCGGCATTAAAATATGTACGCGGTGAATTTCTGGAATTCATGAAAGAAATTTTATTGTCAGATAGCGCTAGACAACGTGGATTGTATAACCCTGCTTATGTGGAAAAGTTATTAAAAAATCCAGAGGATTATCATACCCGTTTGCAGGGTAGTAAACTCTGGCATCTGGCGGCGCTGGAGTTATGGTGGCAGCAGAATATTGAAATATAAAATATATGGGTCTATGCCGTATTGAGTGGACAAGATAGATAGACACAGAGACCACAGAG
>CAZYYW010000187.1:0-1757 GCA_964651445.1 uncultured Thiotrichaceae bacterium
AAATGCCGGGTTCGAAGTTATTGACATGCTCGCCACTGCCAGCCGCTTCAGTACCGCTTTCCTGTGTGACTCGAAATTGCTCTGGCGTAAGTGCTGCAATGGCTGCTTGATCTTTTTTATATTCAGTCATATATTTTTTTATTAGGTCGCCTCTGCTTCATTCAGCATTAGTCAGAGGCTGCCTAACGAAGACCTCGCTAAATAGTGTTAAAATAAATCACTTCCATGCTATCACTAATTAATAAAAATTTACCAGATGACCAATCCTTCTAGCACAAAAAAATTCGACCTAAATAACCCGTGTATTTTCTGCCATCCGCGAAAAGAAGAAATTCTCGCAGAAAATGCGTATGCTCAAATAGTGGCTGATAACTCACCCGTTAGTAATGGGCATTGTTTAATTGTACCTAAGCGGCATATAAAAACATTGTTTGAAGCGACAAAAGAAGAAAATCAGGCTTTTTTTGAATTGATATGCGAAGCCAAAAATATCATACAAAAGCAGGGTTACCAACCAGACGGTTATAATATTGGCAGCAATAATGATATAGCCGCCGGGCAAAGTGTCTTTCATCTGCATATACACGTCATTCCACGTTATATTGGCGATGTAGAACAACCAAAGGGCGGCATTCGCCATGTAATTCCGAGAAATGCTGCCTATGATATTAAAGCCAGAGATCCTCTGCCGGATGAAACTCATTTTGTGTAATGGCCAGACTAAAAAGCCCAGACTAAAAAAACCGATTTAAACGCAAAATTATGAGTGCTAAAGAAAAACCCGTTTTGTTGTCGATTGTAGAAATTGGCGGCTACCCTGACTTTGCCAGCCTTTACCAGTCTTATGGTTATCAGGTGTTTAAGACAGAAACGGTGCGCAAGGCGGTGAAACTGATTCGCCTGCATAAACCGCGGGTTATGGTGGCAGAATTTAATTTCCAGTCAGATTTTCGTGACCGCACCAGCAACTTGGAAACATTGTTGTCCAGCACTCAGGGCGTGACTGAAAACGAGATGATAGTCTTTTACGAAAAGGAGTTCGAATCTCAGTATCAGCGATTTTTACAAAGTTTTGAGGTGGCAGCATCGCTCACTTTTCCGATTGAAGAGTCTGCACTGGCAGCGGCTTTGCAGCGTATATCTCAAAAGATAGAGGCACCCCCCTGCAATTAGCGTGTTTTCATTGCGCCCGAAATGCTGTAAAAAGCGCATTCAATTTAAGAACAATGGTAATACCCTATGTCCGGTGATAAGCAATTTGGTGATTTAGCGATCGATAGCTCTACCCCAGAGCAATCAAAAGAAGACATCCAGAAGTATCTGGATAAAAAGCAGGCGATGTATGATGCACTGGAAGCCAGTGCCGATCCTATCGACCGTGCGCGTTTGCAGCTTGATGTGGCAGAAGCTTTGGTCGGTAGCGGGCGTGCCGCTGAATCTTGGGAAAAGGCGCGTTCAGCTCTCGATACCTTTATCGAGCTGGAACAATGGCAGGATGCTGTTGAAAGTTGCGACGTACTGTATCAAAGTGCGCAACCGGCCTCTATTGTGGCGCTGGCGCACGGTGTCTGGTTATCTGTTTCCTACCCGATTGACCCCACGCTCACCGTTAATATGCTTAACTATGTAATCGATGAAACTCCGGCTAAGGCCGATGGTGCCGCTATTGCAGCCGTGGTAGCGCATTATGTGGCAGACGTGCGAGCGCAAGAAGATCAGCATAAAAGCCTGACCTTTCTAACCCGGCAAATATTAGC
>CAZYYW010000188.1:0-1746 GCA_964651445.1 uncultured Thiotrichaceae bacterium
CGCAGCATGTTAAGATCTCTCTTTTTGAAACCTCCCTTTAACAAAAAAATTACTATTATGAGTCAGGCACAAACAGCTACTTCGCACGGTGCAGCAATACAAATTGTAATGGTGCAAGACGTGTTCCAGGTAGGGGATATAAAAAACAATGCGGATAAAATTATTGCCGCTTCTATCAAAGCAAGTCAACAGGGTGCTGATCTTGTGGTGTTTCCTGAATTAGCACTGGTCGGTTACCCACCGGAGGATTTGCTGCATCGCGCAGGTTTTCTGGCACAGACGCAACATGAATGTTTACGCATACAACAAACATTAAAAGACAGTATTGCAGATACCGGTGTGGTCTTTGGTTTACCCTACCAACATGCTGGCAAGCTTTACAACACGGCTTTGTATTTAAGTCATGGCCTAATCCGACAGTTTTATTTTAAACAGTCCTTACCGAATTACTCAGTATTTGACGAAGTGCGCTATTTTTCCGCGGGTGATGAAAGCGCTGTTATTGATATAAAGGGTAAGAAAATAGGTCTATTGATTTGTGAAGATGTTTGGCAGGCAGATTGTGTGCAACAAGCAAAGGAGAATGGCGCTCAGGCAATTCTGGTTATAAACGCATCGCCTTTTCATATTAATAAACATGCCGAGCGTATAAAAATACTGCAACAACATGCCTCACGCTATGCGCTTCCTATTATGTATCTCAATATGATGGGTGGTCAGGACGAATTGGTGTTTGATGGTGACTCGCTGGCTGTGAATCGTTTGGGTAATTTAATTGCGCGCGCCAAATGTTTTGCCAACGATACGCTTGAGATCTTATTTGATGGTGATGATATTAGCGCACCACAACAAGTGCTGGGTTTACTTGAAAAACAGGAAACAAGTGAAGCCATCACCTACAAAGCACTGGTCACTGGGGTGCGTGATTTTGTCCGACAAAATGGTTTTAGTGGTGTCATTATCGGTCTTTCTGGCGGCGTTGATTCTGCACTAACACTGGCGATAGCAGTGGATGCACTTGGCGCGCAGAATGTAGAAGCGGTAATGATGCCATCGCGCTACACCGCGGATATGAGTTTGCAAGACGCTGAAACTGAGGCAAAGCTGCTGGATGTGAAATACGATGTGATTGCTATTGAGCCAGTCTTTAATAGCTTTTTAACCACCTTAGCACCCGTGTTTGAAGGCGCAGCCGTTGATACCACGGAAGAAAATATTCAAGCTCGCTGCCGTGGTTTATTGTTGATGGCAATTTCAAATAAAAAAGGTCGCATGGTGTTAACTACGGGCAACAAGAGTGAAATGGCCGTTGGATACGCCACCTTGTACGGTGATATGTGTGGTGGTTTTGCGCCGATAAAAGATGTCTGTAAAACGCTGGTGTATAAATTATGTGAATACCGAAACAGTCTTTCAGCGGTCATTCCTGAACGGGTATTGACCCGACCGCCAACGGCCGAACTAAGGGAAGATCAATGTGATCAGGATTCATTGCCGGACTATGCTGTACTGGATCGAATTTTAGCGTTATCAGTAGAGCAAGATAAAACCATCGATGAAATTGTGGCAGAAGGTATTGATCGCGATACGGTTGTACAGGTGATTACCATGGTGCAGCGCAATGAGCACAAACGTCGTCAGTCTGCGCCGGGTATTCGTATTACCCGACGAGCGTTTGGCCGTGACCGACGTTACCCGATTACCTCGGGTTATCGTCGAAAATAACTAAACTACCTTTACTGACAC
>CAZYYW010000189.1:0-1739 GCA_964651445.1 uncultured Thiotrichaceae bacterium
GATGCGGGCAAGACCACACTAACTGAAAAACTATTGCTTTTTAGCGGCGCTATTCAAATGGCGGGCACGGTAAAAGGCAGGAAGGCCGCGCGTCATGCTACATCCGACTGGATGGAGCTGGAAAAACAGCGCGGCATTTCGGTGACCTCTTCAGTCATGCAGTTCCCCCATAAGGAGTGCGTTATCAATCTACTGGACACCCCTGGCCATGCGGACTTCTCTGAGGATACTTATCGTACATTGACGGCTGTCGATTCCGCGTTGATGGTCATCGACGCTGCTAAAGGTGTGGAGGAGCGCACCATTAAACTCATGGAAGTGTGTCGCTTGCGTACCACGCCGATTATTACTTTTGTCAATAAAATGGATCGAGAAGCGCGCGAGCCAATTGATATTCTTGATGAGATTGAGGCGATATTAAATATTCAATGCGCCCCCATTACCTGGCCGATAGGCATGGGAAAAAACTTTAAAGGGGTGTTTAATCTGATCACCGATACCGTACAGTTTTTTAGTGCTACCCATGGTGGAAAAATCCAACAGGGAGATGTCATCGATGGACTGGATAATCCACAGCTTGATGAAATACTGGGTTATATGGCAGATGAATTACGTGAAGAAATCGAGTTGGTAAAAGGTGCCAGCCACGCTTTTGATTTAGATGCCTATCAGAAAGGTGAACTGACTCCAGTGTTTTTTGGTTCGGGTATTAATAATTTTGGTGTCGGTGAACTGCTGGACGCGCTCAATGACTATGCGCCGTCACCACGAGCGCGAGCAACACAGAGCCGCATTGTGCAACCAGAGGAAGAAAAATTTACCGGTTTTGTTTTTAAAATACAGGCGAATATGGATCCCGGGCATCGCGACCGCATCGCTTTTGTTCGCATCTGTTCCGGCATGTATAAAAAAGGTATGAAGGTAAAACATGTGCGTTTGGCTAAGGATATAAAACTGGCGGATGCGATGACTTTTATGGCAGCTGATCGTGAACAAGTCGATGTCGCTTATACCGGCGATATTATTGGATTGCATAATCACGGCACCATGCGAATTGGCGACACTTTTACCATGGGTGAAGACTTGGCATTTACCGGCATCCCGAATTTTGCACCAGAGTTGTTTCGCCGTGCGCAATTAAAAGACCCTTTAAAAATGAAAGCCCTGCAAAAAGGTTTGATGCAATTGTGTGAAGAAGGTGCCACTCAGTTATACCGACCATTGCACAATAATGACCTGATACTGGGTGCTGTTGGCGTACTGCAGTTCGAAGTGGTGAAATATCGTTTGCTGGATGAATATAAGGTTGACTGCAATTTTGAAACGGTAAATGTTACCACTGCAAGATGGGTGGAATGCGATGATGAAAAAGAGCTGAAGCGATTTAAAGATCGACAAACAACCAATCTGGCATTAGACCATGCGGGCGATCTTGCCTATATTGCGCCAACCAGGGTCAACCTGGATATGACGGTTGAGAAATGGCCAAAAATTAAATTTCTGTCAACACGCGAACACGGTATTTTTAGCTAGGCAGTGGCCCAAATATTATTTTTGGTGCCGCTGCTTGGTTCTGCTTCGGTCGCTTGCAAACCGTTCAATGTAGAATCGCTATGAGACACATTCTAAAAATGATAATAGGCCACTAGATGTTTCATACCGCTGTTTTGAGTTTTGACCTAGTCGTTAATTGCACGGAAACGTATTAGAGAAAGTTGTAAAGTCTCGACAAAGGGGTG
>CAZYYW010000190.1:0-1668 GCA_964651445.1 uncultured Thiotrichaceae bacterium
TTTTGCGTTGTTCGCGGACAATCCTTTATCTTTATGACTGTCCGCTACTGCCCAGAAGCAGAAGTTGGCTTACACATACTTTGCCAGTTTTTTCGGGTACAAAGAATCCACATTGCCAACAATCAACTCATCCGGTTTATAGGCGATGGTCGAATCTTTAGCTGGGTAATCTAAGCTGTATAAAAAATGGCGCATGCAATTGATGCGGGCGCGTTTTTTATCGTCTGATTTAATAACCACCCAAGGCGCATCTGCGGTGTCGGTGTGGAAAAACATGGAGCGACGGGCTTCGGTGTAATCTTCCCACTTGTCCAGTGACTGCAGGTCAATCGGGCTGAGTTTCCAGTGTTTTAACGGGTCGTGTGAGCGCGAATGAAAACGTCGTAATTGTTCATGACGGCTGACTGAAAACCAGTATTTGCGCATAATGGTGCCGGAATGTACCAACATGCGTTCCAGTGCGGGTGCGGTGCGTAAAAATTCCAGATGCTCCTCTGGGGTGCAAAATTGCATTACACGTTCTACCCCCGCGCGGTTGTACCAGGAGCGGTCAAACAAAACGATTTCACCGTTGGTTGGCATCTGTTCGATATAGCGCTGAAAATACCATTGCCCCAGCTCCTTTTCCGTTGGTTTTTCCAGTGCGACGACATGCGCCGAACGCGGGTTTAAATGCTCCATAAATCGCTTAATTGCGCCACCCTTGCCGGCGGCATCTCTGCCTTCGAAGAATCCGACAATACGCTTATGTTTCTCTTTTACCCAAACTTGCACCTTGAGTAGTTCTGCTTGTAGCAATCGTTTTTCGTGTTCGTATTCTTCTGTGCCGATTTTTTTATGGTAAGGGTATGCCCCCAGTTCATAACTAACTTCGAGTAATTCGCTCGCTGAGATGATGTCTGGTGATGCCAATACTTTTTCTGGATCGGACATATCGCTGAGAATATCTTTTAAGTCTTTTTTGGTGCGGTTGGCGGTATTGTCAGGTGTTTTAGCATCTGATTTGTTAACGGTTTCTTTAGTATTTATTTTTGTGATGCTCGTAGTTTGAGTATTCATAATATCAGCGCTGGTTTTGATGGACTTATTAAGTGTAACAAGGAAAAGTAGAAAGGTTGTTTGACTTATGTCAACAAGTGTAAATAGAACTGCTGAGAAAGCTTTAAGTTTTTTGAGATTGTTGGTGTGCGATTTTTATAGGTTTAATTATAATTTAGCGCTTGAATGTTGGCGTGTTTCTGGTCATTATCTGCAGATATACTTTTGGGAGTAATTTATGACTGATGTTTTTGATCTATTATTTAATTTTTGGGTGGGCTTCGCGATATTGTCTATTGTGTTGGTAAAGTCATCCATTAAATTTGTGCCGCAAAATCGTGCTTTTGTGATTGAGCGTTTTGGAAAATTCGATAAAACCATGGAAGCGGGATTGAATTTTCTGGTGCCTTTTATCGATAAAGTAGCGTATGACCGCTCACTAAAAGAGCAGGCAGTTGATGTGCCCAGCCAGGGCGCTATCACCAAGGATAATATTACACTGGTGGTTGATGGTGTTTTGTATCTTAAAGTGCTGGATCCTTTCAAAGCGTCTTATGGTATTGATAATTATGTGTTTGCCGTGATGCAACTGGCGCAGACCACGATGCGCAGTGAGATTGGTAAGATGGA
>CAZYYW010000191.1:0-1539 GCA_964651445.1 uncultured Thiotrichaceae bacterium
GAGTCACTGTCTATACTACTTGAAAACTCAATATGCCGGCCGGTATAACGCATTTGTAACTGGTTCCACCAATGTAATAAGGAGCCACTAGTGTTTTCTGTGGCGTTGGATTTTGTGGGTTCACGCAATTTTTCAAGAGTGGTATTAAGACGTTGCGTTAATATAGGCATGTGTTTTTTTAATATCTCAACTTTTTCCTGCATCTGTGTGTCGTTGTCATTAATAATTTGCGTCATGGCATGGGTTGCCTGCAAAATATTTTTAACGTCATGCGTTAGCTTCGAGCCAGTTTCATAGATTGCCTGCATATGTGCCTGTTTTAAAAGTACTTGCTCCTGTAGTTTGGCGCGATAATAAAAAGTCAGCGTGTTAAGCAATAATCGACTGTGCAGTAATAAAGAGGGACCTACAGGATTATGGGCATAAACGATTAAACTAAGTTTTTCATCGTCAATGTTCACGCTGTAGCTGGAGGTGTTACCTTCATTGCCGCGAGCTTGTTCAGTTTGCCAACTGACACCGCATATCCAGTGTTGTTGCATCAGATACTGCATACTGGCAGTAAGAAAGCTATCAGGTCGTAGCCGGTTATTGGCTTCCAGCGTCGAAACCTGGGAAAACCATTCTTCAAATGGGCCGCCGATATTGAGTAAATATTCTTCCAGCATTTGTGCCAGACCGCTAAAGCCGCCACGCGGTGCCCATAAAAATGCGGTGAGTAGCAAAAATACGCTGAGGATGATAACGCTAACTGCCAGTGATTCAAGATAAGGTTGCTGTGCGGTTAGGCTGATTAAGACACTGCTCATGCACAATAAAACCAGTAGCAAAACAACCAAAAATCCGCGAATAAAATCAATCTGGTTTGAAGCGTTGTTGGTGGCAGGCATGAATAATAAAGCAAGCGGTAGTGCCAGTAAAAGTGTCGTAAAAGGTGTTTGCAGGGAGGAGGAAATGGCGGCGAGCTGGAATAGTTCAGGTGTGTTTACCAGTACAAGTTCAAGAAATAATACAATAACGGCAAGGCCATAAGCAGCGCGTGCCATGCCGCGTGCGAAAATACGGCCGGTGAGCAAGGTTAGTAGTAGCAGTGACCAAAATGCATTCAACCACGGGTTAAACCAGTAGATAAAGACAAAAACCAGCAAAAATAAAATAAAAATTTGCCAGCCATTAAACGATAACTGTTGTTTGACAACGGGCTGCCATAATAGAAAAAAGCCAAAGTGTACAATTAAAAAACTTTGCGAGATGGTATCGCTGTAACCCAGATGACTTGCTGCAAGCAGGCTAAACAGCATAAGCCCTAATAGTCTGTGTTCATGTTTTTGCAGGAAAGAATGATTTGTCGGCATGGTGGTCGTTATGTTGAGTCCTTTACAGTAGTGTAGGACAAAGCGCCTTGATTTTCATATCCAGAATGAATACAGATGTCCTATAATCAGTCACTATAGAGTGGGTAGACAATTAATTTTTTTAGACACAGAGACCACAGAGGTCACAGAGTTATTGTTTATAACGTTTAATACCCTTATGTTA